>MNZJ01000027.1 GCA_001873565.1 Candidatus Peregrinibacteria bacterium CG2_30_44_17 | reverse complement strand
ATCAAATCTTTAAAAAAAGATCTTCCCGATATTGTCCTTTTAGATCTCGTTATGCCCCGCATGGACGGGTTTGATGTTTTGGAGGAGATGCAAAAAAAATCTGAGTGGAAAAAGATTCCTATCGTTGTTCTCTCAAATCTTGGGCAGGAAAGCGATCGTGATCGTAGCCTTAAGCTCGGTGCAGTGGAATATATTGTGAAGTCAGATTCCTCGCTTCAGGAGATTGTCGGCCTCATTAATAAGCACTTAAAAAAATAGATGCCAAATCCCTCTGTCCAGCTGAGTCCTCAAGTTCTTAAAGAACTTTTTGTCGGTGGAAAATTTCTTCGGGCGAAGGAGTTTGATATGGCTGCTGACCAGGCGAGCTCACGGAATTGGAGTATTCCACAGGCCATTCTAGAGTTGGGGCTTTTGTCCGATGCGCAAATTGGAGCATTACTGGCGGAACAGCTCGGATATTTTTTTGTAGACCTTGTAAAACAACGGCCCGAGCCGAACACACTCCTTCTTTTTCCTAAAAAGGTTGCGAAAGCGCAGGAAGCGATTCCTATGAAACGCGTCGGAGGAGAACTTTGGGTTGCAACATCAAAAGTAGATAATTACGAATTTTTCAAATTAGTTGAAAAGGTTTTTCATATGCCGGTTCATGTCGTTTACGCGACATCGGATGGCGTAGAATCGGCTCTAAAATTTTATGAAGAGGATGTGCTCTTACAGGTTCAGTTGCTTTTGAAGGCAATGGAGAAAGGCCTGCATGAAGAGGACGTTTCTAAATTAGTTACTTTGATGGTTCAGTCGGCTTATGAGCGGCATGCTTCCGATATTCACATTGAGCCGGAAAAGGAGAATGTGGTTGTCCGCTACCGTATCGACGGAAGATTGCATGAAGCCTTTCGTTATCCTAGAGATTTTCATGATCAAGTTGTATTTCGCATTAAAATTTTGTCGAAACTCAGAACGGATGAGCATGCACAAGCACAAGACGGACGTTTTGGGCTGATTTTTCCCGGAGGGGGGCTTAGCTTGCGTGTATCCATTCTCCCCATTACATATGGCGAGAATATTGTTATGCGTCTTCTCTTTGAAGGGTCTCAGCGCCTTCTTCTTGAAGACCTTGGGTTGCAATCCGATGATCTCGAGAAAGTAAAACGTGCTTCAGAACAACCACATGGAATGATTCTCCTCTCGGGTCCAACCGGCTCAGGAAAAACAACAACACTTTATGCGGTGATGACAATTTTGAATCAGCCGGATGTAAATGTAATGACTATTGAAGATCCGGTTGAATATAGCGTTCGTGGGATTCGTCAGATTCAAGTAAATCCAAGAACAAACCTCACATTTGAAACCGGATTAAAGTCTATCGTTCGTCAGGATCCTGATGTGATCATGGTTGGAGAAATCCGCGATCCACAAACGGCGTCCATCGCCGTTAATGCGGCATTGACCGGTCACTTGATGCTTTCGAGCTTGCACGCCAATGATGCCGCCGCCTCTTTTCCGCGCTTGTACGAACTGAATGTTGAGTCATTCTTAATTGCCTCGTCCATGAACCTTGTTATCGCTCAACGCTTGGTGCGCAAGATTTGTACGCATTGTATGATCAGCTATCAGCTTGGAGGTGATGAACTTGAACTTGTCGCCGGGGATGAGGAGCTTCGCAAGCTTATTCAGAAAATTGGTGGAAAAAAAGATTTAGAAAAACGTCGTTTTTATCGGGGAAAAGGATGTTCTATTTGTGGAGATACGGGCTATTTAGGACGTATGGGCATTTTTGAGCTCTTAGAAGTTGATGAAGCTATACGCCCGCTTATTGTGAGCAAGGAAAGCTCAGAGATCATCCGCACATTTGCTCATAAGCGTGGCATGCGGCTCATGATTGAAGATGGTATCGAAAAAGTTTTCCAAGGGAAAACAACTATTGGTGAAATTATTCGCGCAACGAAAACTTAATCCTGACGGCGAATCAAAAACGCGCTATACTCTTTGCAGACATGAAAATTCCTCACCCTTTTCTTCATAGCGCATTTAAGCGGGAGTTTCCCGATTTTGTTAAGAACCTTAGCATCATGGCAAAAAGCGGTATCCCTCTTGATGAGGCTCTCCGCGTGCTTGCTATTGAAAATCGATCTAAAGGCATTCGCACCTTTATCGAAGGTATACAACATGAAGTTCAGCAGGGAGTCGCTCTTTCGAAGGCCTTAGAGGCTTATGACGGAGATTCGGACTCTCTGGTTATTAACGTGATCAAAGCAGGGGAGGTAAACGGTACGCTTGAAGAGAACCTTCAATATCTTGCGGATCTCCTTGACCGAAAACGCGAACTCTCCCAGCGTATTCAATCCGCGATGCTTTATCCGGAAATTGTTCTCGTGCTCGCTTTTCTTATTGGTGGCGGAATCTCGATTTTTGTTCTTCCTAGGCTCGTGCCACTTTTTCAGACGCTTGGCGTAAAGCTTCCCTTTGTTACACAGCTCTTCTTAGACTTCTCCGTATTTCTGCGTGACAATGGCCTGATTTCTTTTACTGTATTGACTGTCGTGATTTTTCTGTTGACGCTCTTAGCGCGCATTCCGGCCGTTCGTTGGTTTTTATCAAATGTGTCTTTGCGAATTCCTTTGATCGGGAGACTTATACGAGATTATCAACTTGCTCTGTTCTCACAAATCTTTGGAGCCTTATTCCGAAGCGGGCTGACTATCCATGAAGCGCTTAGCTCAACAGCGTATGCAATGACCAATGTTTGTTATCAAGGCATTTTGCGTAAAGCCTCTACGCACCTTGTCCAAGGCGTTCCGCTTGCCGTTATTCTGGAGAAAGATAGTTTTTATTTTCCTCAGCATGTAACTGCTCTTGTTTCCGTCGGAGAGTCGAGTGGTAAACTTGATGACTCCTTCGTGTATCTTGCGCGTTACTATAACCGCGAGGTCGATATGCAGACGAAGCGCCTGCCGGTACTTATCGAGCCACTCCTCCTGTTTTTCATTGGTTTGATTGTGCTCTTCCTGGCCGTGGCGCTTATTTCACCTATTTATGAAATTACCAGCGGTATTCAAGCGCATTCCAGTTCAGGGCGATAGGGCCGGGTTTACGCTCCCGGAAATGCTTCTTGTTATCGCAATCGGCACTGTCTTGATGGCGCTTACTGCTCCTGTATTAGTTAGTTTTTATCAGAATCAGCTTGTCGCCGACACAGCTTTTTCGTTGGAGGATACTTTATTGCGTGCGAGGGCGAATGCAATGGCTATGCAGGACGATTCACCCTACGGCGTAAAAACGGATACCTCGACAAAAAAGATTGTTCTGTTTAAAGGAAACTCATATGCAGCGAGGGATACCTCTTTTGACCAGGTAATGAGTTATCCGGGATCCTCTGTTATCTCGGGTAATGTAGGAGAGATAAGCTTTGGACGATTGAGCGGAACCACAACTGCTCCTGGAACTTGGACGGTTACAAACGGAGGGTTTTCAAAAACAATTGAAGTAACAGCTGAAGGTTTTATCAGTGGCAGTTAGTGGTGTAGTAATGCTATACTTCAGGTAATGAAGAAGAAATTTACGCACGTTTCCTCTGGACAGAGCTTGGTAGAGATTCTCTTAGCTATTGCGCTCTTTGTACTGGGGATTTCGACGGTGGTTACTGTGTACTTAAATGCTCTTACAAGTGAGCGTGCAGCTTCTGAACGCATGGAAGCTATTTTTTATGCAGATGAGGGTTTGGATGCCATTCGATCTGTACGAGATGTAAACTTTGCTACGCTCGCCGCAGGTACCTATGGTCTTGCAATTGATGGCGGTGTTTGGACTCTTTCCGGTACGAGCGATACGCATGATCTTTATCAAAGACAGATACAAATTTCTGAGCTTGATGCAGATACGCGATACGTAACCTCAACCGTCACTTGGAATTTTACAGATACCCAGTCGAGAGAAGTTTCGTTCACAACCTTTTTCACGAACTGGCAGCAGCCTTCGGGCGGTGGTCATGGCTCATGGGCAACGCCGAAGCTGGCTGCTCAACTAGACCTGTCTGGGTCTTCGGATGCTCTGGCTGTCGCCGCGACTGGCACGACTGTTTACGTGGGAAGACAGAGCTCCGGTGGCGGAGAACAGTCCGGTGAACATGGAAATTCCGGTGAACATGGACATAACTCCAACCCGAGCCAAGATAATTTTGTGATTATTGATGCTTCCAGTTCAACGAATCCTCTTGTACTTGGAAGCTTAGACATTGGGACTGATGTCACCGACATAGGCTTGTCTTCAGATGGAAGCTACGCTTTCCTTGTAACACCAAGCAATAGTTCTGAGCTACATGTTGTTGATATAACGAATTCCAGCTCACCCACGGAAGTTGCGAGTCTAGGTCTTCAAGAGAACGGGGATCCTCAGGGAGTTTACGTGAGCGGTACGATGCTCTATATCGCTCGGATAGGGAACCCTACGCTCGCGATTGTTAATGTGAGCAACCCCCTTGCTCCGGTTGAGATAACGAGCGAGTATGCGAATTTCAAGGGTGCGGGAGATGTTACAGGCTCTCTAACGAACAATGACTTTGTGTTTTTAGCTGGCCATGGTAATCACAAAGAATTTTTGTCTGTAAATGTTTCGAATCCGCAGCACCCCGGGATAGCAGGCCACATAAATTTTTCAGGATCCGCTAATGGATTAAGCGTGGCAGCATCAGGATCGGTGGCGTATGTCGGGAGGGATGAATCATCAAAGCCGGAGTTTGAAACAGTGAATGTTTCAGATGTTTCTTCTCCAAGCTCTCTTGGCTATTATGAATATGATGGCGTGCTTAACTCCGTTCGTACCGGAAATGGATATGTGAATCTCGGTGGGTCATCATCTACAGCGGAGTTTCTTATCTTGGATGCTGTGAACCCGTCTTCTCCGCTTCGGTACGCTTCAGTAGACCTTCCAGGTAATTCGGATATTTTGGGCTTAGCCGTTACACCGGACGCAGCTTATGCCGTCAGTAGTAATCACAGTTCCGAATTAGTTATTATTGTTCCCGGTCCATGAGTATGTATACGAAAGCTAAAAAAGGTTTTACGCTTGTTGAGCTTATCCTTTACTTGGCTATTCTTGCTATCTTGCTTCCCATTACAGCTTTCTTACTTTTAAATCTCCAAGAGGGTGCGGTGAAGGCGCGAGCCATTCGTACGGTGAGTCAGAACGGACGATTTGCCTTTGCTCAAATGCAGCTCGCTGTAAGAAATGCCGATACGATTACCTCCCCGTCTGTGGGCGCGACAAGTTCCTCGCTTGTGCTTGTCACAGATGATCCGGCGACAAACCCCACTTCCTTTTTTGTATCCGGAACCAGGCTCATGATTCAGGAAGGCTCAAGTGCAAGCGCTGTTTTAACGGAGTTAGGAGTGCAGATTACGGATCTGCAGTTTCAAAATGTAAGCCCCACGGGTACATCCGGTACGCTTCGTATGCAATTCTCTGTTAGTCCCACGAGCGCGTCCGGCAATCCGGCCTATACTGCCGGGCAGCAGTTTTGGGGCACTTCGGCCATACGCAAACGTCTATGAAATATCAATCCGGTTATGTCGCTCTTTTTACCGTCCTGGTCGCCATGGCGGTTAGTGTGCTTATTGCAACAGGTATTCTTATTCGTGCCGCGAGCGAATCTCGAATGCTAAGCCAGCAGGAATTTTCTAGTTATGCGGAGGCCGCTGCAACGGCTTGCGCAGAACGGGGCCTCATGAATCTCCATGGCTCTCTTTCTTATGCGGGGAATGAGACGCTTCAGGTTGATAGTGCATCGTGTCAGATCGGTCCGGTTGGAGGTTCGGGAAACCTGAATCGAACTATTCAAGCATCAAGTACTATTAATGGTGTTACCAGAAAAATCCTCATTTCCATTGCTGCAGTACATCCGAGTATGTCCATCTCTTCTTGGAAGGATGTGGTAAGCTTTTAATGAAAATATATGTGGTTTCCTTTTTCTTCTTTTTTTCGGCCCCCGACATTCGCCATAGACGTGTCTGATCGCGTGCTTGCGCTTCTTCAGCTATCCTCTAGTAAAAAGAAGCCTCGTGTTCTTGCCTATAGCAGAATCACGCTTGTCGCGGGCATTATAGAGAATGGAGAAATTTTGGATCAAAAAGCCTTTGCTAAGGCAATCAAAAAACTGGTTTCTGAAGCCACGCCACAGCCACCTAAGACAACGCGTGTATCAATGTCCCTTCCTGAGGCCGTTACGTTTATGGAACACTTTGTTGTACCCATTGCTTTTGAAGGGGAACATCTTGATGAGGAAGTTATACGTCAAGCGGAGATGATTATGCCTCTCAATCTTGATGAGTATGCATGGGATTATCAACCGCTTTATAAGGGGCCTGATGTACAAGAAGTCCTCTTTGCCGCTGCTTCGAAAGCGGTGGTAGAGGCTTATGCACACACAGTGACGCTTGCTGGGCTCGAACTGGTTATGCTCGAACCAGAATCATTGTCTTTGGTCCGCGCTCTCGGTTCCTCTCAAAAAACGGATGAAAAAACGGGCATAGCCGTTATTGATATGGGGGGAAGGGCGACACATGTGCTTTTATCTGATGACCATGGACTTTGGTTATCCGTAAGCTATCCGGAAGGAGGTATTTCGATCACGCAGGCGATTATGGAGAAAAAGAAGCTCACGGAAAAAGCCGCGGAGCTTTTGAAAAAGAATAAAGGCCTGAGCGATGCGAGTGTTAAAGATATCATCCAAGCCTATGTAGAAAACTTTGGGAAAGAATTTGAAAAAGCTTCTACATACTATACAAAGCGCACAGGAAGGCAGATTAAGCTTGCGCTTATTACTGGTGGAGCGAGTTTATTGGAGGGACTACGAGAACAGCTTGCAACAAAGATTGGAATTCCTGTTAAACAGGCGCAACTTGCCGTTGATATCAAAGAAATATCTCCAGCGCATAGCGCCGTTGTTTTTGGTCTTGCTGTTCGTCCGCGCAAAAAACAAAAGCAATTTAGCTTTGTTATGCCGGATTAGTACTCAATTATAAAATTGTGCTATACTGGTAAACATGAGTTTAATATTATTTAAAGTTATGCACATACCATCACACAAAAAAGAAGGTTTTACGCTCATCGAGCTCCTCCTCGTTATCGCGATCATCGCTATCCTTGCTTCGATCGTTATTATCGCTATTAACCCGGCGCGTCAGCTCGCTCAGGCAAACAATGCAAAACGAAGGGCCGATGTTAACACGGCATTGGATGCTGTATATCAGTATACTATCGATAATGGGGGTACATTTCCCGCATCTATCCCAACTACTTCAACGGAAATTTGTCGTAGTGGCGTATCAACCAGTACCTGTTCACCTGGTGTTGACCTTGGCACGCTTACAGCGGATCAGCTTTATCTTGTAGGTATTCCAACCGATCCGAGTGCCTTGACTGCGACAGGAACGGGGTATTTTATCTCAAAAAGTACTTCGACGAACCCGCGTATCACGGTTAGGGCTCCTGGTGCTGAGCTAGGTGAGACGATTGAGGTTACTCGTTAAATCTTTTCTTCGAAAAAAGAAAAAGCCCTATACGGGCTTTTTCTTTTTGCTTTAGTCTAGTAGGCTTCTTAGTGTCTATGAAAACAACTGTATTGAATATTGTCGGAATGCATTGCGCGAGTTGTGCGGTGACGACGGAGCGGGCGCTTCAAGCTTTGCCTGGTGTAAAAGAGGCAAACGTTAATTTTGCGACCGAACGCGCAACCATTATGCACGATGATTCG
>MNZJ01000040.1 GCA_001873565.1 Candidatus Peregrinibacteria bacterium CG2_30_44_17 | reverse complement strand
AAAACTCTGATTTACGGCTTGATCACAAGACTGACCATCTTCCCCTTGATGTATATCTCTTTTATAAGAGTTCCTTCGCTTACATATTTAGCGACATTTTCAACTGCTTTTGCAGCTGTTAATACGTCTTTCTCTTCCGTGTCTTTTGATACTTCCACCGTTCCACGTAATTTTCCGTTCACTTGGATAGCTAATGTCATCGTGTCTTCTACTAACAGGCTTTCGTCGTATGTCGGCCACTGCGCATTAAACACGCTTCCACGGCCGCTATTCAGCTCCCACAGCTCCTCGCATAGATGCGGTGCGAGAGGCGCAAGTAGCCTGATAATCGACTGTTTTTGTGTTTTTGTAAGACCGGTCTTCATTGATGCGTTCGTCAGCTCCATGATGGCTGCTATGACCGTATTGAAGTGAAGTTTCTCCATGTCATCTGTCACTTTTTTGATCGTTTTGTGCACTAGTGCATCGTTGCCTTCTCCATCCGGCTGTATCATCAAATTCCAGAATCTATCCGCAAATCTCTTCACTCCCATAATGCCTTTGTCATTCCAGTCACCACCTTCCGTAAACGGTCCCATGAACATCAGATACATGCGGAATATATCGCTGCCGAATTTCTTAACAAATGCGTCCGGACTAACTACGTTCCCCTTGGATTTTGACATTTTGGCGCCATCTTTTGTTATCATACCTTGATGGACCAGCCGCCTAAATGGCTCTTTTGCCTTAACATAACCGAGATCGTGCATAACATGGTGGATGAACCTTGCGTAAATGAGGTGCATACATGCGTGTTCCGGACCTCCGATATACATGTCTACAGGCATCCACTTATCGAGTATTTTTTTGTCAAAAGCGTGGCTCTTGCTGCCTGCTGTCGGATATCTGAGGAAGTACCAGCTTGAGCATACAAAAGTGTCCATAGTGTCAGTTTCACGCTTGGCCTTACCCTTGCACTTAGGACAAGTTGTGTTAACGAACTTGGGAGATGTTGCCAGTGGTGATTTCCCGTCACCTTTCGGCTTAAAATCTACATATTTCGGTAACTCGACCGGCAAATCCTTATCTGGCACAGGGACTTCTCCGCATTTTTCACAATGTACTATTGGGATTGGCGCTCCCCAGAAACGCTGGCGAGACAGTAGCCAGTCTCTGAGGCGGTAATTTACAGTCCTCTTGCCCATACCTTGCTTCTCAAGCCACTCCGCTATCTTAGGGAGAGCCTCCCTATTATTCATTCCGCTGAACTGCCCAGAGTCGAACAAAGTGCCATCATCTGTATGCGCCTCTTTTGCATTCTTTGGACTTGTCTTTTTACCGGTGCCTGATATTACAAATTTAAGAGGTATATCGTATTTGTGTGCGAATTCAAAATCTCGTTGGTCGTGTGCGTCTGCCATCACAACGCCGGTTCCATACATGAGAACAAAATTCGCGATGTATACCGGTATTTTCTCACCATTAACCGGGTTAATCGCATACTTCCCCGTAAAAGCTCCGAGTTTGTCTTTCCCTGTCTCCGAAGTTCTCTCAATGTCTGTCTGTTTCTTGATCTTATCTATTACCTTATTCACGGGTTTCTCATGCTCCGTACCAGAGACAGCTTTTTTTACCCATGGATGCTCAGGGGCAATGACGATAAAAGTCACACTGTATATCGTATCAGGTCTCGTTGTGTAGCAAGTTAGCTTGCCACTATCATCCGCAAGCGGGAAATCGATATTCACCCCCTCGCTGCGACCGATCCAGTTCTGTTGCATCAGCTTCGTCTTCTCAGGCCAATCGAGTCCGTCGTAATTCAGAAGTTTTTGTGCGTATTTTTTTAATTTAAAAAACCACTGAGCCAAGTCTTTCTTAGTCACTTCGCTATCACACCTTTCGCATTTGCCATCCTGAGCTTGTTCATTCGCCAATACCGTCTGGCAACCCGGACACCAATTGACAGGTGCCTCCTTCCTATATGCCAAACCATTTTTATAAAGCTGTAAAAATATCCACTGAGTCCACTTGTAATAATCCGGACTCGAAGTCATTACCGCCGCATCCCAATTCCATGCCGCTCCCATTGCGGCAAGCTGTTTGCGCATATAATCCGTATTTGTCTTTGTAGTCTTTGATGGATGAATCCCTGTCTTGATCGCGTAATTCTCCGCAGGCAATCCAAAAGAATCGAATCCTATCGGCTGAAAAACTTCGAATCCTTTCATCCGCATATATCTCCCCCACGAATCCGCCGGTGCATAGCTATACCAATGCCCTATATGCAGCTTATCCCCAGATGGATACGGGAACATTACGAGATTATAATATTTTGGCTTCTTTGGGTCCTTTAGGTTGGTTTTGTGTAGTTCCTTTTTGTCCCAGATTTCGATCCATTTTTTCTCGAGTGCGGCAGGATTATATTTTTTCTTTGGCGGCATATTGCGGCAAAATTTATTTGTTAAAATTTCGCCCGTAATCATACGCTAAACAGGTGACGCATTGCAAATAATGAGCTTATAAATCACTCAAGAACACGCGCGGAGCTCGTATTATCTCCGCTACGGAACAAAATCCTCGCTACTTCTTGCAATAGGGGATTGCTTGCCTCATTAACAAATTTGCCAATCTGTCGTCACCATATTTGCCAGATTTGTTATTCGGCATCCTTCACTCCTAGAACACTCGCAGAGCTCGTGTCCTCTCCGCTACGGATCGCAATCCTCGCTACTTTACTCCGATTCGCCATGAGGTACCAAAATCATGTCACTCGTGACATTATGCAGAGAGTTTACATAAATATCTCCTCCATCAGTATTGACTCCAAATGCGAGCAGTCCTACCGTCATACTTACAATGAATATAGAGATGACGATGATTATCAGCTTAGCGCGGGGTGTCAGTGATTGCATGTATTCCATCGATTTTGGTTTTGTCTGGTTTTTTTGCTTATATGAGGGATATACGCCCACTTCCGCATTAACCTCAGTGTTATATTATAAAACACATCCCTCGGAAAGTCAACCCTTAAAGTACCATTTCAAACCTGTTTTTGCTATAATTTGACATATAAAATAAATATATAAACCATGAATGATCAATCGATTTTGCCCCTGCTTCAAAAGATACCTATTTTTGAGCACCTTGATGAGCGTGTTCACAAGCAAATAATTGATAATGTAACTCTGCAATACTACCCTGCCGATTATGAGCTTTTCAAACAGGGAGATGCCGGCGTCGAGATGTATATTATCAAGAATGGCAAAGTCCAAATCACAAAAGATGGACGTGAAGTCGCTGTCCTATCCAATAACGATTTTTTTGGAGAACTTGCACTCGTGTCCGATGCCCCAAGAAATGCTTCTGCAAAAGTCATTGAAGATTCCGAAATCCTCATCCTGAAAAGATCTGACTTAGGCTTGCTTCTTGCCAACAATCCGGAGGCCGAAGAGGCCTTGAAGAAAGCTGTTATTGAGCGTAATTAACCTTCCATAAGATAAGTGGCTACATATATTCTTGTTTTGGCACATTTAGCTGGTGATTTCCTATTCCAACCTGGTAAATTGGTTGGCTGGAAACAAAAGAGTCCTGTAGGAGTACTTGTTCATGTCCTCATCATTGTTTCCATTAATCTCCTCTTATTCCTGCCTTATTTGGGGCAAGCTCTCGTTTGGTGGGCTATTCTTATACTTGGCGTTACGCATTTCATTCAGGATTGTGCCAAAGTCTTTTACGAGAAAAAATATAACCACGCGCACAAAGCTTATCCTTTCTTCGTAGATCAGTTCATGCACCTGCTTATCATTTTTATTATAGGGAAATATCTTATATACCATCTTAAACCCGCGCATCTTGAATCTGATTTCTTGAGCAAGATGTATTTCAATGAGAATCTTTATGTATATGGGGCTCTTCTGATACTTTTTTCGTATGCCTTGGATATTGTGATATACCAAGTTCAGAGGCACAGAAACCCTAAGCTTAAATACAGGCGCCACTACGACGCAATGTCAAAGAGAGTTTTTGCTTTTGCAGTCGTATATGCTGTGTTTCTTGGGATTGGGTTGATCTTCAATTAAAGCTGCCAATACGGTTGACAACCTTGCCAAGTATGTTATCCTTGGTGCTATTTCAAATACTATAATTATGAATCCCAAGACTCCCGAGAGATCGACCCGTTCCACTATATTGTCCCTACTGGCTGCAGCTGCGGCTTCATCTGTTGCAACCTGTGCATTGACTGATACGGATCATGCTGAAGATCAGCTTAATGAGACGGTTGCTGAGCTACACAGCAACTGCTATGCAGCACTTCGAGCCCCAAACGCTAGTGTAGAGCAGCTGTATGATGAATCCGGGACTATGGCAACCGGATTTCATGCCATGGCAACAGCATCCAATGGCAAGACATATGATTGCTTATGCGAGGATGGTATCGCTAACGGGGTACCACTCCAGTATTGTGTATCATCAGAAGACTTTTCTGCATCGAGCGGCCCAAAATTCACTCAAGCACTCATTGTGACCAATGGCAGTGTAAATGCTATAAATGGTGACAAATCCCTTTCATCAGTAGATCAACAAGACATTTCAGCTCTAAATGCACGGGCTACGATTATTCATTTTCTTGATCAAGTTGCAATCGAGTCTGCACTAATAGAAGAGATAGATCAATGTAGATTCCTCCTTCTGATGACGGTTATTGGAGGGGCAGGCAGTAATGGTGATTTTTCAATCCCATATAGCCAACCTTATGATGGATATGACTCCGGACTACCAACGCAAGAATGTACTCCACCCGAATGCACTATGGATGAGTATGGTAATGAATGGCGTACCACGCATGACGCTAATCAACAAGTTCATCGTCTCTAGCGCTCCTTTTTCCCTCACCTTTATCCCGAGCACTGACTTCCCCTTGTTCGGTGAGTTCCAGGAAAGTGAAGACCCAGACCGCATTTGCGAATACTTCCAATATACCAGTGAAGTATGAGGCGAATAGAAGTGCTATGAGACCGACTATAGCACCTATCAGTATGCCTATTTTTGCCAAAGTTACTGTCGCGATGAGTCCAGCGGCAAGGAATATTAATGATGGCACCAAGAGTACAAGCACTATGTTCAGTATTATCCTTAGAGTAATTACCAGCATCAAAATCAGAAGTAGCAGAGTATGTCTCCAGTTGCGTATTACCAATCTCATACTACGCCCCATCGATTTGATGATACCATCCTCATCAATAACTATATAGAAATCCGTATATGTCAAAAAAAGCATCATAATAAGTCCGAAAATTCCGAACAGTACAAACGGAATAATGATTATTTCAAAAGCGTTCCACCCGAGATTCCTGAGGACGAATATTGACTCTGTCACCAATGTTATGACGCTAAATGTCTTAATAAGCAGGTGGTATTCAAATAGTCTCGTAAATCCCAAAGCTCCATATGTAATACCGTCTATCATGCTTACTTTTTGCCCATTCCTAATACGTGCTATGAGCTGTATCAAAGCTACTTTGGCAAAAGTTGGATATGCCAAGTAAACAAGCCCCAAAACAGCAGCGATGACAATCAATACTATACCAAGCGACGTATGAGTATCGATGAATGAGTATATCCATCCTACGGACGCACTCATAAAACTTCCCGAATGTTCTTCGCCAGTCCCAGGTATAGGCGAATACCTGAAAGCCATAACCTGATACATGAACATACCTATACCAACAATGATTGAAAGTATTGCCGGAACAAATGCCCACCACCAGAATAATCTTCTGTCATCGCGTGCCAAAAACCAAGCATCCTTAATAATTTGTTTGTAGTCCATTTGGTTTCTTTACTTTTGGCGGTTTTAGTTGACTTTATCATACGAAGCTCTTAAATTAAAGAAGAAGGCTAACTGATTTGTTTATGCCTGTTCCATCAAAAACAAAAATAGAAAGAGTGAAGTTCAAAAAGACTGTCTGGAGCGATATTGTTGCCCCGGATCCAGACACCTTGGACATCCTCAAAAAGAAATACAAGTTCCATGAACTCGATTTGGAAGATTGTGCCTCCGAGAATCAGAGGACAAAAATCGATGAATACGGGAAGTATCTTTTCATTATTCTGCATTTTCCTCATTTTGATAAAAGGAGGAAAATCATGGTTACAGAGGAAGTTGATATTTTTATAGGACAAGACTACATCATTACAGTTCATGACGGCGTACTCAAGCCACTCAACGAGCTTTTCGACAGATGTAACGACACCCTCAAAACCAGACGCAAATATATGTCCAACGGTACAGGGTTCCTCCTGTATGAAATCATTGACGCGATGCTTGATGATTCTTTTGGACTCCTCGATTACCTCTCTCACAATACCAGGACAATCGAAGGCAGTGTTTTTGGTACTGGTACCGAGCAGCGCGACATGCTTAAGGATATTTTGATACTAAAAAAAGACATCATAACAATGCGTCGTATTATAGGACCACAGAGGACGGTTATGGCGCAACTTGAACACAAGAATAAGAAGTTTTTGCCTGAGAACTTAGATATTTACTTCGATGACCTTGTAGACAAGGTTGAGAAGATATGGAGCAGTCTTGAGGGTATGCAGGATTTGGTAATCTCTCTACAAGAGACTAATGAGTCCATAATTTCGCATACGACTAATAATGTCATTAAGGTACTTACGATATTCTCGGTTATTATGCTTCCACTGACATTCTTGACTGGATTATATGGAATGAATGTTACTCTACCTTACGCGACCCATTCGGAGGTGTTTTTTGGTATTGCCGGAATTATGGGGCTTGTGGCCATTACTATGCTGCTGTTTTTTAAGTTTAAGAGGTGGCTGTAGTATTTATTTTTGTTCTCCGTTAGGGCTTCGACGCTTTGCGTCTGCAGAGTCACTTCGAACTAAAAATAAATACTTATGTTAGTAGTGCGTTTCGTATGGCTGTAGATTCATTTGTGTTTATTCGCTCCGGTGGCTAATCGCCAAGGTCGCTGTTGGATTTTTGGCAATAGGCTTATTCACTTACGAAAGTACGTTCTTTCGCCTATTCCAAAAATCCTGCTACTGAGTGATCGTGCGGTCACTTCGAACTAGAAATAAACACTTGTGTTCCTGTAATAATTCCAGTTGCTTACCTCTTAAGATCGCTCACAAATACAAATATTTCCCCCTTGTATAAACAAAGACCTCGCCGGAGGCGAGGTCTTTTAGGTCTACTAAAAGGGGAGATTAAACGCTACTCTTAGTTTTGTTCTCTTACTCCGCCGTCGGCCTCGTCAAGTTCGTCATTACAATCCTCCATAGTCGTCTGTATTCCACTTTGTCCTTCACACATATCAGTCAAGTCATATGTACTGGAGTCGCTACTGTCTGCCCAACATCCCGGATCTTGTTCATCGGTCCATGAGTTCAGGTTGTTATCATACCCGTCCGCGCAAGGACCTCCTTCCACCCCATCATCACCATCGACGCATGTGTAATCTTCTCCATCAACGAGTCCGTTACCGTCGTTGTCCTTTCCATCATTACACTCTGAAGAGTACTGCTCCGCCGGATCACCCTCCTGCGCAGTATCCTCACCTTCATAACCTCCGCTTCCCATATCGGCACCATCGTTCTTATTACCGCATCCTGCTGCAAGAACTGACGTAGCCGCCAATAGCATTGCTATACGCATTCTACCTTGGACTCCTTCAAGTCCTTCCGTGACCGCTTCCCTTGCCCTTTCGACATAACCTTGATGCCTTGGTACGTTTGTATTCCCGTTCATAATCGTTTGGTTAAATTGATTTAGAGCGCTATTATACATGCCGAACGGTGTTTGTCAAGCGTATGTACATGATGAGTACATCGGTAACAATGTCTTTTTCTGTTGGATGAAAAACATAGGTGTCACATATCCTAGGGATTGATGTGGGCGAAAGTAGTTGTATTCGATTAACCATTCGGTAAGTTTTTGATTAAATATCTCAGGATCATGGAATTTATTGCCCAGCTGAATAAACTCTTCTTGAAGAGTACGGTTGAATCTTTCGCAATGAGGATTGTCCTGCGGAGTTCTGACTCGTGACCAATAATGAGGGATTTTTAGATTTTTGCAGGCTTTCTC
>MNZJ01000034.1 GCA_001873565.1 Candidatus Peregrinibacteria bacterium CG2_30_44_17 | reverse complement strand
GTAGAAATTTGATGATACCTTTTTACGCCAAATTGCATCGACGCATCAAGAAGGTTGTGAGTCCCTACAACATTAGTCATAACAAAAACACTTGGTTCGTGGATGCTACGATCAACATGCGATTCCGCAGCGAAATTCACAACAGTATCGAACCTCTCTCGCGCAAACAGAGCAAAAACAGCATCTTTATCAATAATATCAATCTGTTCAAACTTAAAGCGAGAATCATCTGATAACGGATCAAGGTTCTCACGAGTTCCAGCGTAAGTAAGTTTGTCGAGAATGACAATCTCAGCTTCCGGATGCTTGTCGAAATAATAATAAGTGAAATTAGTTCCTATAAACCCGGCGCCTCCTGTTATTAAAATCTTCATTAAGTTTGTAATCAGTAGTCGCTAGTGAGTATATACGATTTTTTGCTAGTCATCCACTGCGGTGCAATGAGGTTTTTCTTTTATTACGAACGACTCTGCAGGCTCAAAATCTATAATCACTAAGGTTTTGATAGCTAGCAAGAGAGTATCTGCAGCGCTTACAATCTTTTGAGGGCGTACATGCTAGCCCAAAGGAAGTAGCGAGTTTTGCGTTTGGCAGCGTAGGCAAATAAGCGCATTTGCCGAAGCGAACAATCATTTTTAAGAAATCAGGAGGATAGTTCCACAAGAATCTATTCGACTAATTTCGCAGAAAATGAAGCAAAACCCTATTGCAAAAAGACAGAAAGCGAAGCCACGAACGAGCTAGCTGTCAAAACCGATCTTATCCAAGAGTCTTGATCCTCTTCTCCTCTTTGAATGCCTCAAGCACATCGCCTTCCATGAGTTTGACATCACCTTTGTACGTTATGCCACACTCTTGTCCGTCATGAACCTCTTTGACATTTTCATTGACTACCTTGAGCGCAGTCAGTTTGCCTGTACCGATTGTTTCTTCTCCACGGAAAACACGTAAGCCGGCATCTTTCTCGAGTCTGCCTTCAATAACTTTGCCTCCAACTATCATCTCGCCTTTTCCAGTGAAGAAAATACCCTTGAGCTGAATCTTGCCGAGTTCGTTTATGACTATTTCAGGTTCGAGAAGACCTGTCAGTAGTTTTTTGACGTCATCAATAAGTTCATAGATGACCTTATAAATCACAACCTCAACATTCTCGCGTTCAGCCACCTTCTTGACGTGGGAATTAGCTTCGACATGGAAGCCTGCGACAATGCCTCCACCGGCAACAGCCATCATAACGTCGGATTCGGTAATTGCGCCTACTCCGGAATGTACGACTTTTATAGCTACGTCATCGGATTTTATCTCTGCCAAAGATTGCCTGATAGCCTCGAGTGAACCCTTGGTATCAGCCTTAATAATAAGTTTAAGTGTCTTAAGTTTGCCTTGTTGGATCATGCTCATCAGCTCATCTACACCGAGGCCACGTTTCTGATAGTCTCTATTCTTGAGCATCTCTTTGATTTTGACAGATTGAAGCCTGGCTTCTTTGTCGGAACCAACAACTTGAAGGATATCTCCGCTCTTTGGTGTCTCGTGAAGGCCTGCCAGACGAGCAACGCCTGATGGGCCAACCTCTTTGAGTTTCTTGCCGGTATGGTCGATCATAGCTTTGACGCGTCCATAAGTACTTCCAACAATTATATTATCCATTATATGAAGAGTCCCTGTATTAACAAGGACAGTAGCTACGGGGCCAAAGTTAGGATCAAGGTCTGCTTCGATTACGGTTCCTACGGCAGGCCTGTTAGGATTGGCCTTGAGATCAGCCATATCGGTTGTAAGGAGAATCATCTCTAGTAAAGTAGTGACTCCCTCACCTGTCATAGCGGAAACTGGGACCATGACTGTGTCACCGCTCCAGTCTTCAGGCTGTAAGCCTTGCTCTGCAAGTTCACCTTTTACTTTGTCAAGGTTGGCATTCTCTTTGTCTATTTTATTGATAGCGACGATGATAGGAATTCCAGCTTCTCGTGCATGATTGATAGCTTCAATTGTTTGAGGTTTTACGCCTTCGTCAGCAGCAACTACAAGGATCGCAACGTCTGTAGCCTTAGCTCCACGGGCACGCATCGAAGTAAAAGCTTCGTGCCCTGGGGTATCGAGGAATGTGATGATTTTACCTTTGAGCTCGGGCTTCTCGCTTGGGACTGCGACTTGGTAGGCACCTATATGTTGCGTAATGCCTCCTGCTTCACCTGCAACAACATTGGTATGGCGAATGGCATCAAGAAGCTTGGTCTTACCGTGATCGACATGTCCCATAACACTTACAACAGGAGCTCTCTTCTCAAGTACAGAAGAATCATCTTCCTTAAGAAGGCTTTCCAAATTACCCTGAAAAATATCTTCAATAGAAGCACTGGCACGTTTTCTCTTAAGCTTTAGTCCGAGATCGTCTGAGATAATGGAAGCGGTTTCGTAATCCAGTAATTGATTGATGTTAGCCAATATGCCGTTTTTCATAAGCTCTCCTATGATTTTTGCGGGAGAAAGCTCGGCCTTCTCGGCAAGCTCTTTTACAGAGATAGTTTCTTCTATCTCAATGATCTTGTTTTTCAAGTCGCTGGAAGAGGCAACTTTATCCTTCTTAACTTCTTTTTTAGAGCTGCCAGCTGTCTTTTTTCGCTGTGTTTTCACAATTTCTCGATCCATCTGATTCGCAATCATCTCATCGTAAACATCGGCAGTATCCTTCTCTGTACCGGAAAGCTCCATTTCAAGAAGCTCTGCAATCTCTTCGTCAATCTCTGTTTCTTCTGCGTCAATATCAACACCAAGGATCTTACTCTTAGCTCTTAGCTCCTTCTCGCTCATCTCGAGTTTCTTGGCTAAATCGGAAATTTTTACAGCCATAAAAATAATTATCAAAATATCAGCAACGGAAGCAGTCTATCAGAAAAGGTGGAATAAGGGAAAGTAATTAATTATACTGAGAGCCACTCTAACCAAACAAACATGGATTACGTAGGAATATTGGCTCTGATAGGAATAGGTGTACTCATTTACGTTTCTATAACAAGGAAGCAGACTCCGGAAGATACGAAGCTAATTGAGGAAAAAGATAAGCAAATAGGAGAGTTAGAGGCTCAGCTAAGAGCGGAAACAACGCGTAAGGATGAACTCGGTGGAAAGAACAAAATACAGTTCGCGCAAATTGCGAAACTGGAAGCAGCTAACGATGAGCTTGGTAAAAAAGTGGCCAGGTACGAGGCGGAAGAGTCTAAGCAGCGCAGGGAGCTTGAGCATAAGATAGATAAGTTGGACGCATCTCAGAAGGCGCTGGAGGACGAGAAAGCCCGTATCCGTAGAGAAGATGCTGAGCGTGAAGAGCAGGAGCTAAAGGAAAGAGACAGGATGTGGGCAGAGCACGAAGAGAAGGTAATAAGATACATGGCGGAACTGTGTGCAGCGCCGGAGCTGAGTTTCGACAGTTACACGAATACTAATTTGCCTGACGGTTTCGATGGCAAGCTTAAGCCGGACTTCATGATCGGATTCCTGGATCAGTTCGTAGTATTCGATGCCAAGGTGTCACGGTCGGACAATTTTCAGAATTACATAATAAACTCCGTAAAGAGCACAGCAAAGAAGATCAAAGGACACAACGAAATATACAATGCTGTATTTCTGGTTGTGCCTACGGAGGCGATTAGCGAGCTTAAAAAGCTCACTTATTACGAAGACGGATATTCGTTTTTCATAATATCAATCGAAGCGGTAGCGCCGATTTTGGCGAGTCTCAAGAAGATTCAGAATTATGAGTTCGCGGAAACAATGGACCCGCAGGAGAGAGAAAATATAATTAGTCTAATTGCGGAATTTGATCACTATATTAATTTTCGCAGCGCAATGGACATAGCGCTAGCTAAGCATGGAGTCGGTACAATGAACAGGAAATCAAAACTGCCACAGGAGCTTCAAGATGATGTGCTGTTGAGAGAGAAGCAGATGAGAATAGTCAAAGTAAACGAAACCGATTTGAAGCCACTTATGATCAGTACTGAGAGGCAACAACGGGAGATAGAGCAGTTGGAGACTCCAAAGCCTCAGATCAAGCAGTCCGATATCAAGTCGGCAGAGTCTATATTGGAGTAAATTAATTGGATAATATGGGATCAAGGACTTGACTCTATGTCAAGGCTATGTTATTATGTTGTAAGTTCTTTGAAAATAAAAAACAAAAACACTGCCCACTTAGAGAGTGATGTGTCGAGTAGCGGTTCTCATCACCCCCCGTTTTGATTTCTTCTTCTCGGCGCGTTTCTCTCTAAGTACAGACTGGTTGGATCCTTGTTGATTTACTCTTCGGAGTTTGTTTACATCTCATATTTCTTTCCCTGGTTTACTAGGTCTTAGAAATTTTCCTTCCGGTCTTGCTTAGAGGGTCTAAAACGTTCATTGAAAACCTGCTTCTCAGAACACAAAAAAACTAAACTTAGGGAGTAATATGTCGAGAAGGGGAGATTAAACCACGCATTGCATTATGCCTCCTTCTTCTCGGCAGTTTTCTCCCTGAGTATTAGCTAGTTGATAGTTTTAAGATTTCCCAAAGTCTTATTACTGCTTTCCTTCCTTGTTAGACGGGCTTGGTGTCTATCAAGTTAGAAGGTTAGAAATTTTCTTTTCCTTTGCTTATTTTTCCTTCGGGATTTATAGGTAAATAGTGAGTTCGCTCACTTTCTTGGGTTTCTTCTCCTAGCTTGCTAGGGAAGGGAATCCATAACCGAGGATTATGGAGTTTTCTTCTAGATATGCTTAGGGAGTTTAATAAGGGAGTAATCCATCCCCCTCGTGATTGCTCTCTTTTTTATGTAATAGCGAGAATCGCGTTTGGCAGCGCAGGCAAATTCGCATATTTGCCGAGAAGCGTACAACAACTTTCAAGAAAAATGATTCATGACAAAGGAATGAATATTTTTCATAGAAAATCGAGCAAAACCCTATTGAAGTAGTGGCGAAATTCGAGGTTGGAAGAGGAATTCCGAAATGGCAATCCTTGGCTTTAGTCCAAATCCAATATAAAATACTGGCACTCATAACAAGATTAAATGCCAGCATACGAAGACTATTTGGCCAAACTAAATCCGGCACAGCGAGAAGCTGTAACAGAGATAGAAGGGCCTGTTTTGGTAGTGGCGGGGCCTGGAACCGGTAAGACGCAGGTTCTTACGATGCGCATCGCGGAGATCCTTAAGAGGACTCAAATTAATCCTGGGAACATCTTGGCGCTTACATTCACGGAGAGCGGAGTTATTGCAATGAGAGAGCGCCTTAAAGACATAGTAGGAAGCGCTGCACACTACGTTGATATCTACACTTTTCATTCGTTCTGCAACGACATTATCAAGAAATGGCCTGACAAATTCATGTTCGCAAAAGATCTTGAGCCAATCACAGAGGTAGAGAAATATCAGATCATGCGTGGGATTTTAGACAAGCTGAAGCTGGAACACTTACGGCCTTTTGGAAGCAAGTATTACTACCTAAGACCAGCTCTTAATGCAATTTCAAACCTTAAGAGGGAAGGAGTAAGCGCAGAAAAACTCCGAGAAATAATAAAAGATGATGCAGCCAAACTCGAGCAGGAAACAGAAGTGAATCCGCGCACAGGTAAGATATTTGGCAAATTCCTTGACCGCGCAAAAAACATAGGCAAGCAAAGCGAACTGGCGGATATATACGAGGAGTATCAGCTCAAACTGAAAGAGAGAGGTCGTTACGATTTCGAAGATATGATTATGTTTGTAGTCGATAAGCTAAAGACGGACGACTTTTTGCTGGCATATTATCAGGAGAAATATCAGTACTTTTTGATAGACGAATATCAGGACACTAACACAGCGCAAAACTCAGTGGTGACACTACTGGGAAGCTTTTTCGAGAACCCGAATATATTCGTTGTTGGAGATGACGATCAGTCGATTTACAGGTTCCAAGGCGCTTCTTTGGAGAATATTTTGGAATTCACGGCTCAGTATCCTGAAGCAAAGAAGATTGTGTTAAGGGAGAACTACCGCAGCAGTCAGGGGATTTTGGACGCATCGCGTAGCCTAATAACAAAGAATCATGACCGGCTGGAAAACCGTATCGCAGATATTACCAAGGAACTACATGCTCAAACAGTAGGAGGAATAGTCAACTTCGCCGAGTTCGAAGACGGGAATGAGGAAGCTTATTTTATAGCTAAGAAAATTCAAGAGCTTCGGAATGACGGAGAAGATCTGTCGGAGATCGCAGTCTTCTATCGCAATAATGCCGATGTCTTAGATCTCGTAGAGTTCCTCAAAAAGCTGGATATCCCATATGAGGTCAGAGGAGGAAACGATATTTTGGCCGATATTCAGATCCAGAAGATAATAGCGCTTTTAAGACTGATAGACAGGCCGTCTGACGACATGAATTTCTTCCGAATACTCAATTTGGATTTTGTAGACATCGATCGCGAAGACGTTTACAGGCTGACAAAATTCGTGAAGCAGAAACGTAAACACTACTATGACATAATCAGAGATCTCACCGTCCTGAAAGAAGCACAGCTCAAAAACATAGTAAAAATCAACAACTTGGCGGTATTAATCGATCAGTGGATCTCGTATCAGGCAAACATGACGTTCGCGGAGTTTTTTGAAGCGGTCTTAAACGAGTCTGGATGCATGGACTACATATTGAAGAAGGAGGACATACGCGAGCTTAATCGCATCAAGAGTCTTTTTGATATTGTAAAAGGTCTTAATAGGGGAGATCACAGCATGAAGCTCGCTCAGTTCCTCGAACAGATAGACGTCATGGAGGAGCACTTTCTATCTATTGAGGAAACCCCAATCAGCCTTGGCAAGTCGGCGGTTCAATTGATGACTGTACACAAAGCCAAGGGTCTCGAATTCAATGCCGTTTTTATTTTCAAAGCGATCGAGAAAAAATGGGAGAAGCAGCAGTCGCGTAACGAACTCACTCTTTCGGCGGGAATCATGCCTATGCAGGATTTGACAAAGCACGAGCAGGAAGAGGACGAACGGAGGCTCTTTTACGTAGCTCTGACTCGTGCGCGCAAGGAAGTATGTATCTCTTATGCAAAAAATTACGAAATAGGGAAACCGCGTTTGCAGGCACCGACAGTTATGATAAGCAATATAGAGAATCTGCAAAAACTGGACGTGAAGTCTTACCAAGAAGAAGCGAAAGAGAGGCTTGAACTTCTCTTCGCAAAGCCGAAAGAGGAGATGACTGAAGGTGTAAACTCATATTTGAAAGAGTTGGTAAAAGACTATGCTCTCAGCGTCACAGCATTAAACAACTACTTGGTTTGTCCTCGTAAATTTTTATACCAGAATGTACTAAAGGTCCCTCGCGTCAAAGAACGGCATCTGTCATTCGGTACGGCGATACATTATGGACTCCAACAGTTCTTCGAAAAATTCAAAAAGGAAAAAGTCCTGCCACCTGTGGAAGTCCTGATAGAAGAGTTTTACAAGGGCATGGAGCGCGAAGTTATGACGGAAAAAGACAACGAAGAATCTATCGCGAAAGGTGACAAACTGCTCCGAGAATACTATGCATACAACAAAGACAAATGGCAGATCCCTTATTTCAACGAGTACAATTTCTTGTCGCACAAGGTCTTTCTGGAGGATATTCCAATCACAGGCCAGATGGACAGAATCGAGCCTGTAGATGAGCAAATGAGCACAGTTAATGTAGTAGATTACAAAACAGGAAGACCAAAGACGGAAAACGAAGTGCGCGGCCTTACGGAGAATTCTGATGGGGATTTGATGCGTCAACTTGTCTTCTACAAACTACTAGGTGATGCAGATCCATGGTTCAAGTGGCATATCGTCACAGGCGAACTTGATTTCTTGGAGAAGCCTGATAAAAAAGTCAGGATCCAAATTCTACCTGCCGACGTGCAGGGTCTTACTGCGGAAATAAAGGAAGTATACGGTTGTATTCAAGATCTTAAGTTCGATAAAATCGAGAAAGGAGCACCTTGCGACAGATGTGATTTTAAGAAGATTTGTTGGGGAAGCTAGAGAGCTTATTCGGATAACTGATTCATCACGCAGGGAGGCAGATAATGTTCGAAAGAACT
>MNZJ01000016.1 GCA_001873565.1 Candidatus Peregrinibacteria bacterium CG2_30_44_17 | reverse complement strand
TTTTGGCTGATGTATACCAATGCTTCTTCGAAGGCCGAATTGGCGGAGGATTGCGCCTGCATCACCGCTTGCATTTCGCCGACACGTCCAATACTACGTAAAATAGTTTCGCTCAGAGTTACTGTCGTGACCATCATGGCGGTAACGACGATGATCGCGAAAATGAGGGAAATGCCTTTTGGGCGATGTCCTTCACGTAGTGAAGGCTCGCTAACTTCACGGTGAGATTTTACCACAAAACAAAAAAAAGGAAGCAAAAAATGTTTCTGTTTATTCACCCGGGCTTCATCTGCGCTTTTTCTTGTTTTTCTTGCCGGTTGGTAGGTATTTCTTCTTATCCACTGACTCATACTGTTTGTCTATTTCTTGAGGCAGTATTTTCGTGTAGATATATCCAATCTTTCCTAGTTTGTAGAAGCCTAGGAGGATCATTGCTATTAGCCAGATTCGCATTGCCAAATATGGCATGTCTTCGTATCTGAAAAACAGGAATATGAACCCGAAGAGTGCTATCCAAGTCAGGTGCGTAGTAACATTAGGCAGTAGTCTTTTGAGTATCTTCTTGTGAGTGCTGCCCTTAATCATAATCCTCAGATATTGTCCTATTGCCATTAGGAGCAGGAAAAATATGAAGCATAGCCAGAAGTATCGGAATTCTTGTCCTGGTGTAGCATCAAATAAGTAAGACAGTGATAGTAGTTTGGGCATGTTATGTATGAGTTAGCGACCTTGTTTGAAGTTCTTATATCTTTTATACAAAAAGCTTCCGGTAATCAAGAAAATTATCCCTGAGATTAACGTTGCTACTCTGATATTGAATAGTTCCGCGGTGTCATCTCCTCTTAAAAATTCGACCAAGAACCTTATTAACGCATATATGAATATCGCCGTTAAGGTTGTACTTCCTTCTTCCTCAAATAGCGGATGTTTCTTGTATTTGCGTAGAAAGTAAAGGATCGCGGCGATATATAGCATTGAATATATCTGTGTAGGGTGAATAGGGACTGTGTATTTTACGTTGATGCTTTCATAAGTTATTCCCCATGGCATGTTTGTAGGTGAGCCATACCCTTGACCATCTAGTAGTTGTCCGAAATTCGCTATGATAATGCCGATGCCGATTGGAATAACCAGTGTGTCCATCCATTTGAGTATGCTTTCTCCTCTCTTGAAGCAAAGCAGAGCCAAGATGATGGCAAAACCAAGTAGAGCTCCCCAAAAAGATAGCCCTTTGTCCCATATGTAGAAGAATCTTAGCAGCCCAGACAGTCTGAATGTTGGCATATAGAACTGCAGATTCATTAGGTAGAAGGTGAGTCTGGACACCAATAGTGTTGTTAGTGCTATTACCAAGCTGTTATTGAAAAACATGCTTAGGTTAAGCCTTTGCCTCTTGGCTATTTTTGCGAAAACCAATACGCCAACGACGCATGCTATTGATACAAAAAGCCATAATGAATGGAGTGAGAATGGGCCGATTTGGAAAAGTATTGGATACACTGTCGTTAGTTGGTAGTTTGTAGTGAGTAGTAGTTAGAAGTTGAATATGATGATTGCCGTTATGGCTATTCCTATGAATCCAAATATGGGTGTGATGAATTTAACTTTTGGTATGAATTTGCTCTTGGTTGCCAGTAGAATGTACCACAACATCAAGGTTGCTACGAGGTATTTTAACAGTGGTGTTTCTTTGATCTCAGGGTTCCATGGCAGCGATAACTCATAGGATATATCTTTCTGTGTGAAATAGTATGTGATGAAATAATATGCTAGGTAGAATGATAGTAGCCAGCCTATGAAATTTACTATTTCCGCGAGAAGTGTGTCGTCTTCCGGCTTGTCTTTTAGATCAGGTATTAATTTCTTGTGATTGCCTTTTTTCAATGTGCGTAGTTTGGCTTTAAGTTTACGGCGTTCTTCCAGTGTTGATTTGATATTGTCTGATATTTGCTGCTTTGCATCTTTGTCTTTTGTAGAGAGCCATAGTTTTGCGTACGTGATTAGCTGTTTGTTGATCGATTTGATGATTGCTTTTGCAGAAGTGACTTCGGCGTTTGGAGTGAGCATGTCTGCGATTTTCTGAATTAACTTTTGCACAGGTTTGAATTTGATTTTTCCTATCACTTTTTCCTTTAAATCGTCTGAGAAAGTCTTTTTGGGTCCTCCAATTTCTCGTAGTGAAGATAGCAGCTCTTGACTCTCGATCATTAGGCTTGTTTTCTCTTTCTGGAGTGACTCTTTGTGTAGAAATATCTCCTGGTCTTGTATCTTATTAAGAAGTTCTTCCGCAGTATGTTCTATGTACTCTAGATTTGTGCTGTTCTTGATGCGCAACAGTTTGTCTATGTACCCTTGAATAAGTTTTTTGTTTTCAGGTTTGATTTCGTTTTCAAAATTTTGCAGTACGATTTTGATTTTCTCTAAGACGTAGTCAACTTTGCTTAAGAGGACTTGTCTTTTGAGCTTAAAGCTTTTGTTATCTGCTGTCTGAGCATTCACTTCTTTTGTCACTGTGGCGATGTCCAAAATGCCCTCTTTCATCTTGTCTAAGCCTTCGGCGCGGTCATGATCTTTCTCAGTCTGAGTAGCGTCCCCTCGGCTTAAATAACTTACGTCGAATTGGTATTCGCTAATTAGACGTGATAAGGCTGACAACTTGTCTGTGGCAGGTATGGTGCCTATGATTTTTCGCCCAGTTTTATCGTGAGCTTCGAATTCAAATCTTAAAAGTGATGAAGGTGTATCTGCTGTATTTTGCTTTTTTGGTTGTTCCGGTGCTGCCAGAGGTGGCGTGGCGTTTTCTAAGCTTCCCTGTTGTTTTTGACTTATGACTGTTGGCTTGATCGATATCTCTTGCTTGGTAGGTTGCGTTGGTTGTTTGGCAGCTGCAATTTGAGTTTTGTCGTCGTTTGGTACAGGGACTACGGTCTCTTCTATACTCAAAATAGCCAAACCCAATGTGTTTAATTCTTTACGTGCCTCCTCCTCATTTGCTGAGCTTAGACTTCCAGTCATTTTCTGGTTGTCTTGAGTGACCGCTATGTATTTGTACTGTGGCATTTTTGTTTTGTTACGTAGTTAGTGGCTACGTAAGTCCCTTTATTTTTTGTGTTTTATCGATGCTTCTATGAGTCCTGCGAATAATGGATGTGGCTTGTTGGGTCTCGATAGAAACTCAGGATGGAATTGGCATCCAATCATGAATGGATGATTTTTTAGTTCTGCTATTTCTACGAGGTTGTCTTTTTCGTAAATCCCGGCGACCTGCCAGTCTGTATTTTTCAGCTTGTCTCGGAATCTGTTATTGACCTCGTATCTGTGCCTATGTCGTTCGTAAATGAGCGACTTCCCGTACAATTTGTGTGTTTTTGTGCCTTTTGTAACCTTGCAAGGATACTGACCGAGTCTTAACGTTCCGCCTTTAGCGCGTTCTTTGTGCTGCCCTGGGAGGAAGTGAATTATGTATTTATCTTTTGAGATTTTGTTTGATTCTTCGTCAAACTCTTCCGAAGTGATTTCGTTGTCTTTCAGAGCGTATCTTGCGTATTCGATAGTCATTATTTGCATCCCAAGACATAGTCCCAAATATGGTATTTTGTTCTCACGGCAGTATTTTGCTGCCATTACTTTGCCTTCGCATCCCCTTGTTCCGAATCCGCCAGGTACGACGACACCATCACATGCTTTTAGTTCGTCCCAAGTCTTTTTATTCTTTTTTTCCAGTTTTTCCGAGTCGATCCACGCTGTTTTGAGAGAACGTCCTTGGTGGTAACATGCTATTTTGAGTGACTCTATCACGCTTATATATGCGTCTTCTAAGTGCGTGTATTTGCCGACGAGTGCTATTTTCAGAGGTTTCCTTGGTGATTCTATTTTCTCTACAAGTTCCTTCCAATCTTTCATTCTTGGGCTCACTTTGCCAAGGTTTAGCTTCTTTGCAACCAGTTGAGCTATCTTGTATTCCTGCAGTTGAAGTGGCACTTTGTATATCGAATTTGACGTAAGGGCAGGTATTACAGCTTTTTGATCTACGTCGCAGAAGAGTGCGATTTTTTTAAGGATCTCTTGGCTAATCGGGTAGTCTGCTCTTGGCATTATGATATCCGGATGGATACCTATTTGTCTGAGTTCTCGTACTGATGCTTGTGTTGGTTTTGTCTTGAGTTCTTTTGCAGCTTTTAAGTAGGGGAGAAGCGTAAGGTGAACGAATAGTGTATTCTCCTTACCAAGTTCGCGTCCAAGTTGTCTGATTGCCTCGAGAAATGGCTGTCCTTCGATGTCACCAACAGTTCCTCCTATCTCGCAAAGCACTATATCGGCGCCACTTTTTTTGCCAGCATCCAAGATCCTCCTTTTGATCTCTCCTGTTATGTGAGGAATTATCTGTATAGTTCCTCCTAGGAAATCTCCCCGTCTCTCTTTCTCTAGTACCGTAGTGTAAATTTTGCCTGTTGATACGCTTGAAGCTTCGCTTAAATGTTCACCAATGAATCTCTCGTAGTGTCCGAGGTCCAAATCCGTCTCGGCTCCATCATCCGTGACAAAAACCTCTCCATGCTGAAAAGGGCTCATTGTTCCCGGATCGACGTTTAGATATGGATCGAGTTTCTGCGTGAATACCTTAAAACCGGATGCTTTAAGTAGTGTGCCAATTGATGCCGTCGCAATACCTTTCCCTAGAGATGAACAGACTCCTCCTGTGACGAATATGTATTTTGTCGGCATATTTTTGTTTTACTGTTTATGGTTTTTCTTATAATCCCACGCTATTTCGTACTCTGTCCAGTGTCTTCGTTGCGACCTCTCTTGCTCTGGTTGCTCCTCTTCGTAATACCTCCTCAATGTAATCTAAATTATTCTCGAGCTCAATTCTTTTTTTACGCGCTGCTTTCAGTTCTTCCATGATAGATTCCAGAATCTGCTTCTTGCAATCTACGCATCCGAGACTTGCGTTGCGGCAATTTTTGTTAATCTCTGCTATATTTTTCTCTGAGTTGAAGATCTTATGTAAGGTGAATACATTGCACACATCAGGGTTCCCCGGATCGTCTCTTCTTACTCTTGCTGGGTCTGTGACCATACTCATGACCTGTTTTCTGAGATCCTCTTCGGGTGCAAATATCTCTACTGTGTTACTGTAGCTTTTGCTCATTTTGTGTATCCCATCTGTCCCCAAGATTGTTTCAACTTCTTTTTTGATGAGATCTTCCGGCACTATGAAAGTCTCTCCGTAAGTGTGATTGAAAGTGGTTGCTATATCTCGTGCTATCTCGATGTGCTGTTTCTGATCACGACCTACGGGTACAAGCTCGGAATCGTATATAAGAATGTCAGCTGCCATCAATACAGGATAACTAAAAAGCCCTACTGTCGGATTCTTTGTTCCCTTGGCTATGGAATCTTTCCAAGCGTGTGCTCTCTCCAGTAGTCCGAATGGTGTTACTGTTGAAATGATCCATGTTAGTTCTGTAACTTCCGGTATGTCGCTTTGTCGGAAGAAAGCTGTTTTCTCGGGATCAAGGCCAAGCGCCAAATAGTCTAATGCCAAGCCTGTTGTCATCTCTGCCAGCTTGTCTTTGTCGCGTACTGTCGTGAGCGCATGGTAATTCGCAAGGAAATAGAAGCACTCGTGATTCTCTTGAAGTTCTATATGTGGTTTCATCGCTCCAAGGTAATTCCCAAGGTGCGGTTTCCCAGACGGTTGCATCCCAGAAAGCACCCTTTTATTTTTGGACATGAGTTTGTTTGATTATTTTCGGAGGCAGAATACACTATTTCAAGGTCTGAGTAAATTCCTCGCTTTTGCAGAGGTCTCATACTGTTTCCAGAGGGTCTACATCTACTCTCCAATTTGGATCATTGCTGATTTCTTCTTCTATCTTCGGTAGCAGCTTTTTGAAATCCCTGTCTTTTAGGAATAAATTATAGTGGTATTTGCCGCTTTTTCTTGATATTAGAGCTGGTGCGCTTGTCCCTCCAAGATTCTTTTTTGCTTTTTCAACCTCTCTTTTCGCTTTGTCAAAATTTTCGTCAACGTAAGTCATTTTTATGATTTTGCTGAATGGCGGAAGGTCTAGTTTTTTGCGCGTCCTGATTTCGCTTTGGTACATCTCCTGGTAGTTGTGTTCTGCTGCTGCCTTGATGGACATGTTGCCTGGGACGTATGTTTGAATTATCACTGTGCCTTGGTGTTTCCGACGTCCCGCGCGTCCTGATACTTGTGTCAGTGTCTGGAATATATGTTCTTCTGCGCGGAAGTCAGGTATGTGCAGTCCTATGTCCGCCAGTACAACTGCTACCAGATCAACTTTTTCTATATCGAGTCCTTTTCCAATCATCTGAGTTCCTATCAGTATATCCGCTTTGTGTTCGTTGAATGTCTTGTAAATTCGGGGAAAGTCGTGGCGCGTCTTTACGGTGTCTTTGTCGGCTCTTAGTACTCGTGCTGTCGGGAGTAGTGTGCAAATTTCTTGTTCAATGCGTTCAGTGCCTATTCCTATGGTTTTGATGTAAATGCTGCCGCAGTTTGGACAGGCTACCGGCGCTCTTTTTTTGTTGCTGCAATGATGGCACACGAGATTTTCGCCTTTGTGATATGTCATTCTGACAGAACAGTTTTCACACTCCGGTGAAAAACCGCATTCGCGACATGTTAATGAAGATGCTGTGCCTCGACGATTCAGGAATAGAATGGCTTGTCTGCCATTCTTCAGAGTGTTGATGAGTTCGTTTTGCAGCTCGTCGCTGAATATGCCAAAGTTTCTTGCTTTTAGTTCTGTGCGCATGTCTACGATTTTGATATTCGGTAGTGGCGTTTTGCCGATGCGGTCAGGCATTGTGATAAGCTTTAGCTCTCCTTTTTGCGCACGGTAGTATTGTTCTACTGATGGAGTAGCTGATGCAAATATTAATTTGCAGGTTGGATATTTAAGTCGAAAAATCTCTTCCGCTACTGTTCTGGCGTCGTATCTCGGTGATTGGTCTTGTTTGTAACTTGTATCGTGTTCTTCGTCCAGTATTATCGCTCCAATGTTTGCGAAAGGCGAAAAAAGTGCCGACCTTGGACCTATTATTATTTTCGCGTGGTTCTTTGCGATTCTTAGCCACTCTGCCGCTCTTTGTTTCTCTGTTAATTGAGAATGCAGGATTGCAACATGTGACAAAAAAACTTTTTTGAAATAGTTGGTAAGTTGAGGTGTAAGTGATATCTCCGGCACCAATATTAGCGTTTGCTTGTTTGCTTTCGCCATTTTATGGGCAAGGTGCAGGTATATCTCTGTCTTTCCGGATCCAGTTATCCCATGTACTAGGATCTTCTTATCTGAACTTAGTATCTTCTTGAGTGCGTCGGCCTGATCTTTTTCTAGTTTCAACGTAGTTTCTTTGATTGGATCTAATGATTCTTTGGGCAGATCATTTTTCCCCTTCAAATTCCAGATCTTATCCGGGATGAAGAGTTTTAATGTTTTGTATAGACTTGCCAGATAATAACCTGAGATAAATCTCGCTGTTTCGAGTTGCCACTTCTCAAGACGTGGGTGCAGACTGTTTACTTCTAGGATCTCTTTGGTTTTGAATTTCGGTTTTGCGCTTGTTGTTCGTATGACGATACCGCCGATCTTTTTGTTGGTATATGGAACTATCACTAGAGATCCTTCTGTGATCTCCATATCTGCCGGAATCTCATAGGTGAATGTTCCCTTGAGATTCGAATATTTCTGATTTACCAGGACCTCTGCGTACATTAGTAGTGGGTAGTTTGTAGTGGGTAGTTTGTAGTATAGTTTATTTTTTTGTGAGTTCGTATCTTTTCTGATAAAGTTTTTGTCACATAACCTATGAATAATGAAAAACAAAATTGCAAAGCTGCTTGTTATAAGTCTCCTACTAAATTTATTTCCTGCTCTGTCTGCATTTGCCGCCGGTTCGATATATATTAGCGAGATAGAAGTTGGAGAGTTTCAATCCTATAGTATTTATACTGAGCATTTTCAAATAGAATTTAATTACATTGTTTATATTCAGCCTGATAGCAATGGTAATGGTGTGCCTGATATGGTTGATGACGTTGCTGAGTATGCGGAGCAGTCGTGGGATCGCGAGATCACATCTCTCGGGTTCGATGCTCCGATACCGGACGATTGGTATATACCTTATATCCCAATAATTCTGGATGATCAGTACGAGTATCTGTACGAAGGCACTACAGGCGTTACATCTGTTCTGTCGGATCTTACTCCTTATATTGCCGTTGATCCATGGCTCGCCGAGAGCGTTATGAAAGCTACTGTTTCCCACGAATTCATGCATGCTATCCAATTCGGTTACGACCCTTATTTCTTAGAGAGCTATCAGGATTTGAATTTCGCGGAGGCTTCGGCTGTTTGGGCTGAAGACTATGTTTATCCATCTGTGAATGATTATTTGTACTATCTCGATGATTTTTTTACTTATCCTGATTATTCGATTTTTGCAGGAGTTATACCTAGCGGGACGCTTTTTGAATACTCCCTCATGATTTGGCCTAAATTTCTTACGGAATACTACGATGATGACGAAATTATGGTGACGATTTGGGAGGACTTTTTCGATCTTGATTATGAGGGGAAGAGGAGTGTTCTTACTGTTTATACTGCTGTAAATAATTTCATAGAGTCTCAAGGAGATGATCTTGCCGAAGTCTATCGAGAGTTCGCTATATGGAACCTAGCGCATGACCAGACTTACAATGACGGGACCCTGTATCCTGATATTTATCTTATGAGAGAGTGGGATAGCTCTACCGAAGTCTCTTCCAAGATGCCGCTTCCTGATATGAGGCCTGCCCTTTATGGTACTAATTATATCGAGTTTGAAACCTCTTCCAGCGAAGATGATTTCAAGCTCAGCATCACAAAGGGTGAAGATGTTGATATGGGGGTGACTTTTGTCCCTATGGATGCTTCCGGCGAGTATGACTTGGATGCTGTCGACAAGAATACGGTGTATGCAGGTGATACTTATGGAGAGTTTATTTTCGAAGGAGCTTCCGATTACGATTATATTTATGTTTTAGTTTCTCCTATCGATACAGAGGTTAGCGTCGCTATGTCTTTTGATGTTGGCTACTCTTACTATTATTCCGGTGAGTTCGGCGATTTTAGTGCCGACTCCGATGTTGTGAGTTCCGACGTGACTGTCGGTGAGGATACCGAGTCTCAAAAAGAAGGAGATGATGTTGGAGATACCGTTGCTATCGACTATACCAATGATGAATTGACTCTGGAGGTGCTTTATTATGATGAGGATGGCATTACCGTGGGCTGGGATCGGCTTACTGCTCTAGATATATCGTATTACGTTGTTTATATGGGCGAGGAAAGTGAGGTATATGATGTCGCGGACGTGGTTGAGTATCCGTATATTACGACTTATGCGGCCTCAGATCTTCCTTCCGACTCGATATACTATTTTGTGGTTGAGGCTTATGATGAGGATGGTGTTTTGCTTGAAACTTCTGATGAGATTGCCGGTTATACCGAAGCTTTCTCTTTTGGCGATGTTTTGAGTACTGATGATGCTTATGAGGCTATTATGGGTCTCTATGATTTAGGTGTGATTCAGGGTTATGACGATGGTAATTTTTACCCTGATCAGGTTGTTAATAGAGCCGAACTTCTTAAGATTATAATAGAAGGGCAGGGGATTACTCCAGACGAAGATGAGTATCAAGGGTGTTTTGATGACGTTGGTGACGAATGGTTCGCTAAATATGTTTGTTACGCCAAAGAACAAGGTTGGGTTGTTGGATATGGCGATGGGAATTTTTACCCTGCTCAAACCGTTAATAAGGTAGAGGCTCTTAAGATGCTACTTCTTGCTTATGGTTATGATATCGCTGATGAAGATGTCACAGGAGGTATGCCATATACTGATACATGGCCTACGGCGTGGTATGCTCCTTATGTCAAAACAGCTTTCGATCTTGGCATATTAACAGAGGCAGAAGGGTCTGCGTTTGAGTCTAGTAGTGGTCGGGATAGAGCTGAGATATGTGATGAACTTTGGGAGCTCCTTTCCGTTCTTGACTTGAGGTAGAAGGAGATTATTTCATGCCAGATACTTTTGAAACAGTCATCCAAATACCAACAAAGATATATCCCCAGACATAGGACTGGATCGTTCCTGAAACAACTCCGGCAAAGCTCATCCCTGAAAATCCTATGAAAGTCAGATTAAATAACTGCTCGTGCAATACTTGCTCTGCAGGATTCATATAAAACCATGCAAAACAGATCAAGAATAGAGCTACAAAAAATAGCCCTAAGCGATTGGCCTGTTGCCAATAACTGACACTTTTTTCACTCATGTTGATTTGTGGTTAATTGTTTAAGAACTTAAATCTTTCTTTTTACTTTCAAACTCTTTCTTGTCAATTTCTCCTCTTGCGTATCTGCTTTTCAGTATTGCCAAAGGTGTTTTGCTACCTTTGCTATTGCTTTGTGCAGATGTATGTTGAGCTAAAGAAACAGCACCGATTACAATTAGAACCCAAAATATGATCATAATGATGCCCATATAACTGAAATTAGTAATAGAAAACATATGATTCCACATCACCCAATGTTTTTATAGAGCCAGATTTCAATGGTACGCCCGGAGGGATGACGCTTGCTCTTTGAGCTGCGCTAAGGTTCCTGTGTCGTTCGGTAATACTGGAACAAAGTTGCAGTATTACTCTCGCTATCCTCGGAACCCGAACCCTGGGTTCTCATCATCCAATGCGACTTATTAAAATCTGTCCCTGCCTTCGGTAGAGCCAGATTTCAATGGTACGCCCGGAGGGATTCGAACCCCCAACCCCCGGTTCCGAAGACCGGTGCTCTATCCAGTTGAGCTACGAGCGCACAGCAGAGGTATTTTAAAAGGGAACTTACCTTATGGCAAGTTCCCTTTTGATATCTGTCTACTTCTCTGTCTTGTTGTGCCATAGCACAAGTAGAGGTGTTGCTATAAAGATAGACGAGTACGTACCTACGATGATACCAAGTACGAGTGCCAGTACAAAGTACTGTATGGAGGCTGCTCCGAACAGAAGCAATGCTACTAATGTGAACAGTGTAGATACGGATGTGTTGATTGAGCGTGCAAGCGTTTGATTAAGAGCTGCATTTGCTGTCTCGCTGAATGTAGCGTATTCGCCACGGCGTAGGTTCTCACGTGTTCTGTCGAATACTACGATTGTATCGTGCACTGAGAATCCAAGGATTGTTAGAAGCGCTGTAATGAACAGTGCGTCGATTTCCACTCCCATGAATTTTCCAAGCAGTACGAATATGCCAACTATGATCAGAATATCGTGTGCTAATGCTGCTATAGCGCATATACCGAATCTCCATGCCCCAACTTTTTTAGGTACTTTCCTGAATACGAAAGCTATATATAGCACTATCATTACTAGAGCTATTCCAAGTGCGATGATTGCTTTCTTTTTGAGTGTTTCTCCAATCGTTGGTCCAACTGTTGTGAATCTGATCTCTTCGACTGAGCCATACTTGTTAGCGAACGTGCTTAAGATGTGTGTGTGAGTTTCTTCGGAGATATGCTTGATCCTTATGATGAAGCTGCCATCGCCTGTTGAGACTATTACTGGTGTTCCGAACTCTACGCCATCTGCATCTGTTGGTGCGTAACTTGTGGTAAGTTCACTGGCCGTGTCTGTCTCTGACCCACTTAACATCACGCTGTCTGTGTTTGTATCGTCCAGTATAGTGCTCTCCGCTGCTCCTACGAACTCTGTGTCTGGGCTGTTTAGTGCGTCCTCAATATTGCCTAGTGTTTCTGCCAATTGTTCTACACTTACTTCTTCTTCTTCGAGAGATAGTTCCATAAGGGTCCCCCCTGTGAAGTCTAAGCCTAGATTCAGTCCGAATATAGGTAGTGCAATCAGTGCTATACCTACCAATATGCTGGATCCGGTTAGCCATATCTTTGTGTTCTTGATGAAGTCTATGTTGAACGGCTTCCTGGTCTTGTTTATTCCGAATAGGAAATCGCTTTCAAGTGCTTTTCTGCCGATGGTGCTTCTTAAGAATGTCCTTGTAATTGTGATGGCTGTGAACATTGATATTAATATACCTAGTGCCAAGTTGAACGCGAAACCTCTGATGATTGATGAGCCGAAGTATAGAAGGATTCCACAAGTTATTAGTGATGAGAAGTTTGAATCTCTGATAGAGTCCCAAGCTCTTTGGAAACCTGTTTCAATCGAAAGGGCGTGTGGTTTACCGCTTCTTAGTTCCTCTTTGATCCTCTCGAATATAAGTACATTCGCATCTACCGCCATACCTATAGATAGTACGACACCCGCTACACCGGCTAGTGTTAGTGTCAGAGGGCTTGATAGTACGAACGATATAAAGAACAGGATGAAACATGCCAATACGAATGTAATCATCTTCTCCCATCCGGAGTCTCTGGATTTGAGTATTACTGCTGTGATCGCACCGAATATGCCGAGTGCGATGAGAATTGCTGCTGCCATTGGCAATGCTATTTTGATCGCGAATATCAATATGATTGCGTAAATTCCGAGTGCGACGTTAGCCATGATGCCCGGTAGGCGATAGTAAAGAACCATGTAAATAGCGAGTATCAGAATACCTATAATGCCAGCTGTGACGCTGCTACTAAGGGCTTCCTCCCCTAGAGATGCGCCGATGGTGTACTGTCCTGCTAGTGTTATCGGAGCTGGGATTGCGCCTGTATTAAGGTCACGTGCTAGGTCGGTTGCCTCTTCAACTGAGAAGTCCCCAGTTATTATTGCGCTGCCTCCTGAAATTTGTTGATTTACGTTTGGAGCTGAGATCAGGTCTCCTCCTACGAAAATGGCTAGAGGTTTGCCGACATTGCGTCCTGTTATGTCTTCGAATAGTGCTCCTCCTTCTTCGTTAAACTCGATTGTTACATATGGTGAGTAGTTTTGATCAAAAGCTACATCGGCTCGTACGAAATGCTCTCCTGTCAGTTCTGTTGCCGCCCACGAATCAGGGATTGTTGAATATGTGATTTTGTTAATGGCGTAAAAATCTTTTATGGCGTTGTCTCTTATGTCTGTAACTTTGATTATATGGTATCCGAACTCTGTTTCTACCACGTCAGATATTTCCCCCGATTCCATAGCAAAAGCTGCATCCTCAAACTCCGACACCATTACTCCTGGGCCGAAATATCCTAATTGTCCGCTGTCCCACGAACTGCCCGTATCCTCTGAATATTCTCCTGCCAATGCTCCGAAGTCTTCACCTGCGTTTGCACGGTCTAAGATCTCTGATGCAAGGGCTAGAGCTTCCTCCTTAGTACGATCCGATGCCAAGCTTGAATCGTCCCATCCTATTAAGATGTGGCTTGCTTGTACTTCTTTATATTCTTCGGTTGTGTGATCTGCCACTTGTACAATGAAGTAGCCTGTTAAATCCACGACAGTTCCTGTGATGTCGTATGTGTATCCGTCTGTTCCTTCGATGACGTATGGGACGATGTCCCCTGCGTCGTATCCTGAGATAGCCTCCGCGATCTCAGGTGAAATAGCATCTACCTCTGTGAAGTCCAGCTCCGAATAGAATGCGACTCCTGGGTATGCGAGTTCATCTTCCTGTCCTATTAATGCGATATCTTCACCGGCTAGTACGCGCGTCAATGCCTCATCAGCATACGTTTTGCGTTCTTCTTTTTGATCTGTCTCAATTGCATTTGACTGCTCCTTAAATTCCAACTGTATTGTCTTACCGACAGTTGCCTTGGCTTCATCTATATCTTTGATACCAGCTAGTTCCACTATTATGTGGTATTCGTCTGCTACGTGTGACATGTAGATGTTTGGCTCTGACACACCAAGTCCATTTACACGTCTTGTTATAACTTCTTTTACTCCTTCTACTATCGATTCGCGATCGCTATCGGCGACTTCGCGCAGGTCGATTTTGTAATCGAGTTGCGTCCCACCTTGTAAGTCTAGTCCAAGGTTAATCTTTGTCTCCTGCAAGAACTCTGAATCTGATGGCAGAATCTTCTCTTGGTACTCGTAGGGGAGGGAGATGAATCCCAAAACGGCTGCAAACACGAAGATTGCTACTAGTTGCCAAGTTAGGAATTTTTTCATTTTTGTGAGGATTATGTGTTGAAGAGGGTATAGGGGATAGGGTGTAGGGTGTAGTGAATGGAGCGCTGCGCGCGAGATAAGCGGGGCAGGTGCGCATGCATTATTCCTGTGATAACTTTGTATCTAGTTCTTCGTTGTTGCCTTCGCCGGATCTACCGTAATCGTCTGCTATCTTTACTACATCATCGAGATCTGGTGTAGAGACCTCCAGTATTTGGCTGTCTTCGATTCCTTCTGCTCTGTGTATTGTTCCAGGGGTTATATCAAGTTTGTCTCCAGGACTTAAGATGATTTCAGATAAGTTGTCTTCGGTTTTTCCAATTGTCATCTTTATTTTACCGCTTAGCACATATTGAGTCTCTAGCTTCTTTTTGTGATATTGCAGTGAATACCTATGACCTTTTTTGATCTCTAAAATCTTGCCTGCATATGAGTCGGTATGCGCGAACCATATCTCTTTTCCCCATGGTTTTGGTTTGGTTTGGATTCGCATTTTTAGTCTGTAGTCAGCAGGAAATAGTCGATAGTTTGGATACGGAAAATAAGCGGGAATACATTACATTACGATTTCCTGAAATGGAAGGGTAATTTAGCTTTACTTAACCAGTTTTTTTACGTTTTGACTCTCTTTGAGTGGGCATACCAGTATGTCGCTTCCAGTATTTATTATTGCTGTGTCTTGTAGCCCAAGTATGTGGATTTTTTGTCCTTTTGCATAGTTGTAGATTAGATTCCCGCTACTATCTTGGAATTGGACGTCTCCTTTTGTTATGTTGGATTTGCCGTCGCATAGTTCTCGGAATAAGGTCTCCCAAGTTCCTATATCGCTCCAGCCAAGTGTTGCCGGCAAGATGCGGACTTCTTCCGGCATTAGTTTCTCCATAATGGCGTAGTCGATCGATATTTTCTCGCAGGCTGGATATTCCATCTCGATTATCTCAGCTTCATGATCTGTGCCTATAGCTTGCTGCATCCTCATTAATCTTTCGTATGTGTCTGGAAGATGTTTTTTGAAGCGTTCCAAAATGTCACTAGCTCTCCAAACGTAGTATCCCGTATTCCACAAGTAGTTCCCTGACTTTATATACCCTTCTGCGGTATGTGCATCTGGTTTCTCTGTGAATTTTTTGAATGTAAAAACCGATTCGCCGTTCACTTGCTCAATCTCTTCTCCTATTTCTACGTATCCTAGGTTTGTGTTTGGTGATTTTGCTTCTACCTCTACTATGTTGAGAGTATTGTCCTTAATCGCAATTTTTTCCGCAGCTTTGAGTTTGCGTGTGAACTCTTCTTTGTCTTGGACCATATGATCTGCATATACGATTGCCATTACTTCTTCCGGATATTGTTTTTGAATTATTGCTGCTGCAAATCCTATGCATGTCGCTGTGTCGCGCAGTGCTGGTTCGATAATTATGTTTTCTTGCGGCAATGTTGGTAGCTGATCAAGGATATACTTAACGTATTTTGCGTTGGTTGCGATGTATATGTCTTTTGGGCTCAAAAAAGATACTCTTTCGTAGGCTTCTTGAAGCATCGTTTTGTCTGACACGAGGCTATGAAACTGTTTCGGTTTTTCTTCTGTCGAGAGCGGCCAAAGCCTTGTGCCGGCGCCTCCTGCTAGTATTACTGCTTTCATAGGGTATAGGGGATAGGGTGTAGGGGATAGGGATGGAGCGCTTCCGCCGCCAAGGCCGCGCAGGATAGACCTATATCAGGCTGTGAACCATTTCTTTAGGCTTCTTTATCCCCATAAGTTTTAGGATAGTTGGTCCTATCGCTGCCAAGCTCTGTCCTTTTGCAAGTTTAAGCTTTTTGTCCGATATGATTGTGCATAGTACTTGATTCATTGAATGAGATGGATTGTCATCTCCGTTTGCATATTTCATTGAGTCGGCATTTCCGTGATCGGCTGTCAGTATGACTGAATAGCCATGTGCTTGGGCGACAGGTATAACTTGTTTTAGACACTTGTCTAAGTGTTTGCAGCATTTGATTGCGGCTTTCATATCGCCGGAATGCCCTACCAAGTCCGCATTGGCATAGTTGAGAGCGATGAAACCGTATTTTTCACTTTTGATCTCTTTGATAACGCGATCTGTCACCTCTGTTGCGCTCATCTCCGGTTTTTCTGCATAAGATGCTACTTTTGGTGATGGAATGATGATTCTGTCTTCCATAGGATATGGTTCTTTGACTTGGGAGTTGAAGAAGAATGTGACGTGCGCGTATTTTTCCGTTTCCGCGATGCGTAGTTCTCTGATTTTAAGCTTCGACAGAGTCTCTCCGAGGTTGTTTTTGATTTGCGGAGTGTGGAATGCCACATTGGCATCCTTGCTGTATTCTCCAAATACAGTCATTGCCAAATGTCCAACGCGTCGTCTCGTAAAACCTCTGAATTTTGGATCAATAAATGCTCCGGCGAGTTGTTTAGATCTGTCGGTTCTGTAGTTCCAGAATATTATGGAGTCATGGTTTTTGATTCTGCCTTCTGGATTTAGTATCATCGGTCTTAGGTAATAGTCTGTGTTGTCTCCGCGCGCATAAGCATTGTCTAACGCCTTGATTGGATCTGCTTCTTTGAATCCTTCGCCTTTTGTCATTAGCATGTAAGCTTTTTCTGTTCGTTTCCAGTTGGTGTCGCGATCCATTGCATAAAATCGTCCTACGATGCTGGCAATGTTTCCTCCTGCATCTAGTACCTTTTTTATATACTTCTTCGCTGATCTTTCGGGTACGTCTCTACCATCTGTAATTGCGTGTATAAAAACTTTATTCAGCTTGTGGCGTTTTGCCAGCTCTAGACAGGCGAGAAGGTGATTTAAATGTGAATGTACTCCTTCGTCTGAAATCATTCCGATGAGGTGTAATGCAGAGTTGTGTTTCTTTGCATTGTTGATCGCTTTTAAAATCTCTTTGTTCTTAAAAAATTCCCCTGTGCGGATGTCGTCGTTAATTTGTTCTTGCAACTGTAATATGATTCTGCCGGCTCCCATCGTGTAATGTCCTACCTCGCTGCCACCCATGGCCCCTTTCGGCAGTCCTACGGCTTCGCCATAGCATTTGAGTTGCACTGTAGGGTAGCTCTTGCGGAGACTCTTCTCATATTTCATGTCAGCCATGGCAATTGCATTGCCGGCTTTTTTTGTGCTGTATCCAAATCCGTCCAGGACTATAAGAAGTGCTTTGTTCATAAGAATAAGTTAAGGTACCAGTTTGTTATTTGTTCGCCAGCAAATATTGTTACGAATGTGCCTGTTACTAAAAACGGGCCTAGTGGAACTTTGTTGCCAAGTTTCTCTTTGCCGATAAGCAGCAATGGGATAGTGACTATTGATCCAATGATATAGCTTATCACCAAGGCTGCTAGCACCATTTGCCATCCCAAAAGTGCTCCCATGAATGCACCGATTCTAATGTCTCCACCTCCAACCCATTTTCCCCTTGAAACAAGTATTTGTATCAAGAAAAACGATACTCCTATTGCCATACCAATTAGTGCTGACGTGATGCTTGGCGTAACCCCGAATGACAGTGCTCCGATGATAGCGATTACTATGCCCGGGATCAAAATCCTATCTGATATTTCTAAGTATTTGAGATCATAAAATAATGTAAATATAAGTATAAGACTGATCAACAAATAGAATACGGTGAGCGGTAGTTCTGAAATCGATTCGAATGGGAATTTCCAGTAAATTAGAGCGAATACCACTCCTGTTGTTATCTCGATCAGAGGATACAGTGTGCTTATTGATTTCTCGCAGAATCTGCATTTTCCTCTATTCCACAAGTAGCTGAAGACAGGAATTAGATCTCGAGCTTTTAGTTGCTTCTTACATGCGAAGCAGTGCGATCTGCCTAAAAATATTCCGGACTCTTCTTTGTATATTCTAGATATAAGCATGGTTAAAAAACTTCCAAATGCTATTCCGATTGCAAGTATAAGAGGTAGTATGAGTGGCTGTATCATGAGGTTGTCTATTTCAGAGATTTATTGGACTTCCGCTTGCTCGCTTTGAAGAAGCGTGTTGTATTTTTCTGCGGCTAACGTTCCTACAGAGTCGTTTTGTCCCAGATTGTAAGCTTTTTTGTAGTTCTCCTTTGCTGACTGAGTGCTGCCTTCAACTTCATCGATTGTGCCGAGGTTAAGGTAAGCTGCTGCAAGAGTCTCGTCCATTGCTATTGCTTCTTCCAAGTGTTCTCGTGCCTCAGTCATGTCGCCGTACTCTATCATGACCCATCCCATTAAATTGTAACTCATCGCTTCGTCAGGATGGGACTTGATTGCCCATGCTGCCAGGTCGAAAGATCTTGCGGTGTTGTCGAGGTAGTCCATGTTGATCCAAATCGGTCTTATGAATGAATTTATATCCTCATCGTTGATCTCTAAAACTTGCTCGTAATTTCTTGTCGCTGATTCGTAGTCTTCGAGCAAGAAATAAGTTTCGGCAAGTTTCTGATATATCTGTATTTGAGGTTCGAAACCGTAGACAAGTGCCAATTCCAAGTAGGTGATACAGTCTGCATATCTGTCTTGTCCAAAATAAGCCAGACTGAGGAAGTAGTTTGTCTCAGGCTTTGTGGTGTCCAGCTCTAGTGCTTCTTCAAAAGCTGATGCGGAATCTTCGTATTGCTGCAGATTCAAGTATGCATATCCAAGTAAGATCCATGCGTCTCTATATGTCGGTGATTCGCTGAGAACCTGATACAGGATGGTTGTGGCGAGTTCATACTGGTTTGCGTCTGTTGCTGCTTTGGCCAAAAGTGTTCGTAAGTGACTCTCCTGACCGCCTTGCTCCAGAGCATATTCGGTGTACGCATCCAGGAATAATTGAGTATTTGCTTGTATCTCTTCATTTGTGGTTTCCAGCGCTTCCGCAAAGTACTTCTCGCTTCTGTCATATTCGCCATCATATGCAAACAGCATCGCTTGATAATATTTGAATTCAGGTCTGTCGGGGTAGTGTGCTCCGTCTAGTGTCTCTCGCGCCAGTCCAAATTCGTTTAAATGTATGTAGCTCTGAGATACTCCTATGACAGCGTCCATGTTGTCAGGATTCTTCTCAAGTGCTGTTTCGAAATTCGCCAGGGCTTTGTCGTAATTTTTTTCTGTTAAATGCGTTTGGCCGATGAGTACATATGGTTCTGAGGCTGCCGGTTTTTCTCTTGCCGCCTCAGTGAACTCATTGATCGCCAAAGTGTAGTAGCCGTTGTCTATTAATAGTTGTCCTTTATTAATGTAGTCGTCGTAATCAAAATCTGTCGCGATTTTTCCCGTATCTTCTTCCTCTATCATCGCATTTTCAAAACCAAAGAAATTTGTTAGGAGGGTGTTTCCTTCTGCGAGTAGTACTATTGCTGTGAGTCCGCATGTTACTGCTACGAGTGTCAGTATTGCGGCGAAAACTTTTTTCATAGATGTGTGTTTTTATCTGTTGAGATCTCTACATAAGTCTTGTAACTACTACAAAATGAAAAATTTGGCTACAAATTCTTCAAAGCTCATCAACGTATCTAATCTGATACGCCTTCTTCGCTTTTCAAAATTTTCGCTCAAATTTTTCATTTTTCGTGACATTACCGACTTTTGTAGAGATCTCTATTGTCTCTCGTTTGTTCTCTGAAATTATACGAGTTTGCATGTGTTATCGCAATCGCGATTGCATCAGACGCGTCATCAGGTGTTATAGGCGCGCTTAGTCCCAGTATCATTTGTACCATACGTCCTACTTGTGATTTTTCAGCTTGGCCATTTCCGCAAATCGATGATTTTACTTCTACCGGCTTGTATTCCGCTATTGGCACCTTTAGGCGAGTGAGTGTTGCTATCATTGCTCCACGTGCTTGTGCTACTGCGATGCCTGTCTTGACGTTTTTTGCGAAGAATAGTTCTTCGATTGCGGCATTGTCCGGTTTGTACTCTTTGGCAAGCGCCTCGATGTCTTCGCATATTTGACATAGTCTGTCTGCATTCTCGTCTTTCGGCTCGGTCTTGATTATGCCGAAATCGATGATTTCGAACTTGTCATTTTCCGCTCTCAGTAGGGCATAACCCGTAGTTGCTGTCCCTGGATCTATCCCCATTATGAGCATGTAGTATGTAGTTGGTAGTGAGTAGTTGTCAGATACGAACTGTTGATAGCAGTTTCCTGTTCTTGCCTGTGTTGACGATGACGACTTTGTCGCCTCTGCGTATTAATTTTTCTTTGCGTAGCAGTTTTATTACTCCTGTTTCTAAATCCGACCTGTCTTTGATGATTTCCTTTGATATCAATATTCGATTCAGTCCCCACAGCATATTGAGTTCTCTTCTGGTCTTCTCATCTCCGGTGATTGTAATGAGATTGTTAAAAGGTCTGTATTTCGCTATTTGATGGGCTGTGTAACCCGATTTTGTTACGATTACTAAGTGGTCTGCTCCGATATTCTCTGCCAGGTTAATTGCATTGAGGCATGTTGCTGATGTTGTGGAGAGACGATTCGGATCTGATAACTTTGGCAACAAGAAGGGTTTCTTTTTTAGTTCTTTTTCCGTTGCTCTCGCTACCGATGCCAATGTTTGTATGGCTTCGAGTGGATATTTGCCAACAGCAGTCTCGTTTGACAGCATGAAAGCGTCTGCGCGGTCGAAAATAGCATTGGCCGCATCCGATATCTCAGCTCTTGTGGCACGTGGCTTGTCTATCATTGATTGTAGTACATGTGTCGCTACAATTACCGGCTTAGCTTCCTCATTACATTTGTGAATAATCTCTTTCTGATATATCGGTACTTGTTCCGCAGGTATCTCAAGGCCAAGGTCTCCTCGGGCAACCATTATGCCATCGGCTTCTTTGATGATCTCTTCCAAATTTGTGATAGCCTCTTTGCGCTCAATCTTTGCTATTATTTTAGCTTTGCCTTTAGCTCTCTTGATATGTCTACGAAGGTCTTTGATATCTTGGGCTGAGGAAACAAAAGATAGCGCAACGTAATCTACTCCTGCTTTTAGGCCAAATTTCAAATCTTGCAAATCTTTCTTTGTTATTGCTGCAGCTCTGATTGTGCCCGTTGGTACGTTTATGCCTTTGTTGCTTTTGATGACGCCGTCGTTGAGTGCTTTTGCAAAAATCTTATTTGCGGACGTCGAAATAACTTTTAGCTCTATAAGTCCGTCGTCTATGAGTAATATGTCGTTTTTTTTGACCTCTTTTGGTAAGTTCTCGTATTGCAATGGGACTTCTCCGTCTTTCGGTTTTGATGCAGTAAGGACTATGTCCTGATCGCGTTTAAGAGTGATTCCTTCTTTTGGCAAGATGCCTGTTCGTATCTTTGGGCCTTGCAAGTCTTGTAGGATGGCTACGTTGTATCCTGTTTTTTCGGAAGCCTTGCGCAGGTTGGTTATGATTATTTTGAAATTCTCATAACTGCCGTGAGAGAAGTTGAGTCTTGCAACGTCCATGCCTGCCTGAAGCATCCTTTCAAGAATGTATAAGTCCTCAGATGAAGGTCCTAGAGTTGCTATTATTTTTGTGCGTTGTGGCATTTGCTTTTGTTTTTTTATTTCCTGAGATAAATTTACCTCGTTTCTGATAATTTCACAAATGCTACGGATCGCAATCCTCGCTACTTTCTCAATAGGGGGTTGCTTGCCTCATTAACAAATTTGCCAATCTGTCGTCACCATATTTGCCAGATTTGTTATTCGGCATCCTTCGCTCCTATAGCCGAGCTACCATAAAACGGCAGTAAACCTCAAAGACTCTTTTGCCATATGTCTTCGTTATCAAAAGCCTTGATTAGCGCTGCTAGTCTGCGTTTTTGATGCCTTGTCATATGGACAAAATAGCCTTCGCTCTTTATGCCATTTTATGGTAGTTCGGCTATAGAACACTCGCAGAGCTCGTGTCCTCTCCGCTACGGATCGCAATCCTCGCTACTTTACTGTGACGCTTTTTGCCAGATTTCTAGGCATATCCGGGTTGTTTTTCCTGAGGATCGCTAGTTCATATGCAAGGATCTGGATTGGTATGATCGATACGATAGGGGAGGCCATGCCTGCATTTGGTACTTTTATCCAGTAGTCGAAGACAGAATTGTTTTCCGGAGCTACTCCGATGATGTATCCTCCGCGAGATTTTACTTCTGTTGCGTTCGATAATATATGAGGCTTCGTTTCGTCTTCCGCTACGATTGCAATGCAAGGTGTCCCCTCTGATATTAGGGCGATTGGTCCATGTTTGAGTTCTCCTCCGGCAAAACCTTCGGCATGTATGTATGAAACTTCTTGTAGCTTGATGGCTGCTTCGAGTGCGATAGGGTAGTTGAGGTCTTTCCCTATGATGTACATGGATTCTATGTCAGCTATTTTCTCCGCTACTTCTCGAATGTATCCTTCGTATCTAGGATTTAGCATGTCGTTGATCTGGCTGGCCGTTTCGACAAGCAGCTTTTTCCCTTCGGCCAGTTTTCCCGCACATGCATATGCGATTAGAGTTAGAATCGCTATTTGTGAAGTGGTTGCTTTTGTTGAGGCTACGGCTTTTTCCGGGCCGGCTTTTATTGGGATTACTATGTCTGAGATCCTAGCCATTGTTGATGTCTCGACATTTACTATTGAGATGATCTTAACTCCTTTTTTCTTCGCTTCCTCTATTGCTTCCAGAGTGTCGGCAGTTTCGCCGCTTTGAGATATTGCTATCATCAGTGATTTATCTTTCATGAACGGTAAAAAACTTCCAAACTCGGATCCAAACATGAAGTTGATGTGCTTCTTTGCTATGTGTGAGAAAAGATATGTCCCAACCATGCCGACTTTGCCGGCTGTTCCACATCCCACGATGTAAGTTCCGTATGCGTTACGGATAACTTCTGCTGCTTCCAAGATGTTATCTTCCTCTTGGTTGATTGCTCGTGACAAAGTCTCTTTCTGTTCTAAGATCTCTTTTATCATGAAGTGAGGGTGGTCTCCTTTCTCGGCGCTTTCGATGTCCCAGTCTATCTCTATGATTCGTTTTTGGACCTCCTCTTCTGTATTAAGGCCGAAAAATTTAATGCCGTCGTTGATTGACACCATCTGTTCGTCGTCGAGATACATCACTTTCTTCGTGTGTTCAAGGAAAGCTGGGATATCAGATGCTATGAAGTACTCTTTTGCGTCTTCATTAATACCTACGATTAGTGGAGATCCGCGTCTTGCTGCCAGGATTTTGCTTTGATCTTTTGATATTGCCAGCAGGGCATATCGTCCTTTGCCTTGTTTGAGTGCTTTTTTGAAAGCGTTTTCGAATCCGTCGCTCATATTCTCCTGTATCAAATGCGCGAAAACTTCCGTATCTGTTTCAGAAGTAAATGTATGCCCGTTTGATTCCAGTTCCTTCTTGAGTTCTTCGTAATTCTCTAAGATACCGTTATGCACAATTACTATCTCGTTTCCCTCTGTGGAATGAGGATGTGCATTCTTCTCTGTTACGCCTCCGTGAGTTGCCCAGCGCGAATGGCCAATTGCAATATGGCAAGGTTTGTCTGTGAGATCTTTGTTCAAATGATCTACTCCGGAAATCTTGCCGACGTGCTTTTCGATAGTTATCTCGCTATCTGTATTTTTGCATGCCACGCCCCAAGAATCGTATCCTCTGTATTCGAGCTTCTTAAGTCCGCTCAGTACAAGTTCTCCTGCATTATCTTTTGGTCCACAATAGGCAAATATTCCGCACACAGTGGTAAGTAGTTAGTAGTTTGTAGTCTCTAGTCTGTAGTAAAACTCTTTATGACGGGGAGATTTTAGGCGAAAAACGGTCTGGTAGCAAGGTTGGAAATTGACAATAGCTCCCCTCAGTGGCATATTAATAGTAATTATTCTTAATAAGAATTATTAACCCAAGCAAACATGGAGATATTGCAGATTGTCGGTCAAGTTGTTTTTGGTCTTTTCTTTGTCGTAAACGGTGTTCATCATCTGATGAAGCCTACAGAAACTGCTAATTATGCCAAGTCCAAGCAGGTGCCACTTCCTATGTTCACTTCTCTGGCAACCGGAGTTCTATTAATCCTTGGTGGAGGCGCTATGGTCATTGGATATTATGTGATGTATGCACTACTTGCTTTGGTCGTGTTCTTGGTTGTTGTTGCATTTTGGATGCATGCATTCTGGTCTGTTCAAGATCCTTCTCATAGGATGAATGAGATGTTCCATTTTATGAATAATATCGCTATGGCAGGTGCTTTATGCCTGTTAACAGCGTACGTGGACTCTTGGCCTTGGGTGTTTTAGAGTAGTGTTATTACCGCGAGAATTAGCCATGTGTTTAAGGCTGACATCAAACACCAGAAGCACCAAGATTTGATCTTGAAGAATTGTATGTATGTGAAGTAAAGCGAGCTTAATGAGCCTATGATCGCAAGTGGTATGAGCAATTGTGTTTCGATAAGCACGAGTGCGAGTATCGCTATATAAAACACCAAACCCAGTATGTCATTGTGTATGCCTAGTGTTTTGCTGTATTTGCTGCCAAGTACGATGCTGCAAGCATCACCTATGATGCATGCCGGTTCTTGCTTCCTGAGTCTTTTTGATAACAAATAAATTGTCTCCAATATCCCTATGCTTGCCAGTCCAACCAAAATGTAATTTATCATTTTAATTTAATTATGGAGTCTTTTAGCTCTTTTGGAATTTTCGTGAAGTTCTCGAATCCCGATTTGGTCAGGACTCCCATATCTTCGATTCTGACGCCGAATTTGTTTGGCAGATAGATGCCCGGTTCGATGGTTACTATCATGCCAGCTTCTATTTTGTCGCGTGATTTTGGTGCCAGGCTAGGGGATTCGTGAATCTGTAGTCCAGTGCCGTGACCGAGTCCGTGCGTGAAATTCTCGCCATATCCTTCGCTTGTTATGATGTCTGCTGCGAGACGCCACGCTTTGTGTCCTGTTATCCCTGTCTTTAAATGGTTTATCGTGTGCTTCTGCGCATTAAGTACTGTCTCGTAGACTTTGGCTTGTTCTGCTGTTGGGGCTTTCGTGAAGAGCGTACGTGTCATGTCCGAGCAGTATCCTTTGTATTTCACGCCCATGTCTACAAGGATCATATCTCCCTTAGTTAGTTTGCGATTCGTATTCTGGTGATGTGGGACTGCAGATGCTTTGCCAAAAGCGATTATAGGTTCGAATGACAGATCTTCAGCCCCTAGGTCGTGAGCTAAAATGCGTATCTTCCATGCTATCTCTTTTTCGGTGACGCCTGTTTTTAGGAGCTTCAATGCTGAGTAAAAAACTTGTTCATTGATTCGCTGAGAGGCCGTAAGTAGCCTGATTTCCTCCTTCGTTTTTTTTGCCCTCATTGCTTCTATTTCTCTTCTTCCCGGTATGAGTTTTGCTGGCGATGAAAGCTTTCGCCAGGTTCTTAGAGAGGTGAGTGTTAGGTGATCAGCTTCGAAATGTATCTTTGATACTTTGTGTTTCTTGAGTATTTTTTTAAAAGCTTCTTCGAATTCGCCTTTCTTGTATATTGATATGTGGAAAGATTTTGGTATTACCTTGCTGGCTTCGCCTTCGTATCTGCTGTCGGTGAAGAAATAATAAGCCTCTCGGATCTTGAGTATTGTGGCTTTTGATCCTGTGAATCCCGATAGATATTTGATATTGTATTGCGATGTTATGAGGAGTGCCCTTTTGTGTGAATCAATTGACATGACTGTATTAATTCGTTAATAATGGTCTCTGATTTTAATTTTATCACATTATGTTCCAGTCTGCTGATAGATGTCGAGCTGATGATGTTGTGAGTGGTGGCTTCTCCACTGATGCGATGCGTTCGCCTCTGCCTTCTTCTGATATGCGTCATGAAGTGCCTTCGCTCCAATGTGTTCGTGATGTTACTTCTCCAGCTATATTGCGAGTCTTGGCCGGTAGTGGCAGTACTTCTACTCCACTAGGCTTGGATCTCATGGATCCGGTTGATCAGATCAGGTCGATTTGCGATCGCATCCATGTTAATGCTGATTTCCTGATTGGTACATTGTGGGGTCGCCTTGGTGTACCTGAGCAGAATGTACTTGGCGCTCTCAACTGGTATGTAGAGGCTTTTGAGGGTAAGCACGACTGGTTGCCATCAATGGTTAATGTATTTTGCAATACAAATCCAGGTTTTAAATTTTGTCCTAGCGATGACTCTGCTCTCTGTTCATTCCTGACCACTCCTACCAGTTTTTTGCGAAATGCTGAACAAGGCGATACATGGGTACGAGAAAGAGTCCATCTTGCACGTTTTGTATCTATAGCATTAGGCAATGGTGATCCCGGGTGCGCCTTCTAGCTATTCTGCAAGATCTCTCTAGTGATCTTCTTGCCGGCTTCGACGCCCGGTTGTTTGTAAGTCTCTATGCCGTACATTTTTCCAAGTAGAGCGATTTGAAGTTCCAGTGTCATTATTAAGTTGCCTACGGCTTTTGCGTCTATGTATGGCAGTTTTATCGTTTGTGTTGGTATGCCTGCGTCTTCGAGAGCTTGCCCAGTGCCTTTTTTCTCGGCATTTATCAGGTCTTCCAGAGTGTAGTTTTCTCCTGGAATCTGTGGGTCGTGGTGGTGTTTTTCCACCTCAAGAAATAAGACCTGTTTGTTCCGAGGCCCTTCCATGAAGAGTTGTAGTTGTGCGTGTTGATCAGTTGGTCCTATCGCTCTGATTGGAGTTGGTCCGATGTCTTTGGTTTTGCCGAGACTCTCTGCCATTAGTTGGATGTACCAGTCTGCGAATCTGTTGAGCCTGTATGAATATGGGAATACTACGGTGATAATTTTGCCTTCTTGGTATAATTTGTCTTGAGTTATAGCCAGATCAAGTGCTGTATAAAATTCCTCATAAGCTTGTCTTGCTCCTTCTAATATCTCTTCTATGTTTATTCCTGCGAGTACGGCAGGAAACAATCCTACTTCCGATAAGACCGAGAATCTGCCGCTCAAATATGGTGGCAATATGAGGTGTATTGCACCGATTTTTTTTGCTTCTTCCGCGAAGAATCCATCCTCTCCTGTGACGAATGAGAAATGCTCTTTAGGGTCCAGCCCTGCGTCGACTATTTTTTGATAAAATAATTTATAAAGACTTGCCGGTTCTATGGTGTCTCCGGATTTGCTAATTGATATGAAGTGAGTTTCCTTGAGGTCTAAATTGTGTGATAGATGGTATATGAGGTCAGGATCTATTTGGTCGAGGAAGAAGAAATGCGTTGAATCATCTTCCATGTGTTTCAGTGGCCTATATAGTGCGCGCATTACGGCTATTCCTCCGAGTGCCGATCCGCCGATACCTAGGATTATCACTTTTTTGAATTTTCTCAATTTTGATACAGCTTCTCTAATGCGTTTTGGCAGCTCCGAGTCGAGTGCTATATCTATAAAGCGATGTTTCCCATCGGATACTTCTTTTAGAAACTCTTCTTTTAAGTTGTTTTTGGAAGTTGCCATGCTGATTTATACGTTTTGCAGGAAATACTTAATGCAGTCTTCTGTGTTCTCGAAAGCCTCTCCTGCCTTTGCAAGTACTCTGTACACTTGCCCTCTTGAATATCCAAGGCTCATCAGGGCGTCCATAGCATCTTCGTCTATATTCTCTGTTATGTGTCCATGTGTTCTTTGTTCGACCTCGTTTGGATCTATTTTGCTTCTAAGTTCTAAGATCATTCTCTCGGCCGTCTTCTTGCCGATACCGGGTGTCCGAGAGAGTATGGCTATGTCGCTACTCAGTATTGCACCCTTAATAATACTTGTATTTGTATTGAAAAATTCCAGTCCTGTTTTTGGTCCTATCCCCGAGACTGAAATAAGTTGTTTGAAAAATGTTAGATCCGATAGGGTAGGGAAGCCGAACAAGCTCAGGTCGTCTTCACGCACATGTGTGTGGATGTATAGGCTAATTGCTTCCCCAATCTCTGTCTCGGTCCATACTATTTCTGGCACCTGTACCAAGTATCCCATCCCTCCTACGTTTATAATCAATGCTTTCTCCGGTTTGTTTTGGACTGTGCCTTCTAGGAATGCGATCATGTTTGGTTGGGTTTATTTGGTGTCCTTAAGTCCACCAATCTGTGAAATGAGTCTTTTCCATCTCTTTTAGTATTTTCTTGGCCGAAGAGGTTTTTAACTTCTGCTTCACGCTTTCTATCCAGAGTTTAGCGGTTTTGTATCCGTTGTCCAAATATTCTTTTGCCTGAAAAGCTGTCTCAAGCATGTCTGCATCTCGCGAGACGTGACTTTCCTTGGTCTTTTGCTCTTCGAATTCCGTATGCAGGTCGCTGAATGTAGAGTTTGTCGGTGCAGGTAGATTATTGGTTTGGTCTTTGAATGCAGCTTGTTCATACTTCTTTATGTCGAAATATTTACTGGAAATTTTATGCTGATCTCCGGTGCGTATCTCTCCATTGTCGTGAATCAACGTCATAAGAGAGCATTTGTACGGGTCGGCATGTTCCAGATCAGCAAGTATATATGCTATTTGTGCCGCTCTTGCTGCATGTTCCGCGAGTGAGTCCGGATTTGCTACTCCTGCAAATTTGATTCCACAGTGCTTGAATTTTTTGAGGTTTGATAGCTCGAACACGAAGTGAACAATTTTTTTGTACGATGTCATACTTTGTATGTCTTTAAAAACTCTTTCTTGAACCTGTTAAATGTGTTTGAATTTATGTTCTTTCTAATGTCCTGCATTAGCTGTATTAAGAAGTGTAGGTTGTGAGTTGTCATTAAATGCATGCCCAGGATTTCCCCTTCTGTTATCAGGTGTTTTATGTAGCTGCGTGAAAAATTACTACATCCGTAGCATTCGCATCCCTCTGCCAGCGGAGCCTCGTCGTGTTCAAATTTTTTGTTCGTGATTGTGTGGCGGCCTTCTTTGTTCCAAAATCCTCCGTGTCGTCCTAATCTTGTAGGTAGTACGCAGTCGAACATGTCGACTCCTCTGTCTACCGCTTCCAGTAGGTCTTCCGGCGTGCCAACGCCCATTAAATATCTTGGTTTGTCCTCATTGGTGTGAGGGATTACGGTCTCCAGTATTCTGTGCATTGTCTCTTTGGATTCGCCTACACT
>MNZJ01000022.1 GCA_001873565.1 Candidatus Peregrinibacteria bacterium CG2_30_44_17 | reverse complement strand
TATATTTTATGCCCTGAAAAGATTGGATATCAGCTATAAAAAAACCTCTATTTCACCCAAAAGCAGACGAAATTAAGCGAGTTCGTTTCATGATACGAATGACCCAGTACGAGATAATGGGTAGAAATATAGTTTATTTGGATGAGAGCGGTTTTGCTATAGATACGCCGAGAACTCACGGATACTCGCAAACAGGTTTGCGTTGTTACGGACAGAAAGATTGGCATGCCAGAGGCAGGCTAAATGCAATTGGTGCCATTATCGGTTCGGATTTGCTCACCGTTTGTCTCTTTGATACCAATATCAATTCAGATGTCTTTTTTGCTTGGTTGACTCACGATCTGATACCAAAATTACCAGAAAACAGCGTGATTGTTATGGATAACGCTTCGTTCCATAAACGAAGTGACATGATTGCCACCATCCATGATCAAGGCCATGGCATCGAATATCTCACGCCTTATAGCCCAGACCTTAATCCTATTGAGCATAAATGGGCTCAGGTCAAAGCGATACGGAAAAAACTGAAATGCAGTGTTTCCGAAGTATTTTCTTATATCTAATACTATGCCATATTATTCAGAATCGGCTATATAACATATTTTATGGAAGCTCGAGATCGTTCTGTCGAGTCGGTGGGTAAATTAGGCGCTGTATTGCTTGTTATGGCAGGCACGTTTGTTGGTTGTGGTGATAGTCGCGATGGTGGAAGTATGTCTTATGACAGGAGAGATATATGTGTTGATGTTGCCGTGGGTATGACCAATCTTGATCCTGCGCATGCCACGGTATCCGGCGCATGTTTCTTGGATGATGAGTGCGCGAAGTCATTTCTCGCTGATTTACAGGATGATTTCCGAAGTCGTGCTTATATAGAGACGGTTTGTCCGGATATGCGTCTTGGGATGTGATTCGAGTTTGTTGGCTTAACCGCTAGGTGCTAAAATACGCTCGTATATTTTTATAAATATTTTTTTATGTTTGTACGAATCTCAGATCTGCGTGACCATGTTGATCAAGAAGTTACTATTCAAGGATGGATGTATAATAAGAGGGGGAGTGGGAAGATTTATTTTCTTCAGCTTCGCGATGGGAGCGGGATGACGCAGGGAGTTGTTACTGAGCCTGAGTTACTCGAGAAGGCGGAGCGGCTTACTATTGAATCTGCGTGTAAGGTGACTGGCAAGGTTAGTAAGCATCCGAAGCAGGAAGATGTTTTTGAACTTCAGGTCACGGATATCGAGATTGTTTCGATCCCGCCTGAGGATTATCCGATTTCCAAGAAAGAGCATGGGCCCGATTTCTTGCTTGATAATCGGCATTTATGGCTTAGGTCAGGGAAACAGTGGGCGATACAAAGAGTTCGTGACTGTATCATTACTGCGGTTTATGACTATTTCCACGAAAATGGATTTATCAAAATCGATACGCCGATTTTTACGCCGAACGCGTGTGAAGGAGCTACAACCTTATTCGAGCTTGAGTATTTTGACGAAGGAAAAGTCTTTTTGTCTCAGTCGGGTCAGCTATATCTTGAGGCGGCTATTATGTCTGTCGGTAGGGCTTTTGATTTTGGTCCCGTGTTCCGTGCTGAGAAGAGCAAGACTCGTAAGCATTTGGCTGAATTCTGGATGATGGATGCTGAGGCGGCTTATGTTGAGCATGAGGAGAGCATGCGAATTCAGGAGAATATGGTGGTTTTTATCATTCAGAGATGTCTTGAGAGGTGCAAGAAAGAGCTCGAGGTGCTTGAGCGTGATACTGAGCCGCTTAAAAAGATTAAAACGCCTTTCAAGAGGATGACTTATTCAGAGGCTATTCCTTTTTTGCAGTCCAATGGATCGGAGATTAAATTTGGCGATGACCTTGGAGCGCCCGATGAGGAACTCCTGACTCAAGATAGCGAAGTTCCTGTCTTCATTCACAAATGGCCCAAGTCGATCAAGCCTTTCTACATGAAGGTTGATCCTGAAAATCCTGAGTTGGTTCTGAATAATGATTTGATTGGAGTTGAAGGGGCGGGGGAGATCATTGGTGGATCACAGAGAGAGGACGATTACGAAACACTGAAGGCTGCGATTGAACACGAAGGCTTAGCAGGACCTGAATATCAGTGGTATCTTGATTTGCGAAAATTCGGTGGCGTTCCTCACAGCGGTTTTGGCCTTGGCCTTGAGCGTATGGTGAGATGGGTTACCGGTATTGAGCATATCAGGGAGACTATTCCGTTCCCAAGGATGATGACGAGGTGTAGGCCTTAGGGGTTCTGGTCCTATAGTAGCTACAGAACTCCTTGAGTTTGCACTCTTCGCATTTCGGACTCCTTGCCGTACAGGTTCCTCTACCATGGAAGATGAGTTGCAGGTGCATATTATGCCAGTATTTTTGCGGAACTTTTTTCTTGAGGCAGTCTGAGGTTTGAGTTGCGGTTTTTGTCCTGCATATGCCAAGTCTGTTTGCGATTCGGTGTATATGTGTATCGACCGGAAAGGCGGGTTTGTTGAATACTTGCGCCAGAATCACTTGGGCGGTTTTTTCGCCTACCCCCGGTAGTGCTGTAAGTTCTGTGAATGTATTCGGGATGTTGTTGCCTTTGAGAGCTTTGCATGTGCCGATTATTGCTTTTGATTTTGCGTTAAATAGTCCGCATGGCTTGATGATTTCTGATAATCTCTTCTGTCCGATGCTAAGAATTGTTGCCGGTGTGTTAGCTTTTTTGAACAGGACTGCTGTAACTTTGTTTACCTTGATATCTGTACATTGTGCCGAAAGCATTACTGCTATTAATGCCTCAAAAGGGGTATTCCAATCCAGAGTTGGTTGCGGGTCAGGGTACAGTTTTTCTAATATTTCTGCGATTTTCATGGCAGAATTAGTTTAGAATACTAAACGTGAATTATCAAAAAAATTAGAACGGTCTTAAGTGTTTTTATCTGTTTTACCGAAGTTCCGATGTATATTCGTCAATCTTTGGTATGTCTCTTCATCTATCACGCCACGCTCCTTCATTCTTTCAGCCCTTTCTGCGATATTCCCTCTGATATCATCAGGCATATATCCATGGGTTACTGCTGGTCCGTAGAAGTTTTCGACTATTGCAGTGTATTGTGCAGCAGGTATGACACCTCTGTTTTCTATGATTGCTCTCATTAATCGTGTTGCTGGCCTGGCGCTGTCTATGACCCCTTCGGCTCTTTCCAAATCCTGTGCCTTCCCTCCAAATCTGATACTTGCGATAGCGTCTCCCAGTTGTACTTTTTGCTCTGGTTCTAATCCGCCTCGCTCAAGCACTTGTATTACTTTGTCGAGATATCCTGAGTTCTCTACATATAACAACCCCGCCCCCGTTATATTACTTGTAATATCATCAAGTACCTCGGCAAATAGTTCATTATCTAGCGATTTAAATGCTGGGTAAGTTGTGAGATATAGTCGTGGATTTGCCGAATACACTTCGGCTTGTAGATCACGTTCTGTTGGTGTTCCTTCATTGACTAATGCTGTATGTTCGATCCCTGCCAAATATGCTGGTGCACTTGATAAGCCGAATTGTATTTTGCTTTCAGTGTCTTGCGATCTTGCTATTAAACGCAAGTACGCATCTGTATTTGATGTCGCAACTGCTTGATTTCTGTTTAAAATCCTAAAAATTCTTGTTGCTTGCCTGAATTCTTCTGCCGATACATTTGAATGAGGTCCGACTTGTGCCCTCACTCGGTCGTTGATTGCCAGTAATGTTGGCTCGCTGATGGAGCCAGTACGATCTCCTTCCAAGTATCTTGCTATCGTATCAAGATTATTTGTGTTTAAAACATCTACAGCTTCCTCGTCGTCAAACTCATCACTATGCGTGATGTGATGCTCAGCTATTGCTTCGGTATCCCCATGTATAAGTGCTTTTGCGTATTCATTGGTGTCACGCAGCCATGTAGCTACACTCTCAATGCTGATTGAGCTTTCTTCTTTTTGCGGTTCGACATTTTCATTGCTGCCGTAATTCTCTACGCCCATGAGTTTATTCTATTATTAGTTGTCCTGTGAATTTCGAACGTGCGTTTACTGGCAATGTTTGTGCCCAGCTCTCAAAATTGGCTTCATCCATTTCTTGCAATGCTTCTCCGGCTAGTTGCCATTTCTCCGGATCTGCATCTATCAATGTGTCTATAGCTTCTGTCCCTGCTGACTGCAAATATTCAGAATTAAGGTTCTGTGCTTTTATAAGCACTTCCTTGAATGCTGTGTGTTTTGTGCAGAAAGTTCTCAGATTATCTGCGAATTTCATAGGCGTTGATGCTTGAACTAGATGCTCATCAATGTCGTTTCGCAGTTCTTGTGCTATCTGTTCTGTCATATCAGGTCTTTTTAACAATTGTTCTAGCGTTTTTCCAACCATTTTTAAAATCTCTCTCTTATTTCTGAATGTGTTATCTGCCACGATCATTGTACTGTATTTTTACTTGTTTTCCCTCAATTATACCACTTATTGACGTATTCGGCAATACATACTTGAGCTCTTGTTGTTTAACGTGTATCGTGTCCAGTAATGACTTATATATACGGTGCTCACATGTCGATTTCGGATGGTTTTGTATCTGCTATTCGTAGTGCTCATGATTCCCTTGGTGCGAATGCTATGCAGATTTTTCTCAAGAGTCCCAGAGGGCGCTTCAAGAGTAAATTGACTGCCGAAGAGGCCGCGGAGGTGAAAAAGTATTCTGCCGAAGTGGATTTTAAGTATATTGTCGTTCACTGTTCGTACTTGCTCAATTTCGCAAAAGACGTGTCAAAGGACAGATGGGCTCTTGATTCGCTTATTGACGATCTGCGTGGGGCGGAGATGATTGGTGCTTCCGGCGTAGTATTGCATGTCGGGAAGCACCTGGACCTTGAATATACTAATGCTTTTAAACTTCTTATTCCTAATTTAAAAACCGTTCTTGCCGAGACTTCCGATTTGAAAGCGAAAATCATTCTTGAGAATACCGCAGGGCAGGGGACTGAGATGGGGCGGTCTTTTGAGGAAATTGCTGCGATTGTTGAGGCTCTTAAAAGTGATCGGGTTAAGGCCTGTCTTGATACTTGTCACTCTTTTGCATGGGGTTATGACTGGAGTGACAGCGAGGCTGTTTTTGAGGAATTCGCACGAGTTATAGGACTGGATAGGCTCGATGTTATCCATTTTAACGACTCGCTAAAAAGTCGCTTGTCTCGGGTTGATCGCCATGCGAACTTAGATTCAGGCGAAATAGGAGGTGCCAATTTAAAATCTATTGCTCACGCGGCAGGTAAACACTCTGTGCCTATTATTCTCGAGACACCAGAAAGAGATGGCAGGACTCATGTCGACGATATGAAGATCTTGAAATCGTGGATGACATAGGGTGTCCCCTGTATTCTCTATTCGTTACTCTGTGCGACGGCTGCGTTGTTGTTTATAAAACTAAATTCCTCGCTGTCCGGTTGTTCCATATTTGCGACAGGCTCCGTCTCGTTAATGTTCGTTATAGACATTACTTCGAGCAGCTCGGAATCCAACGTTTTTGATTCTACGGTCAAATCTTCGTATTCTATCTGCAATTGTTTCAGCAAGTATCCCTTTGCCGCTTTCTGGCTTGATATATAAAGATATCCAAGGACGCTCGCTACCAGCATGCATGTGATTGTCGCTAACAAAAGGAAGTAGGTTGATCTGATCTCTTCCGAAAGCAGGCGCGGCCCTTTATGGGCTTCTTTTGTCACCTTTTTCTTGTGTTTTTGCTTTGAGTTTCTGTAGTAATAACTTTTGGACATTGATGGTATATAGTGGTTACGGGTAGATTATTTCTACTTCTACGTTGAGTACGCCGGTACTGAGGGCTCCTATTTCTTTGAATGCGGATTTTGACAGATCTATAATGCGGCCTTCTCCGTATGGGCCTCTGTCGTTTATTTTGACCTCTACTGTTTGATTGTTTGCCAGGTTTGTGACTCTTACGTAAGTTCCGAAAGGAAGTGTCTTGTGTGCTGCTGTCATCTCTGTTTCGTCGAATGGTTCGCCGCTTGCTGTTCCCATGCCTTCGAATATATTGCCGTAATAAGTTGCTTGTCCATATTCTATGTTTCCTGAGAATGCTGCTGTCTCTTGTCTGTAAATTATATATATAAGATCCGCTCTTGTAAGTGTTTTTCCCGGTTCTATGTTGTTGCCTGAGTCTGGGTAGATTAGTCCGTTTTCTGATGCAAAGTTGATATATTTTGCGTACCAAGCTTCAGCATCTGCGTCAGCAAAGAAATCTTCTGCAGATTCCGGGTATACTGATACCAGCTGATTTGCATTGACTATCATTTTCAATGCTTCCGACAGATTGATGGTATCTTCCGGTTTGAACGTGCCATCTTCGTAGCCTTCGATTATGTTGCGGTCTACACCTTCCCATAGATACTTGTAGTACCAGGACTCAATTTCTATATCATTGAATTCTATCTCGGTTTCACCCGCTTCGCATTCTATCCCCGCGCTCTCTAGGATCATTTTGAGCGCTTCCACTCGATTGACTTCTTGGCTTGGTCTAAGTGTGCCATCATCGTATCCTTCGATGATGCCTTTGCCATCCAGGTATACTGCGGCGTCATAATATTTGTCTCCCAGCTCGATGTCTGAGAATGGAGATGGCTGCTCATCATCAGCATATACAGGTATGATGACGGCGAGGGAGAAAAGAACTGTTAGGAAGGCAATAGATAGTTTGTTCATACTGTGAGTTTAATTTTTACTTGCCGGTACGAGCCTTGGCCGTGGCTCTCCGTCTCGAGGTCATCGAATTCCGGTTGCATTAGGTGCATGTGAACGACTCTTCTGAAATACGGTGACATTGGCGGGAGTGATTGGCTTTTTCCAGTCTGCCTTACGTAATCGGCTTTTCTGTTTGCCATTTCAATTACGCTGTCTTCTTGGCGAGACCTGTAATTGTTGACGTCCAAGGTCAAAGAGAAGTCTTTTTTCTCAGGAAATTTCTTGTATACGATAAGTTTTGCGACTGTTTGCAAAGCTTGCATGTTCTCACCGTGTTTGCCGATTAACAAACTGGAATCATCAGACTCTATGTTTGCCTTGTAAGTCTTGTCATCATCCATAAGACTTACATCAATGACCGAGTATGGGATATCCATCCTAGTTAACAGGTCGTGCAAGATGTCTTTGATGTCAGCTTCCATGATAGTAGGGTTTAGGACTTAGGGTTTAGTGAATGGATATTTATTCTTTTTCTATTACCTTTATTGTTGGCTCTTTTTTTGTGCTTTCACGATTTGCAACGATCTGTTGAATTATTCCGTACAGAGTTGATGTTCCCCAATACAATCCTACTCCCGATGGTATGGATGCGGTGAAGAATGCGATCATAAGTGGCATGAAGTATTGCATCATCTTGTTGGCCTGCTCCATGTCGCTTGATAAGTCTTGTTTCACATTTTTCTTTGCAGGTTTTTTCTCGGCGATCTTCTTGGTTGATTTTTTTGCCAGTGCGAGTCTCATCTGAATGAACTGCAATATTCCTACTGCAATCGGGAAGAAATATATGTCTATTTTTGTTAAATCAAAGATGCCGAATAGTCCGGTATCGATGCTTGTCATTGAGAAATCTTTCTGGAATTCGTAAAGTAGTGCCACTTTGTCCGGATTCAGACCTTCTTTGATCGCGTAGAATAAGGCGATTAGTATTGGGAATTGTATTAAAAGAGGCAAGCAGCTTCCCAGTGGATTTACCTTGTTTTCTTGCCATATTTTCATTGTCTCCATGGCTATTTTCTCCTGATTGCCTGCGTATTTTCTCTTTACCTCTTCAAGCTTAGGCTGGATGTCCTGCATCTTGCGCTGTGATCTGATTGCGTGCTGCGAAGGTATGAGCAGTATGGTCCTGATTATCAGTGTTACCAAAATGATTGCCAGTGCCAAAGAGTGGTTTGGCAGTACGCTGATTAAGAAGATAAGTGCGTTGTAGATTGGACTATAAAATGCTTCTCTCCAAAATGTTGTAAGCAGCCCCGGTGCTTCTATAGTGAACTCATTTGAGTAATATGTTTGTCCCTCTAAGCTGAATTCTATTCGGTATATTCCAAGTTCGTCAAAAAGACTGTATACCCAATTGCTGTAGCTCAGTGTAATACTCTCCCCAGGCGCAACTGCGTATTGTGCATCTGCACAGTCCAAGTCGTGAGAAGCCTCTACCTGTAGCTAACCGTC
>MNZJ01000021.1 GCA_001873565.1 Candidatus Peregrinibacteria bacterium CG2_30_44_17 | reverse complement strand
ACATTTGGAACATGACCATGGCGGGGAAAATCGTTACTTTTGTACTAATAGGCTTGCTTCTTGTTACTACAGCATTTTTTGATAAACGTTTATCCTCTAAAAACAAATCAGATGAGAAAAATAATTAGTTCGTTTTTCGTTGGTATATTTCTGTTCCAGGGTGTTTCTTTCGCGATGGTGGCAACAACAGCTGTCTCTGATGAGGAATTGAGTGTTTTTAAAACTGTTTACGAGCCAACAATACCTGATTTAAGTTTGGCGACGGTTGTGCAAGTAGAACTTCCGAATATACAAAATCTCAATGTTGCGGTAATGGAAAAAGAGTCGATGATTGCGCAGGCTTGGGATAGTGTTTTGGATGTTGAATATGAAGAAACTGATTACGAAGTGATCGAGCATTCTGCGGTTATAGGGGATTTCAAAAATCTTTTTGATAATGATTACGATACGACTGTTGAGTTTGATCTTGATTCTGATGAAGGATTGGCTTATTTGCTTATAAATTCGAACAATGAGATAACTTCAAACGGCTTTCAACTGGTTCTGGATGACTACGTGTCACTCCCTTATAAAATCTCACTAGAGGCGAAGGTGGATGGCGATTGGAGAACTGTAATTGCAGAAACGGCTCTCTCTTCCGCCTATGTTGATTTCCCATCGACGACGTCTATGAGCTGGAAGGTCAGTCTTTGGCATTCTCAACCACTTAGACTCCGCGAATTAAAGTTGGTATCAGGCAGTATTGTCTCTGTTGCTTCCGAGAAGATTGTGTGGCTAGCAAGACCTGGTGAAGAATATCTTATCTATGCGGATGCTCAGGCAATGTCAGGAATTTATGTGTCTGAGAACCCTGATCTTTTGAGTCAGCCGGATGATATTTTGACTGTTGAATTAGGAGATTCACAAGACAATTTATTATATAAAGCTCCTGATTACGATTCTGACGGCCTACCTGATATAAATGATAATTGTGTCTATGTTGCGAACGCTGACCAAGAAGACCTCGATGCAAATAACCTTGGAGACGCTTGCGAAGATCATGACCGTGATGGCGTTATTGATTCCGCGGACAACTGTCCTTCTTATTCAAATTCCAATCAGGCTGATGAGGATGGTGATGGAATTGGCGATGCCTGTGATGATGAAGAAAGTCGCATCACGGAAAGATTGTCATGGTTGCCATGGGTGGCCATGGGATTTGTTGTTGTCGTTGTAGGGTTGATTTTTTGGAAGATGATGAAAGAGGAGGGCACTAGCCAGCCAAGTTAGAATATTACAACTTTTTAACATAAATTTAATGTTCGTATGCTAACATCAGATTGAATTTGCGTGTGTGAATTTTGTAGAAAACTGATAAATTACAAACAGCATGAAAAAACAAAGGAACGAACAGAGAAATCAGTTGTCCGGAAATTCCGGATAACTGCTAGTGACGGAAAAACTTACAATACACAACGTTATATTTAGCCATGCCCCTTATAACACAAATCATCGAAGGTCTAACTCTCGGAATTATCGGAGGTGCTGTTCCGGGCCCGATCATGACAGCGGTTTTCACCGAGGTCCTCAATGCGGGTTTCAAGAGGAGTTTCATCGTGATGTTGAAGGCCATGGTTGCGGAGTCGTTGGTTGCTGCCATTGTTCTGCTAGTCTTCTTCGCGCTGGATGTGCCTGAGGATTATTTTTATGCAATCTCTTTCGGTGGTGCACTGGTCCTGTTTTGGTTAGCAAGTCAACTGTGGGGTATTGCCAAAATCTCTACCAAAAACGGAAAAATTTTCTCTTTCCCGAAGCTCCTACTGCTTACAATCTTGAACGGAGCTTTCTGGATTTTCTGGATCACGATCTGCGTACCTCGCGCTTTTGAATTAAATCAGACCATCACAGGAGGTCATGTCCTCTTCCTAGGTCTCTTCGAAGTCGGCTGGCTCACCTCGACAGCAGTAGTAGCTTTTATATTTTCTCGATTCAGACCACTTTTATTAAAAAAAAGACTTGTGTCCGTAGTTTTCAAAACATTCGCCTTGCTCTTAGTATTCTTCGGATTAAAAGCGGTATGGGTGAGTACGGTGTGGTTTTTTGTGGGAGAGTAGGCGAGCAATCGCATCTATTCCAGCCTCAAAACACCTTCCTCCAAATATGGCAGTATGCTGATCCGCCCGTCTTGGCGTAGTAATCCTGATGATACTCTTCTGCAGGCCAGAACTTCGTAGCTTTTTCCAGCTTGGTCGCGCTGTCGTATCCTTTGGCACGCAGCTCACTAATAACTTTTTCGGCCACTTCCTTTTGCTCATCATCGCAGTAAAAAATGACTGACAGATACTGAGAACCTATATCCAGCCCTTGTCCGTTTTTTTGCTCAAAATCGTGTATCTCGAAGAAGAACTTAACGAGGTCTTTATACGTCGTTTTGGCAGTGTCGTAAGTAACAGAAACAGACTCTATATGTCCGCTGTCTCCTCTGCACACTCCTTCATAAGTAGGGTTCTCTGTATGGCCGCCTGTGTAGCCGACCTCCGTCTCAATCACGCCATTGGCGGTTTTGAACATTTGTTCTACTCCCCAGAAACATCCTGCTCCAAATATAGCTTTATTTGTCATCGAGAACGAATTTTAAAGAGATAGAATTCACGCAATGCCGAGTATCCTTGTCTGTTAATTTTTCACCTTCGAAAACATGGCCAAGATGGGCGCCGCATGCCCTGCATGTTATCTCCGTCCGCGTGCCATCCGCATCGGTAGACCTCTTGACCGCATTTGGAATCTCATCGTCAAAACTTGGCCATCCACAATGAGCATCGAACTTGTCTTCCGATTTGTAGAGCGGAGCATTGCACCTTCTGCAGATATAAGTTCCTGTCTCGTCAAACCGGTAATACTCACCAGTACCGGGGTGTTCCGTACCTTTGTGTACTATTACTTCCTCCTCCTCGGGTGTGAGTTTGTTTAGCTCCATAGTGCATCTATGTTACAGCTTTGTGCAGGCTCAAAGCAAATCTATAGCCAAACTGCAGACTTCCGCTGGCTAAGTTGATAATTCGGCATACAATGAGGATGTTTTTAACAAAAAAAATATGAAAAAACTTTTATCACTGTTCGCTATCGGAATGCTCGTGATTGCGGGTTGCCAGAGTGTAGATACGGACGACACAACAAGCAGCGTATCGGAAGAGATTCAGGATGATTCCAGTATAGCGCCAGATGAGGAAGTAGCGGAAGAAGAGACTCAGGATTATTTCAGTGTCATGCCGGGTGCGGAAGTCACAGAGTGCGAACTTACACTGGCAAACGAGATTTTTGCGGGCAGCGAGATCGAAGATATGCATCCGGATCAAATTACAGGATGTTTCGCAATCGATGACATGATTTTTGCGTTCGTATCTCAGCCAAATACTTGGACGGCACTCACAGGTGTCCGCGAATGGGAGGCAGAAGGACACGAAGCATGGTCAGGACTTCTTTATAGTGATGATGGTAATCTTTTTGAAGTGTTTTTGAAGATATCAAACGAAGATTACAACCCTGTTGGGTTCTATTTGCAGGAAGAAGCACTTGTTCTCGATACTGCCGATGATGAGGGCGCCGGTAGCGGAGAAGGCAATCTTCTGAGATTCGTATATCCTTTTGCAGGAGTTGCTGACGAGCTTCTGTACCAGTGGGCAGCGGAATCATGTACGGGCTATTACATCCCGGAGACTTATTCGGTAGAGGATGGATCATGCGCAGGATAAGCTGCGATTATCAAGTTCGTATCTCCTCAATTATAGTTCCCTTTCTTTTCCACATCTCAACAAGCTTGCCTTGCAAATGTTCAAGGTTCTCAGGTTCACCCAGCAATTCAATGCGGCTGATTTCTCGCACATCAATATGCATATGGCCACCGTATTCATGCGTAACTTCCGGCTCAACAACAGTGCAGTCAAAGAATCTCACATTAGGCAGCTCGGAAGTAGACTGAGATATGGTCCAGAGACCACCACTACGGGGGAAACACGTTCTTTTCATCCAGGACTCGACATCGAGATCAGGGAATTTCTTGCTCCACCTAGCTGTTTCTTTGCGTAAGCGGCTCGGATAAGGGCGATGCGCATCAGCCATAATAATAGCTCCTGTCCCAGGTGTAAGTAAGCGCATAGAAGCATCTTCGATCGTAGATAGTGCCTCGCTACGGTCATCTCGATTGATGAAGATACCTTTTTCAGCCATTTGCATAAGTTCGCCAATGATAAATCTGTAAAAAGGGTTCTTAATGATCTGATCTTTTCCAACTGCAACCTCGTTCTCGGCGAAATGCTCACCCATAAAATGCGCCCACGCAAAAGAAGCAGTCAGCGTAGGATGATTGACGATATAAATAATCCTATCTTCTGGGGAAACTTCGGGCAGGTCGTCATTATGTGTAATATGCCAACCAAGATCTTCCACAACTATATCATTGATGCGAGAGAGAGGATCCCTCTCAAAACCATGGAATACACTTGGCCTATCCGTGATTCCTTCGACTACTTCCTGATCTCTTACGCTCGCAAGGAGCTTGGCCTCATAACGAGCCCTGTAGAGCTCAAGAGCTGTCTTTAAACATGCCTCATAGAAGCGTATTCGGGGGAAGGTAGGAGGAGAACGCTTCTGCGCATCAAGTCCGGTTGTAGGCAGTTCCAAATTTTTCATAAATCACAAAAAACTAAGATGCTATTTCTAGCACGAATACGGCGCTGTGGGAAGCTCGGTCCCTCTACTTAGCCCTTTTCCTCTCATTCTCTGTGAGGAATTTTTTCCTCAAACGAACTTGAGTCGGAGTGATCTCGGCGTATTCATCCTCCTTGATATACTCAATAGCCATTTCAAGCGAGACTGGAGTGATCGGAGTCAGATTTAGGGCCTCGTCGGATCCGGAAGCACGTACGTTCGTCAGCTTCTTGTTTTTGTTGGGATTCACCACGAGATCTGTTCCTTGATTGTGTTCGCCTATAATCATGCCTTCATAAACAGGGGTGGCGGGTCCAACAAAAAGAGGGCCTCTCTCCTGCAATTTCCATAGAGAATAAGCCATTGTAGCGCCATTCTCGCCGCAGATCATTGAGCCGACAGTGCGTTTCTCGATTTTTCCGCAATAAGGAGCAAAATGGTCAAAAGAGTGATAAAGTGTGCCTTCTCCACGCGTCAGCAGCAGAAAAGCACTGCGAAAACCAAGAAGTCCACGAGTAGGAACTTCGAATTCAAGCATAGTGTTGCCGTTCTCGGCCTTCATATTTTTCATAATACCTTTTCGGCGCCCCATAATCTCGATGATCGAACCGGCCATGCTATCGGGAACATTGATGGCGGCGTTTTCATAAGGTTCCTGTTTCTCCCCATCAATCTCCTGCATAATCACTTGCGGTTGCGAGATCTGCAGCTCAAAACCCTCACGTCTCATAGTTTCGATAAGAACCGCTATATGCATTTCTCCACGTCCATAAACTTTGATGGCGTCACTGCCCTGTACAGGCTCTATCTTTAGTCCGACGTTTGTCTCTAGCTCTTTCTCCAGCCTATCCTTGATATGTCTTCCTGTGACAAAGGTTCCTTCTTTCCCTGCAAAAGGGGAGTCATTGACCATGAATTCGATAGCTAAAGACGGTGGATCAACTTTTATGGCGGGTAATGCCTCGGCATTAGCGTCGCTTGTAATGGTTTCGCCTACATAAATCTCCGGCAAACCTGCTATAGCTACCATGTCGCCAGCCTGTGCCTCCGGTATCTCGTATCTCTCCATGCCCTCAAAAGCGAAAATCTTTGTAACTCGTCCGGTATATTTCTCGCCATCCGCCTTGATGACAGTAACAGATTGATTTGGCTTGAGCACACCTTCATAAACCCTGCCGATAGCAATTCTGCCAAGGAAATTGTCGTATTTCAGAGTAGCCGGTTGCATCCGAAAAGCGGCATCGGTATTGCTCTCTGCCGGTTTTACATTCTCGAAAATAAAATCGATAAGAGGAGTGATGTCTTTTTTCTCATCGTTAAGATCCTTGATAGCGATTCCCTGTTTCGCGATCGTATAGATGTAAGGGAAATCCAGTTGTTCATTGGTTGCTCCGAGTGTCGCGAAAAGATCGAAAGTCAGGTCTACGACAGTGTCGGGACGAGCCATGGGTTTATCGATCTTGTTGATAACAACAAGGACTTTGTGGCCAAGTTCCAGAGACTTTTTGAGGACGAATTTTGTCTGCGGCATAGGTCCTTCGTAAGCATCTACAACAAGAATTACGGCATCAACAGTACGAAGCACACGTTCCACCTCAGAGCCGAAATCGGCATGTCCGGGAGTATCAACTATATTAAGCTTCTTGCCTTTGTAAGTGATAGCGGCATTCTTGGCGTATATGGTGATGCCTCGCTCTTTCTCTTGATCGTTGCTGTCCATAGCTCTCTCTTCCAAGCCCTTGTGAGCATCAAAACTCTCACTCGACTTAAGCAGGGAATCGACCAAGGTGGTTTTTCCGTGGTCTACGTGAGCAACTATCGCAACATTATATATTTCCATAATATGGTTTTAAAAAACAATCTCGCTGATTTTAGTCGCATTAATGACTTTTGACAATAGATCATTTTTATTATATATTTAAAAAAACGTACCAGGTCACAAAGATTTCCACGGGGCAGATAAGCAAAGGAGATGAAGTGCCTCAGGCACGACAATCTAACCTTGATTTAAATGTCTTCAAATTCTCAGTCATTCGAAGGAATGCAACTCAGTCCGGAAATTTTATCAGGTCTCAAAGACCTGAAATTCGAAACCCCGACGCCTATTCAGAGCGAAGTCATTCCGGAAATCCTAAGCGGCTCCAGAGATCTGCTTGGTATTGCGCAAACAGGCACGGGAAAAACGGCGGCATTCGGATTGCCTATTATTGAGCAAATCGATCCGAATAAAAAACAAGTACAGGCACTGATATTATGTCCGACACGTGAACTTTGTATGCAGATCACAAAAGACATAAAACATTTTACGAAATACGTGCCGAAGATAGCGGCGGTAGCAATATATGGTGGAAGCAGCATGAGCCAGCAGGTACACAAACTGCATGACGGTGCTCAGATAGCGGTAGGTACTCCGGGTAGAATCAAAGACCTTATTAATCGTGGAAGGCTGAATCTTGGCAATATACAGTGGCTTGTCTTGGACGAAGCCGACGATATGCTGGATAAAGGTTTTAAAGAGGACCTTGACGCGATATTGGACGGAACTCCGGAAACAAAACAGACGCTACTATTCTCCGCGACAATGTCTCCTTGGATACAAAAAGTCGCGAAGCAGCGTATGCGTAACCCTAGAGAGATAAAAGTATCAAGCGAAAGTCAGGGAGCCGACAACGTGGAGCACAAGTACGTGACGGTACATGCGCGCGATAGATACGCGGCACTGCGCAGACTGCTTGACGTTAATCCGGACGTTTACGGCATAGTTTTTTGCAGAACAAGACGCGATACAAAAGAAGTAGCCGCAAAATTAATCGAAGACAATTACGCAGCTCAGGCAATACACGGAGATATATCTCAGGATGAAAGAAGTGACACTATGACAAGATTTAGGCAGAAAGATATTCAAATAATGGTAGCGACAGACGTCGCAGCTCGTGGAATCGACGTAAGCGATTTAACGCATATTATTAATTACGAACTGCCCGACAGTCCGGAAACATATGTCCATAGAAGCGGCAGAACGGGACGCGCGGGCAAAGCGGGAATCTCGCTCACGATTATTCACATGAAAGAGCATGGCAAACTGAGGCGCATAGAAAGCATAATGAAAAAAAAGTTCACTCAAATGGACGTTCCAACAGGCAAGGCGATTTGCGAAGCTCAACTGATGAGCCTTGTACATAGGGTTCGGACTACAGAGGTAGATCACGAGAAACTCAAGCCATACTTGGATGCTATTCACAGCGAGCTGGGTGACCTCAGCCATGACGAGCTAATCAAGCATTTTATCTCGGCTGAGTTCAATAGATTCCTCAAACACTATTCGAACGTCAAAGATATATCTACTCAGAAATCCATGTATGAAGATCGCAACTACGGCGGACAAGGCAGAGGCGGGCAAGGACGAGGAGGACAAAGACAAGGACAAAGGCCACAACAAGGAGGGCATCATGGGCAAGGGCGCAAGGATATACAGTTTAGAACTTACAAATTGAGCGTTGGGAAGCAGGATGGATTTGGCCCAAAAGCACTCTTCGATATGATAAACAACAACCAAAGCCTCAAAGGAATCGAAATAGGAGGGATTCATGTCCAGCCAAAAGACACGAAGTTCGAGGCCGATGCACGTTATCACGACAAAGTGATGAGCTTTCTCGGGCGTGAATCATACAGGGGTCACAAGGTTAGAATTTTCGAGGCTTAAGGCAAATCAAAGGGATGCAAGTAGATTTCTTGTGGCGACGATTTTGTGTATAATTGACGCAATAAAAATATAAAAACAGATACCATGAAACCACCACGCCGCTTGTTAGTATTATGTGTTTTGATCATCTCCATCGCACTGACTGGATGCACGAATGAATCAATCGTTGAAGTGGATATTGACGAAGGAATCACTGTAGATACGCAAGAACAAGAGGTCGCTCAGGAAGAGGAAGCTATTTCTATTTTTGATGCCAAAGGATATCAAATCGAAGCAGATTCCGTATTGGTCGACAGTACGAATATAGGATTCAATTACGAAGCTGCTATGGTGGATGATGAGGATTTTTCTACGGCTTGGTGTTCATCAGAAGGAGGCATTGGAGGTAAGATCAGTTATGTGTTTGATAGCCTTGTAGAGGCATCATATTTTGGCGTAGTTGGAGGATTCGCACGAGATGAATCTATCTTTGCCCAAAATAATAGACTAAAAACTATAAAGATATATCTGGACGACATCGAGTTTGGTGAGTACGAACTGCTTGATGAATACGGCATGCAGTTTGTCGATCTTGTAGGCGCTCAACCTTTCAAAAAAATAACTATGGAAATCGTAGCTGTTTACCCTGGAAACAAATACGATGATACATGTATTGCCGAGTGGGATTTCTGGAGTGACTATGTTGTAAATCATGACTCTGTTGCTGCAGTAAACTATTACAAAAACTACAAACAAGCTGACGCTCTTAAACCGTACGACATTGTTGGAAGCATAACAGTATCGGATACTCCACCTGCGGCTTGTAAAGAGCCTGAACCAGTATCAGACATGGTGCTAGAGGAAAATGGGGAGACTTTGTATCCGTCTTATAGCACTCTGTATTTCACAAGTTACATCAATGAATACGGACAAGCCGATCAGAATCTCGACGTAGAATTATATTACAAAGGGTACGATGATGAATGGCACATGGTTGATTCCGCATTTGAATGGCCTGTTGTAGAATCATGCAGTGGTCAGCTTTACCAACACATCAAAGTGAACGTAGGTTGGAACAAAGCTTATATGATCAAAATCTACAATAGTGGCAAGCTTGTTGGATCAAAAGAGATCATGACATACTAGTAAACAAAATAAATTATTAATCAATATCCGCAATGATAGAAGATCAGATTTCGCTCGTACTGACAGACTTGAATAAGCTCAAATTCCAGATCAAAGAGATCAAAAAAGAGATTAAGACCGAAGGCAAAATAGACTCGGAAGATTACGAAGCAGTGAAAACCGCATACAAAGATTTAAAATCTCAGGTCAAAGACATGGAGGAGGATTGGGAGAGGCAGCTCATGCGAGACGAGTCTTACTTGAAACTTCTCAAAATGCGCGAGGAGAAAGACGAAGAGATAGCAAAAGCCAACGCAAAGCTTTTTGAACTTATAGGGAAACTTCCACCAAAGCCTTTTGAAATGGATATGGAGTCGGAAGACGGGAATATCTTGATCCAAATAGCGCCTGAAATGAGAATATATCTCAACGGCAAAGAGGAGAAGAAGAGAACATAATCTATCTGTAATTCCCGAATTTCAGAGGCAATTCGAGGCTGCTGTCTTTTTGCAAAAATGCGATTACAGACTGAAGCTCGTCACGAGATTTTGAAGTAACGCGTACAACCTGTCCTTGTATGCTGGATTTAGCCTTTGGGAAATTATCACGGATAAGCTTCGACACGACTTTGGCGGTTTCGGAGTCCAGCGCTTTTGTAAGTTTGATGGTGTAGCGCACATCAGATCCGCCAAGCTTTTCTGCGTCGCCTCTGCTCATGATCTTAGGAGAAAGCTGCCTATTTATAACCTTCTGCAGCAAAATATCCCAAGTGGAATTGAGAGCAAGATCGGAAGGTGCTGTAATAGTTATATTCTCATCATTTTGCTTGATCTCTATGGCAAGATCTTTGAGATCATAACGTATGACAAGTTCACGCTTGGCCTGATCTACGGCATTAGTGAGTTCATGTATATCGAAATCGCACATAATATCCATGGATGCATCGGAAGCCATATTAGTTGTGGGTTAAGGGCTCTAGTAAGTATCAATCTGAACGGACTCAATGACGACATCGACGATGGGTTTATCATTACCGTCGGTAGTCACATCGGCAATAGCATCTACGACGTCCATGCCATCATAAACTTGTCCAAACAGCGAATAAGACCCGTCCAAATAAGCCGCATCACTCTGGACTATGAAGAACTGGCTGCCGTTAGTATCAGAACCACTGTTTGCCATAGAAATAGCACCACGAGAATGAGTTAAGCCGGGAGCAATCTCATCATCAAGCTTAGTGCCGGCACCTTTGTAGCTGTGTCCTCCGGTACCGTTGCCATTTGGATCTCCGCCTTGGATCATGAAGCCGTCAATAACTCTGTGGAAAAGCAGCCCATCGTAATATCCTTCCTTGGCCAAAGTTGTGAAATTAGTAACCATCTCGGGAGTAAGTTCATCAAAAAGTCTTATTTTGATATCTCCCTCACTTGTTTGCATGGTAACGACAGTATCTCCCGCCTGCGGACCCGAAAATTGGTCGAATGTTGCATTAGCGCATCCCGATGTAGCCATGATGATAGTAATTAAAAGTACAAAAAGCGTTTTTTTCATTTTTATTTAAGAGTTAAATTTGAGCGAATGCTATGGTAACATAAGAGAGTCCTTATTTCAAAAGTCGGTAACGTCACGAAAAATCGCGAAAACCGACGAAAGCGTATAGGACTTGGATATTGGTGACACTTTGTAGAAGGCTAAACAGTAAAATCCTAACAAAAACAAAACAATGCCTCCAAAAAAAAATGTAACAGGTAGCCTCGCAATAGAAGGTCTATCAAAATATTTTCTCATAGCAATCATAATATTGCTGATTGGATTTATCACTTACATGATATATCCGTTCCTGGTTCCGATTATCATGGCGGCGATTATAGCGACAGTAGCAGCGCCACTACAGAAATTCTGGGTGTGGCTGTTTGGGGGAAAGCTTAAGTGGCTTTCAGCTTTCTTAAGTACATTACTGGTTCTAATAATCGTATTGGGGCCTATCTCTTTGTTGGTTTCGTCATTAACGTCAGATGCCGTAGAAGCTGTTGATGCAGTGCAGAAGCAGATAGAAGGTTACGATATCGAAGATATACATCTTTTTCCGGAAATGATAAGAGATAGCATTATCGGGGACTATGTAGAAAAAATCGAAAAATATTCGCCAATCACAAGGGCGGAGTTTATATCAACGTTGTCATCAGCAACAAGTGCCATAGGTACATTCATCGTAGGCCAGACGACCAATGTAGCGAAGCAAATATCGATCATAATTATAGATGTGTTGATTATGATCCTGTCTGTGTTCTATTTCTTGCGCGATGGAGACAAGATCGTAGCTTATTTCAAGAGCATACTTCCTATGCCAAGCAAGTACCAGCAGATACTTTTCAAAAAACTCTCTACGATCAGCAAGGCTATAACAATCGGAATCTTTGGTGCGGCTATAATGCAAGGTGCTATCGCGGGAGTAGGATACTTCCTTGCAGGAATAGGCAACCCTGTGTTTTGGGGAACTGTGACGGCATTCTTCTCAATAATACCTTATCTCGGTGCCGCTATAATATGGGTTCCTATAGTGATCGTAATGTTTGTGACCGGACATTGGGTAGCGGCAACATTTCTTATCGCTTGGGGGCTTGCAGTCATTTCTACAGTAGACAATGTAGTCAAGCCATATCTCATTGGCGGTACAGCTCATATATATCCTCTTCTGACATTTTTCGTTATATTGGGCAGTATGTTCACGATAGGATTCAAAGGATTAATTCTCGGGCCGTTCGCTTTGATTCTTGCGTTAACATTCCTCCACATTTACAGGCTGGAGTACAAAGATATACTGGCCAAATAACCAAGGGAGGCCTCTGCAAAAGTCTCTAAACTTCCCTTGTCATGACAAGTAGATTGGACATTTTCCTGACAAAATCATGCAGGCAGCCAACGATATTGGTCATGTAGTGATTCCTCGTTCTTGTCCTGTCGAGCTTTGTGCGGCGGAAGGTAATTAGGTCTTCTTCGACCTCAATAACCTTGTCTCGGATGGGCTGCTCAAGCATCTTGCCCAGAAGGACAAGGTGTTGACGCAGTGCGTCAAACATCTTATTTAGGCTGGTTATTTCGCCGCGAGTTAATTTCTTTTTGTGTTCGTACAGAGTTCTGACTTCTTCTATAATCTGTTTCATGCAGTCTCCCATGGCTTCGATATCGTTGACCAAGTGCAGGAATACAGGGATCTTTTGCGCCTGTGCTTCTGTCATCTCGCTCATCGCAAGTAACTTACTCAAATACTGTGAGATATCGACGTGGTAACGATTAATAGTCTTTTCATTTTTGAATATCATTGCTTCAACTTTTGGATCGCGGAAGTAGGTCTTGCAGTGATCAAAATTGCTCAAAACTATATTGAACATAGCTTGAGATGCTAATTTGGATTGCATCAAAGCAATTTCAGGACTTTTTAAATAACCTTTGTGCAAAGGCACCATGCCTTTGGGTCTATTCGTGTTGCGCGGAGGCAAAATCCATTCAACGAATTTCACGGCATACGGCAAGATAAACAAAAACACGATAACGTTAAGGATATTGAAAATCGTATGAGCATTGGCGATATGTCTGGCAATATAAGGTGAGCTGCCATTCTCTGCCACAAAAGAAGGATCGTTTGGAGTAGCCCAGTCTACGATATCAACAAACTTATTGAAGACTAGCATCACCCAGATAACGCCTACGACATTAAACAGTGTGTGAATCATCGCAGCCCTCTTGGCGGTGCGATTCATGTGCAACGCGGCAATTTGAGCAGTCAGAGTGGTGCCGATATTACTACCGAGAACTATGGCTATTGCCGCCGGCAATGCAAGCAGGCCGGAAGATGCAAGCGCAATGGTAATTCCAATAATTGCAGCACTAGATTGTATGACAAAAGTCGCAACTATGCCGAACATGGCAGCCAAGAATATATTGCCACCGTAAGTTACGAAGAACTCGAGAAACATAGGATTGTCACGCAGTGGTACAAAGGCGTCTTTCATGAACATCAGACCAAGAAAAAGCATGCTTATCCCTGTCAGTACTTGACCCGCAAAATGCCATCCTTCTTTTTTGGAAAACAGATTCAAATACACACCAACGGCAACCATAGGCAGGGCAAAAGCAGAGACCTCGAATGCAATAATTTGAGACGTTATAGTTGTGCCAACATTCATTCCGACAATTAGGCTGGCAGCCTGAGTGAGATTAAGCAAATGCGCACTCACGAGACCAACAACCATAACTGACATAAACGAACTGCTCTGAAAAACCGCGGCAGTAAAAGCTCCAACAACGGATCCAACTACTCTGTTTTGGGTGAGTTTAGTCAAAAACGTCTTCATCTTTGAGCCAGCTAATTTCTGTAGGCCGTCAGAGGTCAGATGTATGCCATAAACAAAAATACCAAGTCCTCCAAGAAGCAAGAAAATCGTCTCTGTAACACCATCAACCATAAATGCCTAGTTAAGAATATCCAAGCTGTTCTTAATGCTATCAATTTCATTCTGAATCTGTTCTTGCATTCTTTCCAAGTAGTCGTCTCTCAGAGTATTAATCGGAATCTCAGTGAGGTCAAGGTAGTCGAGAGGATCTACAACGATGCCATCTTGCCATACTTCGAAATGCAGGTGAGCACCGGTAGTGCGTAATCCTGCTCCAATACTTCCCGGCATGCCACCACTAAGCCCGATAATTTGACCACGGTAAACATAATCTCCTGCCTTGACTGTAGTAGCAGAGACGTGGCCATAGACGGTTACCACTCCTTTGCGATGAGCAAGCATAATATAAGCATATCCAATGCTTTCGGAATCATATTGTACTTTGTAAACAACGCCATCAGCAGGTGCTTCAATTGGAGTACCTTGTGGAGTTGGGATATCTATAGCATGGTGCTGTACGCCAAATACGGAAACATAAGAGGAGTCTGAGAAATAAGACGACAATCCTTTTTTACTCGGTGAGACGGGCCAATCTAATTGCAAAAACTCGGATGACCCGAGCACCCCATTTGACAAAAGCGCTTCCGCCTTAATATCCATGACGGCTTGTATCTGCTCGTCAGTAAGTATTGCGGTGCTGCTATAAAATTTGTCCTCAATAAGGTCTAGGTTGGATCTAAGATTCTCGATCTCATCCTGTACCTCGTCTTGTTGTTGCTTTGATAAGAGCAGAAGTTCCTGATAGATCGACTCTTTGCCTTCGGTCTCGGACAGAAGGGTCTCCTTGCCTTGTTTTTCAGCATTAAGCGTCTCGTTTTCAGCCAGTAGATCTTCTTCCAGTGTACTTAGTAGTAAATTCTTCTCCTCAAGTTCAGCTTGTTTTGCGGCAAGATCATCTTTGCTTTCCTGCAAAGCGTCAAAGATATCTTCGGAAGTTTGTTCAATAAGATCAAGATAAACCATGTCCTGAGTGACATCAGACACACTGCCATCAGCCAAGATCAACTTAAGAGGGCTTGCGCCATCATCGTCATAGTAAATATTTTTCTTAACATAAAGGACTTGGATTATATCGGCAGCAACAGATTTCTGATCTTCGATCTGAAGCTCCCTCATCTCGATATCTTCCATGGCATCAGATATCCCAAGTTCGGTCTCGGTAATTTGGCCAGTAACACTCTCTATTTTGCTCTCTGATTGAGATATCAAATCATCCAGATTGCCAATCTGTTCATCCAGAGTGTCTATAGATTCGCGAACACCTGTTAGCTCATCCTGAGTATCTCCAATCTGATCCTCGATATCATCATACTGAGTAAGTTTTTGTGAAAGCTGTGTTTGAAGCTGCAAGATAAGGTAAGCACTACGGATAGTGCTCTCATCGACATCGGCAAGAGGATCTTCATCTGCTGTCTGTGTCTTGCTGTCTGTGTCTTGTGTCTCCTCTGCCAACGCAGGCACAGCTATGATGAGCGAAACCATCAAGGTCACAACCAGGAGCTCCGCGAGTTTTTGTTTGAACATATTCATATCCGTATATTATACCTGAAAATCGGCTGTTTTTCAACCTTAAGGGAGGCAGTCCAAATAAGCTTGCCAAAAAACAGCTTTTCATATAAAATTCGCGAGCTGGTTTAATCTTCCCTTCGAGTATTGACTAAGTCCTCTCTTACAAAGCAACTCCTTTCACTAATCCCTAAATCCTAAATCCTAATATACCATGGCACATAAGAAAGCAGCAGGTTCCACCAAGAACGGTCGCGATTCCAAGGCAAAACGCTTGGGCGTGAAGGCGTTCGGAGGTCAAGCCGTGTCTGCAGGTTCGATTTTGGTCCGTCAGAAAGGTACAAAGTTCCACGCTGGTGATAACGTAGGGATTGGGGCTGATTATACTTTGTTTGCTCTTAAGGGAGGCGAAGTGAAATTCACAGAGAAGAGACGAAAGAAATTTGATGGCAGGATCTTCAAAGATACATTGGTAAACGTCGTTTAATACGGCGTTTTTTTTGCGAAAAAAACAAACAAATAACCATTCTAACTATGAAGCTCAAAGCGGTATCTGCCGGATTGGCGTTGGCTGTTTTTTGGGGTGTGTCACTTGCCATATTAACAGCAATATCTGCTTATACGGGGTATATGGCAGATCAACTCGGCCTGCTTGTAGGAGTTTATCCATATTATGAGCTGAGCGTGACTGGTGCAGTTGCCGGACTTATCGATGGTCTTGTAGATGGGTTTTTTGTTGGGTGGATTTTGGCAACACTATATAACGCTTTTGCAGGTTGCTGCTGTAAGGTGTGCAAGTAGTTATGAACTCTTTTGAAAACATGTTAAACTTAAGGGGATAAATGTTTAATTCTACAAATTTATATGTCTGATTTTGAATCCTTTGTAGGGATGGAGGAGGGCGAAGGCGGTGGTGTGAGCGCCGAAGCTGTCGAACATCTCCGTGAACAGATGAAAAAAGCCTCCTCTGCGATAAAAGCAATTCAGAGGGAGGAAAAAAAGCGCAAGAAAAAAGAAGATAATCTGGCGGAACTCCTGATCAAACTGATCAAGGGTGGAGGCGCAAGCCAAGGAACATTGGCGCTTATAGTTCAATTACTTGCAGAGAATATACCTGCGGCGTTTATATTGGCGCTTCTTATCATAGGACGTGATGATATCAAGGAGGAAGCTGGCGAAGATCTTAAGCTCAAGAACTATGATGATCCGGAGAAGAAAATGATAGCGGGAGAAAAGATTGATCTAACAAGCGAGGAGAAGAAAATTTTTAAAAAGAAGGAGAAAGAGTTGGAAGACCTTGATGACGAAGAGGTTTTGTCTCCAAGTATGCGCAAAGAGATCGCAATTTGGGGTGAGGCAATGCTTGCCGCCGGATTCAGCGCACCGCATAAGACTCTGGCGACTGTTCTGGATGAGAACAAAAATATCAAAGCCCCGGTAGTCCAGCTCGCAACTTTCAGTTTGCGCGATTATTTCGAGCACCATGGTGTTGAGCACGATTACGACGAGATGTGGGAATTCTCAGCAGCTGTATTGAGGGCTGTCATGACTAAGCTCAATAGGGCGGCAAAAGAGATCCCAGCAGAAGAGAAACTGCCAGAACTTAAGATAGGGGAGGAGTAGGCGTAGTATGGTTGACGCGAAGTTAATCAAGGGCTAGAATAAGCCACTATTTTGATAATGCGATATGATGGGATTGCCATATGCGGAGAGTGCGGATGATGATGTGATGTACTCCCAAGAGCGCGACCTGGAAGGTGGGGTGCATGTAGCGATATGCCATCCGGCGGTTATTAACGAAGAAATCGTTAGCTCTAAGATCAGAAATGTATTAATGTCTATGGCTGGAAATACGGTGTTGATATTATATCGCGGAGGGGTTATGCTGGAAGCTCAAACTTTTATATGTGAGATATGGACGGCCGAAGAGGGAACTGTCGTAGGAAACAGTATTATAGACGGAGAGTTAAGAGGGAAAACATTGATTGATATCACTACGGCAGAGATCGATGAAAGGATTGGTGAAATAATGGAAAGTCTAAATGATAAGAATAGGGCGGTCGTAGTGAGATTTGGCAAGAAGAAGGATTGATATATAATGCCAGTATGAAGCGATTTATTGTCATCATTATCATTGTGATCGGGCTGAGTGCATGCTTGTCGCCGAGTAAGAAAATCGAAATACAGCCAATCAGAAGCCCAGTAGACAAAGATGGTGACGGAATAGATGATTTTGGCGATATATTAGAGGGCGCTAGAGTGCAAATAGGCGTCGTGACAGAATACGAGACGGGATATTACACTGATGCTTACCCGCCGGAGAATAGTGGTGTGTGTTCAGATGTGATTTGGAGAGCACTGGAAAGCACTGGGTACGATTTAAAAGAGATGATAGATGCAGATATGGCTGCATATCCAGACGATTACCTGTCTGATCCAACACCAGATCAGAATATCAATTTCAGAAGAGTAAGAAATATAGGAGTTTTCTTGGCCAAATATGCCAAAAGTTTAACAACAGAGGTTGTTCCATGGGATGCGGAGAATCTATCGGAGTGGCAAGGTGGCGATATTGTAACGTACGATCAAATAGAAGGTGGCTTATGGCATATCGCTATAGTCTCGGACAAGAGGAATGACGATGGTACTCCATTAATCATCCACAATTACGGCTATGGGGTGAAAGAGGATAATTATCTACTCAATTGGCCCACCGAAATTACGGGGCATTACAGGTGGGAGATAGAGTAGACTTCTGCAGCGTACATATCAAAAAATTTTGACGATAGACGAAAGAACTTATTGATCAGCACGCAAGCAAAGTAGCAAACTGTCTACAGTCTACTCTCTACAGTCTAGAAATGGGGTGACTGATGGGGTTCGAACCCATGACCTTCCGGACCACAACCGGACGCTCTAACCAACTGAGCTACAGTCACCACGCTTTTTACTGCTCGGGCATTTTAAAACAGAAGGAGTCTGGCCGCAATACAAAAATCCCACTCGCTACAGACTAATAATTGAAAATCCCCCGACTGGGACACAGCCGGGAGATTAAGGAGGAGGTGTGGAAAGGAGTACCCCAGTCGAGACCGGGGAGTCCTACCAACTAATTATTTAGAAAGAAATCTAAATCGAAAGGAAGTTTCGTCACATCGTATACTCTTTCGTCATACGCCTGAGCTTGATCAATGCCTGAGTATTCTATGCCCTCAAACACGTAGTTTTTCATGAACTCATATTTCTCATTGATCTCGTCGCTACTGGCCGCATAAGAGCGAAAAGTCTCTCCATGCAGAACGTACGCTACATATGTCTCTGCGAAATCTTCGAAAGGGTCGGAAGTAGCATATCTGCTGACAAACGAGTACCCATCGGTTTCACTTGTGAATGAATAATTCGAGATCCAAGATGTTTCATAGAAGAGGACACTTAAGTCATCTTTGAGAACCGGCTTGGATCCGTCACTGAAGACGTATTCATCGCTACCGGAACCTTGCAGAAGGCCTGTGTCGACAATATGACCCATCTCATGAACCATCACCGCAGCAAACTCTTCATCGGAGATATCAACGCACCTGATGCGCATAAGATGTCCACCGGCCTGACCACGCTTAGCATTGTCATCAAAGACAAGTGTAAGATCGGTGAGAGCTTCGGCATGTTCAGCAGGAAGAGAGCCCAGTACGGATAGTGCAAGCGACATGCAGGCTTCCACTGAAGCGTCTGGAGCATTATCTACGGAAACATTCATGGAGGTACTTGCAGCGTGAGACAGTTGGAATGATCCACTCTTCTCAATCTGGATAGGCTCCATCATTCGAGCTTCAAGAGCCGAGGTCTCCGCGGCAACACTCATAGGAGTAATTAACAATGTGACTTGTAAAAGAACGTAAATAGCTGCTTTTGTCGCTCTGTTTAGCACGTGAGTTTACAGATTAACGTGGGCTAAAAGGCGAGAATTATAAGTGAAAAATTATTATTTGTCAAATGCGTGTATTAGCGGAGCTCTTTGAAAGCCGAAACACCTTGTATCAAAAGCGTATCAGCGATAATGCCAGTCATATGTCTTTTCCAGAATTCATCAATGCCGAACCTTGTGCATAAATAAGATGCGACTTGTACCGCTAAATTCCACAGTATCAAATATCGATATTCGGAACCTGCCATATGTGCTGTAACTGTCACAGAGGCTGCAAGTGCAGTGAGACCTCCGATCGTGGCGCCGACTTCCGCGACTGTACTCAAGTCCTTGTCATCAGACAAAACAGCATCTAATCCAACCTTGATAGCATTTCCAATGACCTGCTGAGCAACAGAAAAAGCAAAATAATCGGTATCGACAACGGATGGAATGGCTCCGTGTGTACTGCCGTTAGAAGGCATACCATCATAAGCCGATGTACTTGCCTCAAGGAGACCTGGAACTTTGGCTATAAGAGCGAGGACGGTATCATTCAGCCTGTCCGGAGCAGAGGCAAGTGTTGAGCGTAGATTAGTGACAGCAACTATAGCAAAAGGGGCCATCATCGCTGCATTGTAACCTTCCATGGTCTCACCATCAAAATTGTCAGCCTCCCCATCTTCAAACCAAGCAACTTCAGCTTGCGTAAAACCATGACCAGCTTCAGATCCGTTAACCATGTGAGTAAGGTGCTTTAGGAAACAAGACACCTACTATACAATGGGAACGTCGTTTCTGTCAAGGGTAAGTCCGAGCTTCTTCCCTTCCTCTATAATATGAGATCTAACATCCTTTGCATCGACGTCTTTGTCTTCGGAGGTTTCAAGAATAGTGGTAACAAGGTCTAATGAAGATTTATAAAGAGTAGTCTTACTTGCTCTGGCAACATCATTGCTGCCGTCCTGTAGACCGGATAATACTGTGTGCAGGCTCTGTTCTAACTCAGCAACCTCGCCGCTAATTTCAGTGTTCAGTGCCAAGCCATCGACTTTTGTCCAAAAAGCTTTCTTGGCAGCAAGGAACTCGCCATGCATCGCAAGATCGACTTCAAGTTGTTCTGATTGGATATAGATATCCAGTGTCGAACCAGTATGTACATCAGCTATAGACTCTTTATATATATCAGCCATGAAGGCTTGTACATCATAAGGGGCGGAAATCTGGGAAGGAGCATTTTCGCCAAGCGAACTCTCAAAAGAATACGCCTTGCCATATAGAGCGGCGTCGCTCTGATCCCATGTGGATCCGGTATAAGCCTCAATGCCTGTAACTCTGTCTGTAGATGCGGCAACAAATGCATCTCTAGTTGTCAGAGAAGCGTCGTACAGTGATGTCAGAGCGGTTCCGGCAACATAATTCCTATAAGCCTCACGTCTTCCGGCAAAGCTGCCCCCACCTACGATGCCTTTTATCTCACCAATCAGCCGTTGGTATTCCACACTGTTTTGATGCGCTATATATTCGGCAGAGGCGCGAGTTTCAAGATCGGCGACTTTGGTAGTCAAAGCAGGATCTTCGGCAATTCCTTGATACATATCGCTACCATCTATGAATATAAGATCGGCAACCATCTCAAGGTATTTGGCCTCGTCAAATCCACTTAGTGCAGTAGACTCTATGGCTTTAACAGATCGAACCATATCTTCGGTTGTGCCTGTAATAAATCCGGAAATAGCCTCTGTAGGATCGGATGCAGTAGTTAGATATTGATCGCAAGTGCCTTTGAAAGTTGTTTCATCAATACTTGCAAGATAGGCACTCTTTTTGTTATCTACGAGTGTTTCCCACTGCAGCGCCATACGTTCTCCAGTTGTGCCTGGAAAAACAGCGCGATATGGAACAAGCCCTTTCAGCCCATCAAAATGAGCAGTCGCATAACGCGTAAATTCAGCATAAGAGTTATCAACATTATCCAAATTAACCTTGTTAATCTCGATAGTACCGATAGGTCGTACGCTGGAAGCTTCCGGTGGAGTCAGCGGTGCAGGTCTGTTTGCATAAGAAGGAGCGTGCTCGTCAGACATAAGAGTTGCGAATTCGTCACTCCACACAGTATTGTCAAAGAAACTTCCATGTTCAAGAGAAGCGGTAAGTGCTTGATCTATCCTATGGTATGCATCATCAACTCTCTTCCTGTCTTCAGCAGTAATTTCGCTATCTCCTTTGACGGAAACATCCCCAGTCTCATGGAAGAAATATGTGAAAGCCTGAGTCTTTACATTGTAGTAAGCCGGTCCGAATTTATCATTGCTTGCATAGTCGATAGACCTCGGTCTATCTGATAACACCTTGAACTTGCCTCTATAATAACTGGACGGCATGCCAGCGAGTTGCAATTGACCGATATACTGCTCGTTGAATTCGGCCTCGGTAACCTGCTTACTTGCGGGATCGGTTTTGAACTCATTAAATCTGTGGGCAATATCGTCAAGTCCGGACTTCACATCATCAAGCAGTTTCTGGCGTTTCTCAGCTATCTTGGCATCCAAATCAGATCCATCTTGGTCAAGACCACGAATGATGCCGGATAGGAGTAGTCCCATCTCATTAGGCTTCATCTCGTAAAGAGTCCTAAACTCATGGTATTCGTCAGCATCTGTTCCATGCCAATTGCTTATCAAATTAAACCCGGCAAGAAGATCACTGCCATTATATCTTAGCGGCTCAAAGGCTGTTTCAAGCGCTGCAGATGCAGACGTCTCCATCCCGCCTTTGTAGTAGTCGATAAGGCTTCCTTTGTCCCAATCGGCCTCAATAAGATTGTATTTGTTGCCTTTGTAAGTCATTACAACAGGTGTGCCGTCGACGACAGCTTCAATGCGCTTCTTAGCTTCGTCATGCTCTTTGATATCTATACGTTTAGCTCTGCAGAAGTCAGGTCCGTCTTCCTTAAGTCTCTTAATAAGAGCGGCATGTACGATTTGTTTCTCCAAATCTTCAGGAGTAATATCATCGCGTCCACCTTGCGGTCTTACAGACAGTGCCCCTTTTGCGCTGAAATAAATTCCAAGCTCAATCTCCATCTCGGATTGAATACCGAGAGCTGGCATCGCTGGGACACGGAATCCTTTGATCGTCCATTCATTCTTGGCTTCATCCCATGCAATGATTAGTCCGGAGGTAGTAGGTTTATAGATTGTTTCAAACAGACTTTTGATTTTGAGGGCTACATTGTGTTTTGTTGAATAAAAAGTTTCGAGTCCTACCTTGAGGGTGTCGGGATTGGACGTGCTAAATTCAGCAAGTTGCTTTGACGGATCCTGTGCATCTTTAATTTTGAGAACGCCTCCTTCAAGTGCATATGCAAAAGGATATCCGTTCATCCACAGCCTCTCTTCTCTTACGCCAAGATCAATACCTTCAATTGAGAAGTTAGACAGAACCTCGGACAAGCTTCTATCGTTTGTGCTTGTAGCGACTTCAATCTGAGCCGGAGTAATGCCTTTATGCTTCCTGGCAAGATCGAATATCACCATTAGTAATGGCTGGCCATGGTATGTTGTTTTTAGCTCAAGAGGGCTAGATACGCCGGCAAGCTCAATAAGTTTGCCAACAGTCTTGTATAGAGATTTCCTCATAGATGGAGTATTCATCTTGTCCAACTCTTCAGCCTCTGCATCGGTCAAATTAGGATCATCGATTAGCTCCGAAACATCTATCTCTCCTCCTCCTTCTGAGTACAAGTTAGCCAAAGTATCGATTTTCACATCGGTCAGTCTCATGATCATAGCAGTGCGTTCGCGGCTCTCATCTATGCCGGCTTCTTTGCAGAACCAAGCAAGTTCTTTGTTTTTTATGTCTGGAGTCAGTCCTGCCATTTCAAGGCCTGTTCGGCCTTTGTCATCTTTGATATAGCCATTGAGAAGGTAAGCTCCTGCGGCAGCACTAAGTCCACCCCAGAACCACTTCTTCGCGGTATCATTGTCGCTAATAAAAGTAGAGTAAAGTTTGTGAATAAGGAACAAAGCCAAACCCGTTTTCACCAGAGTCATGATAGGTTCATTCTGCAGTCCTTCAACAACCTCTCTCTTCAAGAAAGCACCAACATTATCCAGAATCAGTCCTCGTTTAAATTCATCAGCTTCCTGAGTGGCTTCGGCATATGTGTCTTTTCTGGCATCCGTCTTCTCAATTAAGGATTTCAGTTCAGCGTAAGCAACTGTTTGCTGAGCATTGGAACTTCTTAGTTCAGCTAGAAATTTAGCAACATTGCTTGCCTGAGATCCGACGCCGGTGAGCGCTTCGCGCATCTCATCTTGAGTAGCTTTCTCGCTATAGGTATTGAGCCAGTCACCAAAATCAGTATCAGGATTGTTTTTGACAAGTAGGCTGATTTTTACGTTGCCAAGTACGGGAGTCCTATCATCTCCTTCTGGGAGAAGTGGCACGGCGATATCTTCACGACTTCGTGGCGCGGAAGACTGAGCCTCAAAAGCTTGTGCTAATTGTTCCGGTGATTGTCCAGCTGACGCGTCCATTTGTTTTTTTGTGTTTTTATCTATTAATTATACCAGAAAATCCCACTCCTGTTAAGCTGCTTTGACATGTTTTTTGTAAGAATCTACAAGTTGATAAGTCCTAATCATATCCTCGTAAAAAACCTCAGCCTCAAATTTAAGATCATCTTCGATGTCGGGCATGTACGTAACAAACTTCAAAAACTCAGTTCTGTCATCTAGAGGAAGCTCTTTGTCACCTGCAAGCGTATTCATCATGAGATAGAGCCTCGCGCAATAAATATCAGAAAGATCCTCGCGCAGTTGTGATTTTTGCTTGGCATTGAGATCCAGATTGAGGTCGCTTATGACGCGGTCAATCAGTTTGTCAGGATTCTTGTATGGGATTCTCATGTGTAAATTTATTTAATTTTTAGGATTTGGAAGGGAATTAAGAGGCATGGCGACGTTCTCTATGGCTTTCGGCTCCTGTCCTCTTCGGGGATCGAGTAAGTAAGCGCCTAACGCGGCTTACAAACCAGTAAGAGAACATATCAAGTCCAACCTGAACCGCTTCACGCATTAGTGGATTTTCTCTGTAAGACTCCATAAGTCCGGAAAACTTATCTTTTAATGAATCCCACCTGTGATTTGGTTTATTGTTTTCTGGATTTTCACCGTCAGCATCCTCGTTGTCCGAATTTTCGCCGGACAGAGAAGCAGCAATTTGATGTTCGGGGTCGTCTGCTATAGGAGGCTGTCCGACCACGGCTCTATATGTCGCTCTAATCTGTTTTCGTGCTCTTTCGGCTTGAGTCTCAATAATCCTCTGATAACTCGAGGATGGATCGCGTAATTCTTGTTCGTCCATGCCTTCCAGATCATCTAATGTTTGATACATGTGGTACATCTTGTGCAATTTAAGCATCAAGGCACCAAAGTTCTCGTCAAGACTCACGGGACGATCATATACGCGTCCACTCATAAGAGCGGCTCTAAGTACGGCAATGACTTGCGGCAAATCATCAAGAATAATTTGCTTGGAAGCGATGCCGTCAGAGACTTCGGCGTCTGTCATATGCGCATGTAGCGCGGAACGTGTGCTCTTGCTGATGCCCTTGGTTTTATCGAGTATTTCTTCAAACGTGATCTCGTTCTTTTGGCTATCTTGTTCAAGTTGCCTTGCAGCATGTATTAGTGTCGCTCTTCTCAAGTCATCATCTCTAAAACCGAATCTGTCAAAATAAGCCTCAATATAGGCTCTACGGTAATTCTCAGGTCTGACAATTGGCTCGTATCCTTGAGGTGTATTTCCTAACATAGCGGCATTCTCTCTGGCAATCCGTCTGGCTATAGCGAGAGATCTTATTTGAAATACTGTAGGTGGTTGCCAAGAAGACTCATCAGTATCACCTTCTGCAGCAGGTGATTCAGGCGCTGCCGCCTCTCTATTTGCTCCAAGAATCTCAATAGCTCTTCGGTAGTCTTCCAAAGAAGCATCATCAACTAAGTCATGATAAACAAAAGCCATCTCAGGATCTCCAAGAGCAGCATCAGAGACAAGACTTCTTAACTCTTCTTTGAGTATTTTATGCCTCCTTCGAGGATCATCCTCAGCAAGGGTATCAAGATTGGCTTCTTCTGGATAGTCGGGATCATCAGGTAGCTCCATAACGTCACTTGGAGGTAGGATATCCCTTAGAGTAGAGGTGATGCGTATATAATCAGGAGTATTGATATCAGGTATTTCCAAATTACTCATATGAGGTTCTGAATCGGCAGTCTCTCGCCCAAACAGACCTGCAATACGTTTGCTCAGACCGCCAAACATTCTGTTGAGGAATCCAGGCTTCTTGAGTCTCTTGGCTCCAAGAACCTTGCCAAGTACATCGTATCTGTCGGGACGCTCTTCGCCTAAAATCTTATTCACAACGCTAGCAACGCGATCTCTGACTCGAAGCACAGTTGAACCATCGGTGGTCACGGATTCGTAATACAAATTACCAGCTAATGTATTACGCCTATTGATCCCATCAACAATCGATCTTGAGTTTGGATTGGTCACGAGCGTACAAAGATAAAAATTATCTATACAGTATACCTGAAAATCTTACAGGTGTAAATACCTTGCGATGAGGAGGCAAATCCTATACCATCATGAAGAATTTGCCCACAAGACCACTACACCCCAAACCCTACACCCTAAACCCTAAGAAAATGGACGTCAAGGTAGAGAAAATGCCAAAATCAGAAGTAAAGATCGTGGTTGCAATGACAGACAGTGAGATGAAAGTATACGAAGAGAGAGCCGCTGAAGTGATTTCAAAAGAAGTAAAAATTGACGGCTTCAGAACGGGGAAAGCCCCAATCAACATAGTTAAGAAAAGGGTCGGAGACACAGCTTTTGAATCTCAAGTCGTGGATTTGGCGTTGCCGGAAGCTTATGCAAAAGCTATGCAGCAGGAAAAAATCGAGCCTGTTTCCAGGCCAAAACTGAACATAACGAAGCAATATCCACTGCATTTTGAAGCAACTGTGGCAGTCATGCCTGATGTTGAGCTAAAGGATTACTCCAAGATCAAAGTAGCAAAAAAAGAGATCAAAGTAACAGATAAAGATGTAGAGGAAATTATAGAGAGCCTGTCAAAGAGGGAAGCAACATTCAAGGATGTAGAGCGGGCTGCAAAGAAAGGTGACAGAGTCGAAGTGGATTTTGCAGGTTTTGATAAGGACGGAAAGGAATTGCCAAACACAAGTAGCAAGAATCACCCTGTGATTATCGGTGACGAGACACTTATACCTGGATTCGAAGACGGACTTGTGGGTATGAAAAAAGGGGAAAAGAAGAAATTAAACCTTACATTCCCAAAAGAGTATCACTCAAAAAATTTCCAGGGCAAAAAAGTTACATTCGACGTAACGATGAATCGCATCGAAGAGAGGGAACTACCTAAGCTTGACGACAAATTCGCCGAAAAGGTATCTGGCGGACATGCAAAAACGCTAAAACAGCTCAAAGAGGACATCAAAACTAATTTGATGGACGTGAGGACGGAAGAGGCCGAGAAAGTGCGTGAGGAGGAGTTTCTGGAGGAATTAACTAAGAAGGCAACCATCGAAATACCGGAATCTATGATAGAAGACGAAATAGATTTCATGCTGGAGCGTAGCAAGCAGAGCATGGATTCGAGAGGAATGGACTGGGACAAGGTCATGGAGGAGCAGAAAGCAGCAGGCAAAGATCCACGCAAGGATCTGCGCAAAGGAGCAGAGAAGCAAGTAACATTGAGACTCGCTCTCAGGGAAGTCTACAAGAAAGAGAATATTGAGGTCGCAGATGAGGACATGAAGGTGGAGCTTGAAAAAATAGCGAAGAACTATCCACCAGAATACAAGGCTGCAATAGATCAGATGTACGCACCAGGTACAGAGAATCATGGCATCTTGCGTAATCAGGTTAGATTGACTAAAGTATTTAAGAAATACCTCGGATAAATACTATTGAGGCTAATTCCTACTTCCTAAAAACAAAACACATGAAAGCTTTCTACTTGGCCGGATCGATAATTATGAGTGCTGTCATACTGATATTGGCATTCGAAAACATACAAGCTTCTTGCAACTACATCACATTTTTCTTCTGGGAGGTCTCAAGCGGCACTACGCCGACAATGACAATATTCTTCGAAGCGATTCTCGGCATAATAACAGGATTTTTTTACACCCAGCTATTGAACTCGTGGGGGTCAAGCAGTAGCGACGAAGAAGAGGAGGATTACTAAAGCATAGAATAAGTCCAAAACGTATTTTCAAAGCGGCTGTCAAAAAGCCGCTTTTTGTTTGCAGTAAGCCAAGAGAAATGAATACAAAAATTGAACAGCGACCATTCTGAAGAGTGGGCGCGAATAAAAAAATAGAACAAAGAGGAGAATAATAAGAGTGGTAAGGCAATATATTGACATCTCGAGTGCGGGCCTCTTGGTAATCTGTAACAGGGAATATGAGGGTTGAATACCAAATTTGTACTTTTTTTCTTGCATTTAGGCGAAAAAACTTATACATTTGTGCGCGTAGTGTATAAAATATGTATACACATATAGGCCAAGGAGGGGGACATACTTATAAGATCAAAAAGTGCTTAAACAACTGTTTACATCTAAAGCCAGGGCCAAACTTCTAACAATCTTTTTGCTCAACCCGGATCAGGAATTTTTTATTAGAGAATTAACGCGTGAGCTTGACGAACAAATTAATTCAATAAGACGTGAGCTCGATAATCTAAAAAAGATAGGACTGCTAAGGTCACGTGTCAGAAACAGGAAGAAGTATTATCACGTGAATAAGAATTTTATAATATTTGGTGAGCTTCGTAGTATTATTATCAAATCGGTGAACACTAAGGAGAACATTATCAAGAAAATCGCGAAGCTTGGCAAAATAGACTTCTTGCTGCTTTCAGGACTCTTCGTAGACAAAGAGGCACCTGTAGACATGCTCATTGTAGGAGACGTCGAGAGAGAGAAATTACAGAATTTCCTAGATAGTATAGAGTCAAAGAGACCTATTAAATACAGTATACTTACTAGGGACGACTTCTTGTATAGGGTAAAATGTAATGACAAGTTCACAAAAGACCTTATCAAGGATGCCGAGAACATAATTGGCATCAACAAAGTCGATCACAAAATTTCATCTTGATAATAGATAAGTAATCCCGTATATTCCTACTCGCTTGATTTTTTTAAATACCTTATGTTATGAGCCAAGAATTAATAAGAGAAGTCCACAAGCCAGGACTTAAGACTGTTCCCGAGATTAGAACGGGGTATACAGTCCGTGTTCACCAGAAAATAAAAGAAGGTGGGAAAGAGAGAATTCAGATCTTCGAAGGACTTATCATCAAGATGGGAAGCGGAGAAGGACTGGATAAGACCTTTACCGTAAGGAAGATCGCATCAGGAGTAGGAGTGGAGAAGATTTATCCTCTATACTCTAATAACATTGCGAAAATCGAAGTCGTAAAGAAAGCGAAAGTCCGAAAGTCCAAGCTTTACTACATGCGTGAGAGAACAGGTAAGGCGGCAAGACTACGCGAGACGCAGATGAGAGATGGCGACGTCAAGATGCTCGAAGTGGAGGAGGATATAGTCGAGAGCGAAGAAACTCCTACTGAAGAAGCGGTAGTAGAACCTGCGGCAGAAGAAAAGGCGGAAGAGACTAAGGAAGAAGAAGTTGCAGAAGCGGAAGAAGCTCCGGTAGAAGAAGAGAAGAAAGAAGATTAATTCGCTAAGTAAGAAGTTAGAAATTATAATAAGCAGGACAACTAATCCTGCTTATTTTTGTTTATGCAAAGAGGAATCAGAAATCCGGCTATCCAAAATATACTGATAGGAGCGATAACATTCGCAGTTTATCCTATGACGGTATGGATCAGCGACAGAATATCTATCGAGAGCTTGTCATTTATTGGCCTATTTGTGTTTTTCTCAATGAATATCATAGAAATTGCAGGCTTTAGACTTAAGATGCTAAGTATCAAACGTAGCGAGATAAGTATAGGTGCATTTCTCGTAGGCATCTTATTCCTAGTTTATTTTCTTGTGGCCAATATACCGTATGTCTTCATGATTGGTGGCGATAGTTATATCCTGACGCTAGGTGTTAACATCATATGTGCCAAGTTCATATATTACGGATATTTGTTGAGCATAGACACACCAAGGCTGAGCCGGAAGAGAGTTGGAGTGGCAAGTGATGTACTCTTAACAATAGCAATAGCATTCACGATCTCGTTCTATCTGTACGGTATCAGGCAAGGAGTGCAGCCTGATATGAACTTTGGCGTGGTAGATGTATTGTGGGCAATGCTACCTGCTACAGTCATCTTTGTGCCACTAAGATTCCCTTTTATTTTTGAGGATTTGCATGCGGTGAAATCATCACGCGAGGCTGTATTTTTCGTACTGTCACTGATATGGGTTGGATTTACTATTAGCCTCCAAATGTTTATCTAAAATGGAAGAAACCAGTATAATAATAGGCGCGGATGAAGCAGGCAGAGGACCATGGGCAGGTCCGCTAGTCGCAGCGGTGTGCCATATACCGCCAAACACAAGATTGCCAGGTCTGAACGACAGCAAGAAGCTTTCCAAGAAGGCTCGAGAGAAGCTTTTTATAAAAATCCAAGAAAAAACACTGCTGGGCATAGGTATTTCCGAGGTAAGCGAGGTGGAGCAAGGCATGAAGCACGCACTTAATTTGGCTTACAACAGAGCTCTTGAGCAAATCGGAGTTAAGCCGGCTACCCTGCTTATCGACGGCAGCGACAAGCTTGATCTTAAGTATCCATACAAAAGCATCATAAAAGGCGACCAAAAGGAAAGATGCATCATGGCCGCCTCGATCATCGCAAAAGTCACCAGAGACGAAATAATGACCAAATTAGCGATATTGCATCCCGTATATGGATTCGAATCGCACAAAGGGTACGGTACAAGACAGCACCGGCAGAATATTGAGAAACACGGAATATGCGTGCTCCACAGACAGAATTTCTATATAGAGGCATGGGGGAAAAGGCTTGGGGACTTATAACCTGGCCTCAAACTCTTCAAGCGTAAAAGTGTGATTGTGTGTGCCTTTTTGCTCGATACTATAAGTAGCGGCAAGAGCTCCGTACCTGCAACATTTCTCAAGGTCATAACCTTGATGTAGCCCATATAACAGCCCTCCTC
>MNZJ01000020.1 GCA_001873565.1 Candidatus Peregrinibacteria bacterium CG2_30_44_17 | reverse complement strand
GCTTGTGGTATCAAAACATCTCAAGGATAAGCCTCCTATCAGGTTACTCTGTCATCTCAAACAAGAATACCCAACTCAGCAAATCGTAAACATGTATCTTGAAAGATGGGGCATTGAGAACGTATTTAAAAGAGCCAAGGGGAAGTTCAATTTGGAGAAAATCAGAGTTCTAAATTACCAAAAATTCGTCAACATAATCTCGCTTATCCAATTCGCTATAAATGCCTGCACAATCACGTTTCTAGCCATTCAGCAAATCACAAATCCAATTATTTCCGGGGTTCTTTTTTGTTATAAAAAGTTTATTCATAAAAAGTCTTTATACACAAACTTAGATTCCTTCATAACTTTCCTCCAACACTCGCTAAAACCGCTCGTCCACAGACCGAAAAAGTCCAAAATTCACCAATTTACCCTCTTTTCACACAGGCAACTGGAAAAACTGGGGTCTTTTTAGAATCGGACTAAAAAGGCGATTAGCAAGTTAAAAACCCCGGTTTTTCACAGCTAATCTGTAGAAACGGCTTTATGTAGTGCGAAAAAAGTATTTGAATTTTGGAGAATAGCCAAAATTTCATAACCCTTTTTGCAATGTATAAGTACATCCAAGCCTATGTTCGAAACAATAGTCCTTGGGGTTTCCTGCCGTTTTATGGTAGCTCGGCTCTAAAACCCATCCGAAGACGAAAATGTTGCCCACTCCAAGAACTTTTTTTGTATCAAGAACTATAACAAAAAACCCTTTAGTCACTGCACTGCTTCTTGGAAATGCTCTTAGTCATCTTAGACACGTCAGGTATGTAGGTCTGATAAGAGCCTTCAAGAGTCGTACTTAACGTATCAAGTTTATCAACAAAGCTTGTAGCAATGTCAGCCCCGCCTTCTCCGTACAAAGTGGCATACTTTGCCATCAGTTCGGCTTCAAGGTATGCGTTCTCGTATTGGTCTAGTGCGGATATATATTCATCGTATGCAGAGTTAATAGTTCCATCATCATTATTGTCGCTTTCAGCTGTGCTGTCGGTAGATGACGAGTTGCCACTGCCATCAAAAAGTTTATGTAGATCCTTAGGCACATCTGCTATGAAAGACGCACTGAATCCCAAGTGCTTTTTGAAATAGTTAGCAACTTTCTTGCCTGCAGTGTCTTTGGCACCCAATCCTTCATCCTCTTCTTCGTCACCATCCTCAGCGGAGGCAGGTTCTTCCTGAACCTCTTTTCCATCTTTTTTCAAAGCAGATAGAGTTTCCCCAAGTTCATTCCACTTCTCGGCCACCTCTGACCAGCCGGCATAATCACAATCTATATATTTCTCAATATTATCTGCGTACTCCTCGCTCCAGCCGGCGAAATAGGTGTCAAAATCAGGTTCGCTGAACCATCCCTTTGTATCAACATAACGTTCTCTCATCTCAGGCTTTAACGTGCCTTCAAGATACTGAGCAATCACAGAGCTTAAGTTATCAATCTCTTCTTTTGTCAAAGCATCGACATCAAAACCAACGGAATGTCGTACGAAATAAACTTCAGCTTTCTTAAGCTTATATTCGCCTTTAAGCCTATCAATATCTTCATATGTACAGGCATAATAATTTTCGCGAAGAGAGGTCTGTATCGAGTCAAGTTCGTCCTCAAGTTCAAAGACATCATTCAGAAAACACATATTCTTGGTGAAAACATCGACCCAATATGGCGCGAAATTATCAAGATCAATCACGGTCGACAAAAATTTTGGAAACCCTTTTGCGCACTCCTTGGTCTGTTCCCAACTATCGGCGACGCTTTCTCCGATATCATTAAGCTCGGATTCAAGAGCTCCGGGATCTTCTTCGGCCTCAGCATCCTCTTCCGCAAACACGGCAGTGCTAGGCAGCAGAAGTCCGATGAGGACTCCTGTAAATAAGAACCAAACTGATAAAGTTTTTTTCATCATTCTTGATAAGGTTTGTCTTTAATCGTACTCAAATATTCAAGATCAGCGGAGAAACTCATAAGGATAGAGGAGAATATGCTATTCATAGCATCCATTTCGTACTGCAAAGATTGAAACATGGTAGTCATGTCCGTCATTTGGGCCGTAAGAGTCAATTCATTTGCCATTTCTATCCGAGCATCAAAATCAGCAAGTGTCTGTGTGATAATTTCATCAGTTAACTCAACAGAGGTTACTGTGTCTCCTTTTGCATTGAGAGCCCACATGGAAGCGTAATCGGATCTGGAAAGATAGTTGGTGGGATCCTCGGGGTCATACTCCTCTTCTTCTTCTTTGCGATTTGGCTTAAGAGCATCCATAAAACTCTCCCACGTACCTGAAACATCGACAATGATATTGTCATTGGAAGGTGTAAGAATAGGGCTGGATATTGCAAAAACTTTGATACTTGGAAATATTTTGACGGATGCCTCCTTGCATGAAGCATCTTCCATCATATTGCCTGGAACTTTGCTGGGCGCGAGGCTGTGCGATGTCACTTCTTTAAGAGTCTCCTCGATATAAGTGAAATGGCAGTCAATACAATTCGTAGTCTCTTCATATTGAGGATCGTCCTCGCCACTGATGAAATTGATTTCAAGACATATAAAAGAGTCACAAGGTAGAGCGCGTGACCAGTCACCAGCTGGAGGAGCAGAAAGAGCAGACGCGTCACCCATGCCACTACCTCCTGAATCTCCGCTATCGCCGGTGTCGCCATCGGTGTCTCCACCAGTATCGCCAGTATCTCCACCTGTAGAGACCTTCACTTTTGCAGAAGAATCAGATGGTGAATCATCAATGTCAATAAAATCAGAAAAAGCCTGATTGAGGTCATTATCTTCAAAACATATAGTCTTATCATCTATAGGCTCGTCAGAGGACACAGGAATCTCACTATCGGCTTCTGCTGCAGCTGCTTCGCCGTCCTCAGCAGTGCCATCGCCACTGTCATCATCTGAAATATCCTCACTATCGTCGGATTCCTCACTGCTACTGCCAGCATCACTACCCAAATCCATTCCACCGCTACCGCTAGTGCCATAGCCGCTTTCATTGGCGCCTCCAAATAGGATATATTCAATCCTTTGCAAATCAACGATTAGATCAAATCCAGAGTCTGACGTGTCTCCATTTGCGAACATCTCTTGCAATTTCACCTGTGTGGAAAGTTCACTACTCATCGTCTCTATAGCGAGTTGCTGATCATAGTAATCGTAAATAGCGTTATATTTATCAATGGCGCCTTGGAGCGTCAGAAGATCGTGCTCTACATCATACTGCGCGACAGAAGCATCAAACTCTACAATCTCATGTAGCTTCCCGTCTATAATATCGATAGTAGTATCTTCTGTGTAGCCGAAATAATAGGCTGTATTAGCAATAGCGGCATCTGCAGGACCGCTCTTGAGTTCTTTGTATACAAGCAGATATAAGTTCTTACCATTGTCTTTTTTTGTATTTCCAAAAATATTATCCCAAGCAGGTCCGCGATCATCAAAACCGGCATCTTCGAACTGTTCACCTGCCAAGCCTTCGTAATAGTTCCTCCAAAAATCGTCTGGACCGTAAACATTTACGGCTTGAGACTGTTGCGGCAGATAGCCGGACACCATATACACAGAAACAAACAGCACCGTTGCTATCAAAATTTTCGTCCCCCATTTTTGGTCAAACGTCATTTGCATTCTGTGGTTGATACATCGATAAAATCACTTGGCCACTCGGCTATCTGAGTACGCCAACCACCAAGTTCTTTATTGTAAGTTGTAAAATCTTTTATGAGTTTTTCATACTCATTATGAATAGGATACATGATTTGGAACTCGTTATAAGCTGCCAAACTAAAATCCAAAATATTAAAAGCATTAGATCTCTCAAGGTCGATCATTGTGAGACGATTTGAAGCAATATCGGTGACGTCGGAAATAGTAGAGGTAGAATCGCCCTCATCAAGTGCGTATTGCGAATGATCATCAAGCGCCTCAAGAAAATCTATATACAGAGGAACGACTCTGCTGGAAACACAGTAAGTGGATACATTGTCATCAGGACAGTCTGGATCATACTCCGTATTAGGTTCCTCTTCGGACACAAAAGTCTCGATCGCATCGTTAAAAACATCATTAACATCTTTGTGATAAGCGATAATTGCGTCATAAATGCTGCCATAATGATCCCGATCATAAATACTATCATATTCGTCTGTAGCGGCGTCGATAACCTGCCAGTTAACGAATATCGCCAGAATTATGACAGAGAGTAGAGTCCTCCAATTTTGAAAAAGTTTAATCCTCATTGTTTGACACATGTTTTAGTGAAACCGGACAGTTGTCCATCAACCGTTGTTAGATATCCTCCTATATAACCTACAGTCTCCTGCATATCTCTAAGTCTCTCATTGATCCACTTATATTCATCGAGTAGGGCAGTTGTTTTTTTCGCGTAAGAACTAGAAGTGATTTCCGCCTGCATGATTTGCTCATTCGCTTCGATATGTTCTTCGACCTTGGATTGGCATGTTCCAAGTCTTTCGGTAACTTCGGAAATTTGCTGACTTTCTTGTGGGGCGGTAGCTTCGTCAAAAGTCGTCTCTATATTTGCGAGATACTCTTTGTACTTCTCAATCATCAGGTCGACGATCTCGGAGCTCGGTTCTTCGCTCGTTACAGAGCTACCAAGGAGCTCGGCAAACTCGGCATCAGCATCGGTTAAATACGGCAAGAGAATCTCAAGACAGTCATACGTTGTCGAAGGGTCTTCCGAAGACGAAGTGCTATCACTACTTCCCGAATCGGCCTCTTCGGCGCGACTTATTATGTGCGAGGTGGCAGCGAAGCTTATTACGACAATAATCATCATAAAAACTATGATCTCTGCGAATTGATGAATGAATTTTTTGATTTTGATTTTAATGTTAGTAAGGGATTAACTATAGAGTCCTCTATTGAACTTCATATTCATTGCTGACTGAGTAAGCTTTTGTATTATCTGTATTTGTTATAGCTGTATAAATTATATCACCAGTCTGCATTTGAGCACCCTCGGTAATTGCTGAAGGACATGGACATATCAAACACTCATCGGTTACAAAATAAACACCTTCATCTAGCTCTACGAGTAGAGTGTCATAAAGGTCGCTATAGTCATCACTTGCGTCCAGCGGATCGGTTCCGCGATTTATTTCCACTCCATCCCAAATTCCTCCATCGTCGGTATCGGGGTCGTTAGGATCGGTACCATAGACATTGGTCTCGTCATTATTGCTAAGAGTATCGTCGTCCCAGTCATCATCGCTGTCGTCGAGAGGATCAGTATTCAAAGAAGCCTCCTCCCCGTCGGTAACGCCTCCATGATCTGTGTCCGGATCGGCTGGGTCACTACCGTATATGTTTTCTTCCTCCCAGTCGGAAAGCCCGTCTCCATCTGAGTCGATGGTGTAACAGTTGTAAGCATGAAGTGCGCGTATAGACATTTCGACAAACTCATAACGAGTAACGACGTGATTTGGGTCAGCCGCCTCCTCTGCTGTAAGTATATAAGTCTCGTCACCTGCAGAGTCGCCAATCAAGAAAGGAGTGAGATCTTGCGCCGCTTCCGTGTAAGGATTCCACCAAGGTTCTCCTTCTATTAGGTCACGAACTTCCAAGTTGATAAATCCTTCCGCGTCCAAAGCTTTGAGCATAATGGTTGCGACCTCGGCACGTGTGATTGTAGAACCGGGACGGAATGCGGTAAGTCCGCTTGCAGGATCGACATCGGCGAGATACCCGACGATAAATCCACGCAAGTAAGCCTCTTTTGTCTCATCATAATACCAAGGCAAGTTGCCCTCGCTGTACAAAATGTCATAAAAAACATTAGGCTCCAAATACGCTTCATCACGCGGAGTAATACAAAGGATTGCGAGCATGATCTTAGTGAATTCGGCACGATTAATCTCATTCTCGGGCATGAAATAAGTAAGTCCGCTAATGTCATAGCCGGTGAGTATGCCTTTCTCGACCATGTCGTAAATATCGAGGAACAGCTCATCATCTACAGGCAGGTCAGCGAAAGGAAGTTCGATAGCTGTCAAAGGATCGAGATCATTAATGAACTCCGTGTAATCGGAAAGTCCGTCCCCATCGGAATCTATGCTGTTTGGATCAGTTCCAATAGACACTTCGTCAGCATTATTTAAGCCGTCACTGTCGTTATCCTCTGCGTCGTCTGCAGGGTCAAGAGGGTTGAGTCCATAAGAGATCTCAAGTTCGTCTGAGATGCCTCCGCCATCAGTATCTTGTGCCTCATCCTGAGCAGAATCATAGAAGCTGCCCATGTCAGGCAGCCCGAGGTCTGACGTTGTCATTTCAGCGATGTCACCATCGATAGCGATATATATTTCCGCCATCTGTTCATCTGCATAAGTCATTTCAATCACAAGTGGATCTTCAAAGACGGTAGATTCTTTGAGGTTCAAATCGAAATCGTCCGAAAGTAAATAAATGTTGCCATCGGAAGAGATAAGAGCTGCTCTTTCGTTTCCACTCACTATTTCCAAACTGCCCGGGAACAGTGGATCACTGGCACCGATAAGATTGATTTCAAAATCCCAATCATTCACGACTTTGACGTGTACGCCGCTCATGTCGGAGATACTCTCGGCAGTGAACTCAAAAGAACTATCTTCCATAGTGATGTCGGTATTCGAATCCGTGACAAGGAAAATGCTCTGCAAGATAGTGCCACTGGCGATTTCATAAATCACAAGGCGCGTAGGCCACTCAAGGTCTGTTGGCAAGATGTCGACAGCATAGCGGTCATCAACGATAATAACCTGTCCGGTATCTGGATTGAACTCGGCTACTGTTTCACCAGCGCTGTTCAATATAAGCACCTTGCTCTGGAGATCTACGTCGGTGATCTCATAATTGCCATCGGCATCGGTATAATATTTGCCATTTGTATCGGCGCTATCGGTTATTATTTGAGTGATAATCGAGTCACGAGAACGTGTGAGTATAAGAGGCATATTCTCCATCACAGGATCAATGTGTCCCGTCACGATGCCGGTCTCAGATGACGCGGCATCAACAAAAATATCAGGAACATAAACATTCACAGTGATAAGTTGAGAGCTAGTATTGCCAGCCTCATCTTTTACCCAAAGTCTCAAATAGTAAGTTCCAACTTCATCATAAGGACCTATCTCCATATACGGATCGTCGCGATCGTTAGCCTCATTACCATCGGAATCATAATCGGTCGTAGGATCCAAGTCGTGGAAATAGTCTGCGTCATTCTCCGTGTTGCCATCGCCATCGGAGTCAACATCGAGATCAATATCCCAATAGTATTCAATAATTCCGGAATCGTAATCAAAAGATCCCGAAGCATCAAGCATGTCGGTAGCAAAGACGGCCAAGTCTTTTGTGGACGAACCTGCGTCCGGATAAGGGTCGCTATCATCAGCACAAATTTGCGGAGCAAGGAGGACGGTATTCGAGGTCGTGGAGTAATTACCATCATCATCTATAGCAAAGACCTGAGAATAGTAAGTTCCATTAGGTAGTGAAGTCGTGAGCATAGGGCTGTCAAAATCAAGTAGACTGTTGTAGAAATACGATTGACCTTCGGCAACTTCAACAGAGCCGCCGTGTAGAAGTGTTACGATAGCTGCGCCATCGGAAGTCGTAATGGTGTCTCCTTCATACAGTAGCATACCGGTTACAAGAGTCTGTTCTTCTTGGATATTTGCCTCGGACTTATCGATAATCTCAATGCCTCCACGTTCAACTCTGATATCAAGATCAACGGTGAAATGCGTAGGTATCGGGAAGATCGTATTTTCAGTTAGCAGCAGGGTGAAATCGTCATCAGCACCCAAGTCGATAGTGATCTCGCTATCTTCAAGGGCATGGAGAACATCTCCACCGGTTACCGTGGTCTCGCCATTGTCATAGGCGACAGTGCGACTATAAGAATTCTTCAAGATAGCATCTTTGTCGACATCGCTGACGTAAGCAAAACCTTTCTCAACATCAGGGAAGAGCAAAGATCCGTCTTCCGGCACAACGACAAGGTCGTCATATGCGCTTGAGACGCCAAGCTCATCAGATGCTGTGATTTCGGTACCGAAGACATATTCATTGCCGTTTTCATCATAAAAAGGAACAGTCTCATTATCGGCGCCAACAATCAATGTCGCTTTCATAATAGGGTCATTTTCCAAATCTATATCGGTAAGTCCCTCATAATATCTAACTTCATAACCGACAGAGCCGGTAGTTAGAACCTCGTTCAAATCTCCCGAGAACCTCATGGAAGCTTCTTCATTACCGACTTCGCCGGCTTTGAATAGATTGACGCTGGCTATTTCCGGTAAGAAATAATCAACGCTGGCCAACTTAGGTACGCCGGTATAAGTATCGAGATCGGCAGGTTCGTCCTCGTAATTCTCCTTAAGATAAATCACACCGCCGTAACTGTATACGATGTCGTCGTCTCCATCATTATCCATATCAAAAGCAACAATCTTGGTAGGCCTGTTAGCTTCGGCCGTGTAGTTGATAAGGCGCTCATTAACCTCCTCCTCTGGATTGTAAATAAACAATCCTTCGGTTACCGGTACAGGCAAGTCGTAAGCATCACCGCTTGAGCTGTCGCTTTCCGTCGCGTCGGCGAAGAATTCATCAACGGAAGCGAGTAGACCTGATTGTAGGGATCCAAGGTCCTCGCTGGTTAAGGAAGGGGTGTTTTTGACGCCATCTTTGATAGCCTGTTCGTTGCTCCATCCTGCGCCACCAGTGACGTAATCAGCGAGCAGGTAATTGCCGGAGGAATTATGGACAAGAAGCCGCTGCATGCTATCCCAGTCTGCAACATTGGAATTGATAGACTCATTACTGTCTACGTAAGCTATCAGTTGTTCTTTTAGACCGAGCAAAGATTCGGTAGGTGTACCGGCTATCAAATTATAAACATCATTATAGTCATCGGCGGAAACGGTCTCGTAATCTCGCAGATCAGAGAGCGCCAAATACTTCTCTGTCGCGACAAGAGGAATCTCTTCCGGCAAAGTCTCTTGATACTCGTCCATATCGCTTTGTAGATTTTCAAACACCTGCTCGAGTAGAGAGAACTGTCCGGCAAGCAGCTCGTTATCGGCATAATCGACAAGATCATCATCGTTGTAAGTTAGATCGGCACCAACACCGGCATCAACGCCAGTACCGGCACCAGCATCAAAACCAGCATCAACATCAACGTCGATATCAGCTTCACCTGCCGCAGTGCCAACAGCTTCTCCTACATCATTAGCAGTGTTCACGGCATCATTCCATGTACCTGTGACGACATTACTGAGACTATTCGATATATCGGCAACTTCTTGTACGGCTTCTACGATAAAGTCGGTTTCCACGCTCAAATTCATTCGCGCGATTATCTCTATTCGCTGTACGAAATCAAATGATATGGCCGGCAAGTTAAGTGAAAATCCCATGTCAAAAGGGAACAGAACATCAAGCGGTCTTTGAGTAATATCCTCGATTTTGGTCTTTAGTTGATTCTCGGGCGTAGGAATCAAGCCTTGCCTTACCATGCATATGATTTTAATCACATTACCAAGGATTTTTAGACCTATCTGTATGCTTATGTCGAGCTCCGGAACCTTCGGTGGAGGAGGGATATCAGGCAGCTCAACCAGAACCAGACCCGGTAATTCAGGCAGCTCAGGTAATTTAGGGGGAGAAGGAAGTACAGGTAGTGCCGGCAAGCCCAAGTCGATATCCCCACTGATACCAATAAGAATTTCCGGAAGATCAAGCGGCGGAATATCCGGCAAAATCAATGGATCGGACTGGAACTTTACATCTGGCCAGCTGATCGTGACACCTGCCTGAATTTGCGACACATCGATAACTATGTCAGGCCATTTCGGCAGATCTATGATCGGTATGTCGGGTATAAAGATAAACAGCTTCATAAGCAACTCAATGAGCGATCCGCGTTGCGTCGTACATTGGTCACAAGAGTCTTGGTAATCTATAGAGAGCTGGAATAGCAGACTCCAGCTTTCAAAAGCCTCCTTAATATCCTTAATAAATTTCTTCCACGCATCGATACGTTCAATCTGAACTTTCAAATAACCTCCCGTATACGTGATGATTGCATCGAGGTAACAAACAATTTGTTTAACCAAGGTAATCTCAGCTTGGCGGAATTTGACGATCTCTTTCGGGAGCTCGAGGTACTCATCAATTACCTGTATATTCGCCTCCATGCTGCCTATGAACTCTTCAACTTGAGTCAGCTCTGCGCTGAATCCAAGATCAATCCAGTCATCAGTAATGTCCTTGACCTCTTTCTTCGCATCTTTCACCCAGATTTGCCACTCGGATTGATATTTCTGCCACTCTTCTTTCGATAGACTCGGTATGGAGAAATAAACAGTCTCCGTATTGATCTGTATCAGCGGCATACTGTTGAGATAAGTGAGAGCCTTAGTCAGTCCGTTCAAATCCGACGTGTCAGTTTCTTTAAAAGCATCGGTGCTGAAAGCTCCTCCAATCGAACCTAAATCGGGGTATATAAAGTAAATATCCGGCAAATCAAGAAGTCCAAGGATCTCCTCTTTTTGACTCTTGAGCCACTTTGTAATGACGGAAGGGAATCCGGGCACTTGAACATTGGCTTGGAACGACGCCGAAATCTGATAATCATCCAGAGCATAGCTTTCGAGACCGCCATTGGCGATATCCTCATCCGTGACGGTATGTACGGAGTTCATTATCATCGTCTTAGTATCCTCAATCGACACGGCAGCTCTTGCATCCGACAAAGCGGAAGAAATAGCCATGTTGATCTGGTCGCAGATACCGGTCATCTGCAAAATAGGCAAATTAAAAGCCCAACACTGACCAAGCGGATACGGTCCAACGCATATCGCCATGGCAGTTCCAAGCGTCGTAGTGATCGAGAAATAAAGCCTGAAAGGAGATATTGGCACGTCGCAAAAGAATCCCGTACAAACCGGAGGCAAGGCGTTAAGTGTCCCGAAAACGGGAAATCCGGGGTCGTAACCGGCAGGTATGCCATACAGATTAAACATTCCGGTAGCCAGGAAAGCTACGTTGAGAGGTACGGCAATACATCCGCCTCCACATATCATGGAAGACAGAACGCCGTTTATAGCATTCGCCAAATCGTCAGAAATGAGCTCGACATTGAGGTCCAAACTGACATCGCCTCCGTCAACTTCCAGCGAAGCCTCAGCACTCAAGGCTTGGTCAGCGAGTACCGCAACAGCAGATGAGAGATCCCAACTATCAATCAGCCCATCTTCGTCGGCATCGGTTCCTCCTGTGTTTTTGAGCTCTTCTACCGACTCGGGCAGTTCGTCATCTTCTCCTTGTAGGGCATCGGGCGTGCCATCCTCGTCAAGATCGGTCTCAAGATCCAGGCCGTCGAGCCCGGCATCAGCGAAAATAGAATCCATGATATTTTGACTGACTTCATCGGCAGAGACAGGTTCCGATTTGGCCTCGGTGTAATTGATAACTCTGAGACCGCTAAACAGCGTAAGCAGTCCGCGATCGGAATCAGCCTCAATGTAAGAACCGTTGGAATGGAAATACATAACCTGCCCGGTGGGATTTCCTGCGGGCGACGCCACTATATCGAGGTAATTGTCAGAAACGTAATCATCTATATCATTTCCGATAGTTAAATTAACTTTCGGCACATTAAGAACATACATGCTGTAGGTTATCGAGACAGTATCTCCTGCAGCAAGGTCGATACCATGCACAGCATACGGTCTTGCGGTAACGCCAGTTTCAATAACTTCGAGGCCGCCAGAGTCGCATCCGCTTAAGCACTCAAAGCTGTCACTATCCAAATTAAGCAGGGTAGGCGCGACGTCGCTGATATACAGGTCGGAAATATCTTGCGCAGCGGAATTTGCAATAGTGATCGTATACTGAACTTCGTCCCCCGGCTCTATAACCCCACCATTAATATCAGAACCACTCTTGGAGATGGAATAAAGTCCTTCGTCATACTCGCCACGAACAAACTCAACTTCTGTCTTAATCGCAGGATCGTCAGAAGAGAAGGCAAGATCGCCTACGCCAGTATCAAGAATAGCCGCAAAATAGTCACTGGTGCTGCCGGAAAGACTATCAAATCCATCTTCATCCGGGATAGACAGGGTATAAAAATAACTATCGTCAGTAGTGATCTCGTCGTCGTTCTCGGTCATGCCGTCGTAATAGACATAAATTTCATCTCCCAACTCGTCATCATCGTTAACCTTGACGCCAACGTTGCCGACGAAGTATCCGTCCTCTTTTATTTCGCCCGAATCGTTATAAAAGACCATAATGTTGCCAACATTGTCGGAAGTAACTATGTCGGGATAATCATCGTTATTCATGTCCTCGGCAAGGATTTGGTAGACCTGATCTCCTGTATCCATGTCGAGATTGATACGATCAAATTGCCCTTCGTTGTTTTCATACAAATAGATGCAAACTTCACCTTCGATACAAGCATCTTTGGTGGCGATAATAAGATCTTCGTATCCATCCAGATTAAAATCATCATGATCGTAAGACAGAATGCCACTGACTATATTGAGAAGATCTCCACGGTCCTTGAACCGCTCTTCGGAGTCATAATTCTGCAGCAGCTTAATCTCCCCGTTCTCGTAAGCAACAAGGAGGTCCTCAAGACCGTCATTGTTGTAGTCGAGAGGAACAATGTCCTGAACGGACTCATCTCCATTTAGGATGATGCGGCCGATGTCTTTTGTATAGCCGAGTGCGTTGGACTCGTTTGTATCAAGTGAGATGGTGGGATCGCCAAGAAGCACGCCGATTTCAGATACGGCTTGTTGATTGGACTCTCCGGCGGTATTCCCGGCCGAGAATAGTAATATGTTTTTATTATCCCCTTCAAAGCCGATGCCTCCTTGGTCTTGAGCGGAATCAAGCGAAGTGTAACCGAGAGAAGGTGATTGCTCCGCGGACAGAGTGGCAAAACTATCAACCAGATAATAACCGATAGGATTATCACTGGAGCTTCCGCTGAACGAAACTTCAAATCCATAGTCACTAGTATCATGTTGTCTCATATAAACGCCCGGAGACAGGGTCTTGTAGTCCGCAAGGTCGAAATCCCTATCAAGGATTTGTACGTCCTGATCAAAATCAGATGCCAACATAACCGTGGCGATGCGAACTCCTCCATTAAACAAATCGATAGCGGGATAGTCGTAGCCATTGTTGGTATCCAGAGTGTAATCCATTGAGAAGAGGATTAGCTGTCCATCGCCGGAAACGCGTAAAACTTCGTTGCCGTCTTGAAGAACGCTGCAAGTTTCATCACAATACAGATCGTACAACTCATCGGAACTTCTAAGTTGAACGTAGACTCCGGGATCGGTCTCGGAACTTAGATCGGAGCTCGCGAGGGCAGCCTCATCCAATATCACCAATATGTCGGCCAATGTAAGATTCTCGGGGTCGTCCTGCCAAACAAGAGTGGTGGGGAGTGAGTCCGTACTTGGCAAAACTTTTTGTATAAGGAAATTACCCTCAATGAGTGTGCTCTTGCCGTTAGAATCCAGTTGCATTAGTCGCTTATGAGGATCAGGATAATCCAAGAGGGAAGCAACAGCCTCGGTCTTTCCATTAAACAAGAAATATCCCGCGAAGTAATCTTCGTAAGTGACTTGACCTACGGGAGCACCAAGCAGTGTCGCATAAAGTACATTTGGTTCTATGGAAGCGATATCATAACTATCAACCTCCTTACGGACATTGAGAGCCAGTATCCCCGACATCAAATCATCGGCGGAAGCGACAATATTCATAACTCCACTAACGTCGTCTGCGGCAATCAAAAAAGATGATTCGCCGGCAGCAAGGATTGTAGTGCTGCGTCCAATATGCCCGTAATCTTCAGAGCTGTCGGTGAGCCTCAAAGAGACAGATGTACTGGAGTCGTTGTAGGCAAAATTACCATACTGATCATAACCCTTAACAAGGATTTGTTTGGTTTCACCGGTCATAATGAGGTCGCTGCCATCGCCAGTCTCAAGCCTGAGTTCATGAACATTGCCAGGTGTTGTGGTAATGATCGCACTTCCGGGCTCAATGCCGAGAGTGGATGCCATAATGTAAGCATCTCCCGAGACGGTAGAGCTGACAAAAGCCCCTTCACCATGGCCGCTTATAAGCTGAATCTGCGCAATTGAACTGATTGATCCGTAAGTATCATCAAGAACGCCCAGGGTCACCTCGGGATTAAATCCACTCAGCAAGTCTCCGTTGGCATCGGCGGCATAAACTTCAAAAGTTGATTCGGAGACCCCGTCAGCGGTCACGCTTGTCTCAGCAGCTTCAACAACAAGGTTGATGCCGGTCATAACATCTATATCAAGGCTTGTCGTGATATCACTTGCCGTAGCGGAGAGGATGGTAGTGCCCTCCTCAACGCTGGAAGTCACGGCAAAAGCAATGTAGCCCTCAAAAGTTGTTATTTGTATGCCATCAGTCGTCGCATCTTCATCAAAAAGACCTGACAATGTTCCGCCGCCATCGATATCCAAGGTAACAGTATAAGGATCATTGTACGCAATGTTCCCGTATTGGTCGTAAAGCATCAGTACGCCGTCCATTTTGTTAAGCCCACCCGCCGCCATGATGGTGGAAGGAGTCAAAAATTCAAGAGAGGCAGGCGCGCCCGGATACACATTCACGTCGACATCGGAGACAGGGTAGTAGTTGGGCGTAATCTCGGCTGTAACTTGTACGGAGCCGGAAGTTGTAGTCGCAACGACCTCCGTTTCGGCAACACCTCCGGAGACAGACACGTACTGTCTGTCAATCTCGGCGTAATCGTTGCCGGGATCGAGGATGATGAATTCAACAACGCTGGAGTTGTCGGAGCTATCGATAAGTCCGTATTCATTGATAACCTCAGCTCTGAGTTTAAGAGCGGAAGATCCGTCAGCGGGCATCTCGCCGATATAGACAATATTCTCGGTCACGATGGTCTCCACATAGTCCGTTGAGGAATAAACGTAATCGCGCTGCCACAAGCTGCCCTCGGCATAGACTCCTCCATCGCTGTCGAAGCTGAAGTAATCGTCGGATGGATCATCTATTGAGTTGGTACCATAAAGCATCTCCATGCCATCCCAGACGCCACCATCATCAGTATCGGGGTCGTAAGACAACGTGCCGATTTGATGTTCGTCGGCGGTAAGAAGACCATCGCCGTCCTCGTCGTCAGACGTTTCCGTAGTAATTATCTCATAATCGGACTCGCCGTCATCGGAAGCATCAAGCGGATCGGTACCGCTAACTATTTCCGCAAAATCCGTCACGCCACCGTCGTCGGTATCTTCATCAAGAGGATCTGTATTATAGACAAGCAGCTCTTCGTTATCGGAGATACCGTCGCCGTCGGAGTCGTCAAGTCTACAGTCGTATATCTCGATAACGTTTACGACCATCATGGCAAATTCGGCTCTGGTAATGTCTTTTGAAAGCCATGCAATAAAAGTCCCATTGTTCGCTATTTCGGAATCAAACCACTCTTTGAACCGATCTCCGCTATAATGATCGACTTCCAGGAAGTAATCTTCCGGAAACATACCAAGGCTTTGCGCGGTAAGAACATAATTGTAATACCAGGGCCCGCTTCCGGTGTACTCGGCGGTCTCATAAGAGCTATCAAGCAGAGCGGCGGCTTCTGTCATCACTCGGACGGCTTCGGCGACACTGATATTGTTTTGAGGAAGATAATAGCCGAAAGAAACGCCGCCTTTGTATCCGGCAACCAACCCCAGATTCTTCGCGTCGGCAACACAGTAGTAGTACTCTTCGGAGATGTCCGTATCGGGGAACGGATCGGTGCTGTATTCACCTTCGACAGTGTCTTTTGTCTCATCGGAATACTTATCGCAGTAGAAGCAGATACCTCCAAGCATAAGCCCGGGGAACTCTTCGCGTTTGATAGCCTGATCGGGCCTAAAACTGCCATCGCTATAGCTTGTCAAAACCCCTCTCATGTAAAGTTCCAAGATATCGTAATAAGCCTCATGACTCGTATTCACATCAGAGAAAAGAGGAGCGCCGATAGTCGACAGAGGATCATAGCCATTCTGAAGCTCATCCCAGTCGCTATAAGAATCCGAGTCTGTGTCGGGCAAATTGTAGTCCGTACCTATGGCGTATTCATAGAGGTCGTTAATTCCATCCCCATCGGTATCTTGCTGTGATTGAGAAGCGTAAGCCTTGTTGATCGAAAACAAACCTCCGGCGTCATCGGTTGCTAATATCCGCTTGCCTAGCGCGCTGCCAACAATAGTGCTGTTACGTCCGCTGTCATCTCCGCTGCCAATCTTGATCCTTGCCACTGCAACATCGTTAACGGCGAGATAAAATCCGCTCTCGAAATTATTCTCAATAAGTTTTATGGAAACGCCGAGATCATCTCGCGTAAAGATTTGTCCATTGCTCTTTGCGGAGGCGAGAATTTGATCGACTTCGTACCAAAGAATGACTTCCGATTCATCTCCTTGTTCAAACTGCAGGAAGTAATCGTCTGTTTCATCAAGATCAAGTAACTCAACTCCTGTTACGCCAACAAGATCACTGAGGCTTCTCTCCCCATCGATAATTGAAATACTTTGAGTGTCTGGGACAACATACAAATAAGCGATGCTAACGCCGTAGTAATCAAAAGAGATGCGAGTCGGTTCATCAGCCACGGCACTCACTACGGATAGAGAAAGTCCACTATCAAGCAAATCAATAGCACCGCTGCTGACATTGACCGTAGCGAGAATATCACCCGCCTCATTCATGAGCACAAGGTCTTCAAGCTCAGTCACGGTATAGGTGTAATCTTCGGACAAAGTTTCAAGGTCGTATGTATAGAGTTTTAAGTGAGTTAGGGTACTCTCGATATGGACATAATCGGAATTGTTCATGTCGTTATTGACAGAGACGGCTTGCACATAAAGCTCGCCAGGGTCGGTCGTGGCCATGACATCAAACTTCGCAACTCCATTAACAACAAGGGCGGGGTTCTGACTCGAGACCTGCCCATAATTATCGCCGGATATTACATTCAGCTGAACCTGGGTAAAACTATCCGCCGTGTTGACCTCGCCGTACTCATCCAAAATCTCGACAGTCACCGGAACGGTACTGATACCATTTGTGTAAAGCTTCGATCCGTCAGGGATAGAAGCGCGTATATAAGCGCTGTTATCCGCATTATCGGGCACTCCGTTGTCATCGGAATCAGTGCCATCAAGTGCGTCATCACAGTAATCAACTCCGCTACATGCAGTCTCGATAGAAATGCTCGTCCCGATGGCGCTCAGACTGTCAATCCAGGCAAGAATCATTTCAATCCATGTGAAGACCGGCTCGGGTTCGAAATCACTTTCGCCATCGCCACTTCCACCAGCTGCACCAGGATCGTAATTCATGTCGGGGTTGGCGAGTTCGAGGTCCTCGTCATTGGCTTTGCCGTATCCGTTAAATGCAAAGTTATATCCTTGCTGGTCGCCGTCGCCTACCAAGTATACTACCTCGTATCCGGACGATGGATCGGAAATATAAGCAGTTTCAGAGCCGAGATAATGAGAGAGAATGTATTCATGCTTCTCGTCGATATTCATGTGCATCCAGGCGAGCGCGTCCTCAAGCTTGGCTTGATCTACGCTTCCGTCAAAGAACTCCAAAACGGTATCGGTATACGCGTTGCCTCCGGGCACACTCGCTATATCCTGCCCCAAATCTTCAAGCTTATTTTGGAAATCGGCAACATCGTCGGCGTCAAATACATTGGCATAGTAAAGATCTTGGAACTCATAATTTTGGTCCTGGAAAGAAACATGTCTTGGGTCGTCTATAGGTAGCGACCTGGACCACTGAGCTTCAACTTGCTCCGTAATGACCTCGTTAGCAGGCTGCTTATGCTCGTAAACACTCGAAATCTTATAAGCTTCAGCCTCTGTCGTGACGAAAGCATCTTCAAAAGGCAGATCAAACCACGCGCTGTCTTCGGTATCGGGCACATAAAATTTCGTCACAGATACGTCGATGGAATCTATAACATCGTCATCAATATCTATCGTAAAGTAGTCGTCATCTCCAAGTAGAAACGCTGTCAAATCATCTTGGCTATCCGGGTCATATCCGATAGATTCAAGCACATCGGCTAGAGTGATGTTCCCATTGATCTCGGGCATGTCGTCTTCGTCATAATAGTCGGACAGTTCTTCGTACAAGTAGTCGTTATCAAACAAATCAATATCATCAAGGTCGCGATAAGCCGTCTCGTAAGCGCCTTTGTCATTAAGTTCGTCTACAAGCTCTTCGATCTCTACAGCGAGATCATCTTCGTCGTAATCGTTATCTCCATCAAGGTCATCTCCATCATCATGATCATCTTCGAATATTTTATTAAGCTCTTTGGAAAATTCCTCGGCATAGTAATAGTAACCCTTGGCGTCTTGTTCCCACAGATGCGACATTGAATCAAGCAAGCTGGAATCGGTAATGAAATCGGTAAGTAATCCATCTCCAAGAAACCATCTGACTTCTTTTAAGTCATTACAAGCTCTGTAGTCGGGAGTTAGGCTGGCATCTCCTTCGCCGGGATCTACTTCCATAGTCCCTTTGTTGCTCTTTACAGGTTCTGACGCTATTTCGGGGAAGCAAAAGGTCAAGCTATCGACATAGCTACCATAATAAGACATGTCAAAATAGTTTCCGAAACATCCTCCGTAATCTTTGCCTTCCTTCTTGTACTTGCCAACGGTATCAAGATCGTAGACGCGCAATCCGGCTACCAATTGCGATCCGCGTTCTTCTTCGTCATAGGTTCCGAGATAAGCACTGCAGTCCTCAACGCTATCGATCTCTGTCACACGCTGACCATAGATCATTATATCAAAAGGCTTAAGCCTTCCGGACACAGAGTGATTGATGAAATACGTCGGATTCCCAACAATCGAAGGCCCGGTATCCTCTCCCTCGGGCGGTTCAAAATTAATCATAATATCGACTCCAACATTGGCGACGAAATACACATCCTGTTGCAAAGTGTCTACGACGTCGTCAACTTGCCCCTCAAGAAGGTCGTTGACAGCCCGCAAGTAAGTCAGAGTAAACTCATCTTTCTTCCCGATAAGCGCCATAGGGGAGTCCAGATCGCTTGAGGTGCCACCATCTTCATTCGTATAAGACGCAGAGTAGCGTCCGGTGAAGTCGGTCCAGTCTTGGCTTTGCGCAATCAACTTTTCAAAAAGTTCGTAGTAGCGATTGGTAAACTGCTCGAACAAATTCTTAGCTTGCACATCGGGCAAAACCTCAAAAGCGGTCTCCTGATCTTCATCGCCTCCGCGGTCTTCGTCTATCTGTCCGTCGCCGTCTGCATCGTTGTCCTCCTCGGTGTCTTCGTCACAGTATCCATCTTCATCATCATCCCATTCGGGATGGAAGTCGCCAGATTCATCAAAACACCTTGAATCGTATTCAATATATTCGGACTGAAAGTTGCCTTCATAGTCATGCTTACTGATATCGTCCCAACATTGATATCCTTCAGGGCAGTAGAAAGGATCTTCGTCAATGAACATATTTGCGAACTCTTCCTGCAAATCCTCATCGCGTAAGTGAAAAAGGAAAGGGCTGGATTTTTTATCAGGGTCCCAACCAACGAGGACTTCGAGTCCCGTAGGCCATCCGTCATCATCGGTATCGCGTGAGTCATTGTCATCATCAACGCCGCAAGTACCTGGACATCCATCTCCGTTGTCGTCTCCGGGCGGATCTTCGTCCATGCGGCCGTCATTGTCGGCATCATTATCCTCGGTGCCATCTTCATCGGTGCTGCCGTCTTGGTCATTGTCTATATTCACATAAGGGTCGCCAAAATCCTCGTCGATAAATCCATCTCCATCATTATCAATTCCGTCTTCAGGGTCTTCGTCTATGAGTCCATCCCCGTCATTGTCTTTCCCGTCAGCAAAAATCTCGCCGGTAACTTCTATATATAAATCTTCGGCAAGGTGCTTATTGTACCTGCTATAAGCGATCTCTTCCCAGTATTGGGTGAAGCGGTCATAAGACGCGTAGCCATTTTCGGATACGGCTTTCTCCTCTGCAATCATGTCTCCATAGAAGAGTTTTTGATCAAAATCCGCATAATCGGCAACTCCCAAATGGTACAAATGATTCTTGTCAAAAAACTCAGCTAACTGGCCATGCGCTGTATCAACGTCATCTGATGGTGGCACAATTACGCCATGCCAAGCCTCGGGAGCAAGCTCCTCTGCCGCACTGTTTCTCTCGAAATCTCCCGTATCCTGATTGAATATATAAATCTTATCCTCGAAATCGGTATAAGGCAGCATGCTTAGAAACTTATTTCCGCCCTTGGTAACGACAGGAAGCGGCACATCGCCGACAACGACAACTCCGACAAGATGGTTCTTCTCGTTCTTGGTTCCATCTCCGTCAAAGTAGAGCCTCTCGAGAGCATAGGAGATGTCGGCAGGAGTATCATCAGGCTGCACTTGAATAATAATGGACTTGGTCATGCCGAGCGTAGACTGAACGTCATAAGCGTATCTGTCTATACGCTCAGGAAGAGTGTCGTCACCACTAAGATACGAGCCGTAATCATCTCTAAGTCCATCATAACTGGTCGTGTCATTGTACACGGAGCTATCGACAAGTATGGCAACTATCCCATACTCCTCAATCACAGGCTTACCGTAAGACATATCAAAAGTAAGTAGCTGCGACGCAAGAAAGGCGACAATCAGCCAACTCGTCAGGACCCGTTTTAAAGGAGAAGAAACAAGCATTTAACCTGTAAGTTTTGTTTTTGTGTGCAAAATTCCAACTTTAATTATATCTGATACAACAGGTTTGAAACAAATCGGAAAACAGACATTTCCAACCTGTTAAGGCGAAACGACTTTACAGATAGCGCATATCTGTTGTAAGGAGCGCTCCATTCACTACACCCTAAATCCTAAGTCCTAAATCCTAAAAAAACACTCCATTCACTAATCCCTAAATCCTAAGTCCTAAATCCTAACATAACAAAAGCCCCCGCCAACAAGTGACGAGGGCTCTAAATATCGGTAAACTCTAGTAAGCTACGTAATAAGGAGTCTGAGTAGAGGAATCGGTAAAAGCAGTTGGAGTGAAGGAAGAGTATGCACTTGCAGAACTTGGGGTGTCGTAAATAGCTTCGTCATTTGCCTCGGCAGCCTCCATGCGAGCTGCGATAGCATATCTGCTTAGATTGCTTGAGCTATCGGTCATGAACAACACTGCGTAGTCACCTGTGCAAGAGGATCCAAAACCATTATTAACTTGTGTATCTAGGGGGTCGGCAGGAAGTTGTTTTACAAATCCAGATAAGCTTGATGCAAGAGTCGTAGCGCAAACCGGACTGCCAGCCGAACCTATGTCCTCAAAATTACCATTCTCAAGCAAGTAATACTCGAGACCACTTGCAACAGTCTGTACGTCAGTCATCCTTCTGGAATCTCTGGCTGATGAGCTTCCACCGATAATCCTTGGAACCAGGGCAACAGCCAAGATGCCGATAATAGTGACTACGATAAGTAGCTCAATCAAGGTAAAACCTTTTTTGTTCATTTGTGTATTTGTTAAATATTTTATTGAAACCGTTTGCAATTATACCAAGAGCTGCTCAGTACGCAAACTTTTTTAACAAATATCGTTTTTTATTCCGCGAAAGTAAACCATTTGAGCGGCATAAATAATCATTGTAAGAATTAGCTCATAGTCTTTTGAGACCGTACATGCTAGGTCGAAAAAGACAGGAAGCGATGCCATGGTCGAGCGAATTCTTACAACGATTTCCCTACGTCCGTAAGATTCATGATAGGCTGCATTACCGCGGCAACAAGCCCTCCGACTCCAAGACCCATGACGACCAGTATTACAGGCTCAAGCATTTTGCTAAGTCCGCTAATCATGTCATCAACTTGCTCTTCATAATAAGCGGCGATTTTTTCCGCGACCTCATCAACCTTCGCGGTTTGTTCGCCGATAGAGATCATCGATACGACCATTTCGGGGAATAGGAATTTTGAATCATTCAAGTTTTCACCAAGAGGTATGCCTTGGGCGACATCTTCTGCAGCCATAATAATCCTCTTCTTGTAAACCTCGTTGCCAACGGCACTCGCATTGATCTCAAGAGCTCTGACTATAGGGATTCCACTTTGCATCAAGCTTGCAAGATTTCTGGCAAACCTGGAAACAGCAAGTTTTCTCAGCATAAGGCCAAAAATAGGCATATGCAGCAAAAGATTGTCCAGTTGATACTTGCCTGTTTTGGTCTGTTTGAAAAGCCAAAAAGCCAGACCTAGAATGGTAACGACTATGATAACTTCGACGTAAGAATTTTTTGCCGTATCACTCATAGCGATAAGTACTTTTGTGGAAGTGGGGAGCTCTGTTTCGGATTGACTGAAGATATCTGAGATTTTCGGCACGACTACGACAAGCATCACTATTAACGCACCAATCATTATACAAATAATGGCGGCGGGATAGATCATGGCGCCTTTAACTTTACTAAGAAGACTCGCGCTTTTCTGTGTCTGGTCTGCGATCTGCCTAAGCACTTTGTTGAGTTTGCCGGTAGCTTCACCGCTTCTCACCATGCCCACCTCGGCTTCACCAAAAACTTTTGGGAAATTATTCATAGTGTCAGAAAGCTTTGTTCCTTTCTCGACTTTCTTAGCCATGTCTCTGATAATAAGTCTGAGCTTTACGTTCTGGACTTGATCGCTAAGCACATACAGAGCTCTAACAAGCGGAACGCCTGCATTGATCATCACGGATAGAAGTTCAAAAAAAGTCACCTTGTCCGCAATCTTAATCTTGTTCATAGATTGCAGGTACATATTTAGTTTGGAATACAAGTCGACTAAAACGTTGCCACTGGAAGAGACAAAATCATCATCCATCGGAGAGGCTTCATTCAGCGCCTTAAGCCTAGCTTCATCTTCAGGGCTGAGGCCAATATCCACTCTAACTTCTTGTTCTTGTTGCTGCTCTGGCATATCGCTAATAAAAGATTAAGATGATGGTGTTGTTGCAGGTTCTTCGGTCGCACCTGCGGATTGTATCGGCGCAACTTGCTCACTGTTCTCTGTGTCTTGTGTCTTGTTCTCTGTGTCTTGTGTCTTGTTCTCTGTGTCTTGTGTCTTGCTGTCTGTGTCTTGCTCTTCATGTCTTGCTACCCTATAAACTTCCTCCAGCGTTGTCATGCCTTGCAAGGCTTTAATAACTCCGGCTTGTTCGAGAGTAACCATGCCTGCGGTTTTCTTGGCGGCAGCTTCTATGTCAAGATTTGAAGCTCTTTTGAGTATAAGTCTGCGTAATTCATTATTCATATGGAGTACTTCATAAAGACCGACACGGCCTTTGTAACCAACTCCATCGCACTGATCGCAACCTTTGCCTTCATAAAATTTAGGATTCTTAATAAGAGCTGGGTCGATATCATCGTTGGCCGGTAGATCGGCAAGAGCGGATTTTACAATCTCCATCGTACTGTCTTGTACTTGTATTTCTTGTCTACAATGTTCGCAAACCTTTCTTACAAGCCTTTGAGCTATAATAGTATTAATCGTAGAAGTCATCAAAAAAGGAGGAACTCCCATGTTGTCGATACGTGTAAGTGTCTCAACGGCGCTATTCGTATGAATTGTCGAAAGCACCAAGTGACCTGTCAAAGAAGCTTCGATAGCTACATCGATAGTTTCGCGGTCACGGATCTCACCAACCATTATGATATCGGGATCCTGACGTAGAGCGGTACGAAGACCGAATGCAAAAGTATAATCAATGTCAGGATGTACCTGACTCTGATTAAGCCCGTCCATTTGGATTTCCACCGGATCCTCAATAGTAAGGATATTGACCTCGGGGCTGTTCACACGACTTAATGCTGAATAAAGAGTTGTAGTTTTGCCAGAGCCGGTAGGTCCTGTTGTCAAAATAATACCGTTAGGCATTGCAAGACTCTCTTCTATACATTTGAGGGCTGAGCCATCAATACCAAGTTCAGGGAGATCTGGAATCTTGCGTGACTGATCTTGAAGACGCATTACGACTTTCTCTCCATTAACAGTAGGAAGAGTCGAAATACGAAGATCCATTTCACGACCATCAGGGGTTGTAACCTGACTGCGTCCATCTTGAGGAATACGCTGTTCGTCAATTTTCAAGTTGGACATAATCTTAATACGCGATACGACTGCAGGATGTATGTTTGGAGGATACTCAACGATACGGCGCAGAACGCCATCAACGCGGAACCTCATACGTACGAGATTTTTCTCAGGCTCAAGATGCACGTCACTAGCGCGGCTATTGATCGCATAAGATAGGGATGTCAGCACAAGCTGAGGAATATTCCCGGCAATTATCGAATCCTGTAATTCTTTAAGTTTGTCGTCAGCCATTCGTTATTTTTGGAAGTAAGCATTCAATTCTAGCGAATAAGAAAGGACATCATCGTCAGTGGCTAAGTTAATGGATATTCCATCAACACCCATAAGCCTTACTTGATTGTCCAAATTTCCGGACGTCTCTATGTATTCAAGAAATTTGTAAAAATTGTTTTCGCTGCTGGAAGCCTTCATTGTAAAAGGAAGCACCATGTACTTGCCATCATCTGACTCATCACTGTCGTTATAATTGATGCTACTTATAAAGAAAGGATTGTTTGAAAAATTATTAGCGACAGAGAACTCATCAAAAGCTCTTGTTAGAGAAGTGATATCTTCGTTATCAGGAAAAACTCCGGCGATCTCCTCGTTCTTCGCGGAATTTGAATCCTGAAATACAAGTTTAGCTTCGGTTAGCTCGGTTGCGATAGCATTAACGCTGCTTTCTACCTCAATAGTAGAAGCTGCAAGATCTATATTATAGTTGTATAGATCAAGATAAGCGGTAACCCTTAAAAAACCAAAAATCCCAAGCCCAGCTAGTAGCACAAGCGACAATATGGTCTCGATTTTGTTTTTTATTTTGTCCATGTTGTTTATAAAAGGTTATTAAGATTCATCATCAGAAGTACTGCCACTTCCACTCTCGTCACTAGTTTCATCTTCATCTGCTGTCTGTGTCTTGCTGTCTGCGTCGTCAGAAGCCACTTCCTCATCCTCTGTGTCTTGTTCCTCGCCCTCACTACTACTGACTACTGACTCCTGACTATTCACTTGCGTCTTACTATCCAACGTAAACATTGCATCGCGTGAATCTTCGCCTTCTTGTATCTCAAACTCCAACCGGAATTTGGCCTGGTACTCATTATCTGCATTGGAAGAATCACTCTTAGAGAAACTTCTTTCATCAATATTCATAAATAGTGGTGACTGCTCTAATGCATCAATAAGATTAACGATCAGCGTGAAGTTCCTGGAATCGTCTGTAATCGCGCTACCTTGTAGCGAGATAGTTTTATTGAGAGTATCAAAACCATAAGCGGAGTAGCTGATATCACTTGCGACAGAACTTCCGTAAAGCGGGTCCACTTTTTTAGTAATAGTTTGTATTTCTTGAATTATTTCAGACCATTTCTGCCTATCGGATTTGATTTTTGAAATAACGGTAAAGTTATCTTGAGTGATCTCAGATAGACCATCAACGATTTCCGCGACTGAATCCATGTCTGCGGACAGAACCTCTTTCACAAAAGCCGAATTTTTTAGTAGAGATAGTGCTCCATTCATTCCGCTGATTTCAAGTTGCACATCGGCATCTGACGAGGAAGCTCCTGATGATAGCGCGCTAATTTTTGCTTCGAGATAATTCATAGTAGCCTCTTTGAACAAAACATCTGTAGAAAGTTCGGAATCGATAGTGATGCCTTTGGGCGAAACACCTTGGTTTAAGCGATCTTGCGCCATCTCCAAAGCGACCATCATGTCGCTTGAAAGTTCACTCAAATCAGCTTCCAGAGTCGTTTTTGTGTTCGATGCCGTATAATTGGACTCATATTGAGAGGTCTTATACAGATAAGAGTCAGCCATGTAGGCGAAGCTATCCAGATAATAGTAAGCAACCAGATAGTTGTCCGCATTCAGTTCGGCTTGAGCCGTCATCAGTTCGTCAAGCGCACTTTCGGAAGCCAAAGTCTGGTTAAGACCCGCAACGTCAAAGCTCGCAGTAGTAGTGACATAAGACCCTACTAGCAAGAGTAGCCACAGGAATACAACAAGTTTAAGCATGCTGCCTCCGAATGAAGATGGTTTCTCGGGAAGATTCAAGTTGTCGGTTTTTGGCTTAGGCCCTAAGATAGGTCCCTTGATTCCGGACTTTTTCATTACAGAATCGGCGACATCATTTTCGGTATTTTCTTTGCCTTTCTCCTCGTCGAAAAGATTAGTAAAGACATTGCCCTCGGGAGCCTCTTTCGTGGCTTCCAGAGTGGCATCTGCGGCCTTCACCTCGTCCTGCTTTTTGAGCTGAGGGAAGAGCTTCTTTTTATTAGGCGTAGTGTTGTCAGCCATGGTTTTGTATTTATTTTTATCTATATATTGTACCCTAAAAACAGGGAAAGAGCAACCCCTTGTATAGCCGAATTAGCATAAAATGACATAAAGAGCGGAGGCTGTTTGTCCATATGGCAAGGCGGCAACAACGACTAGTAGCAGCGCTACTTTAGGCTTTTGCCAACGCGGTCATATGGCAAAACAACCTTTGGAATTTACTGCCATTTTATGCTAATTCGGCTATGTACATACATAAAAAAGGTGAGACCACACATCGTGGCCCCACCTTAACTATTTCCTGTAGACTATTTCCTACTACTTAAGTGTCACAGTAGCACCAGCTTCTTCCAGCTTAGTCTTCGCAGCCTCAGCGTCTTCCTTCTTAGCTCCTTCAAGCACGTTTTTTGGAGCACCATCAACGATATCTTTCGCTTCTTTTAGACCAAGGTTAGAAAGTTCTTTTACGACTTTGATAACAGCGATCTTCTGTGAGCCGGCAGATGTAAGCTCTACATCGTAAGAACTCTTCTCTTCGGCAGCATCAGCATTGTCGCCGGCAGCACCAGCCATTGGCATAGCGGCCATCATAGCAGGAGCGGCAGCGCTAACGCCGAACTCGTCTTCCATAGCTTTTACAAGGTCAGCTACCTCCATAAGAGACATCTTCTTGACCATGTCCAGAACCTTTTGAGCGTCCTTGGAAAGTTCTACAGATTCTTTCTTTTCCTCCTTAGCTTCCTCAGCTGGAGTAGTGTTTTCTTCCGTCATTGTAATAATGGGTTAGAATATTTGAATGAATAATAAACAGATATTAGCTTTCAGTCTCAGCAAGCTTAGATCGATGAGCCTCAAGGACATAAACAAGCTTCCTTGTAACTCCTGCAAGGCTGTTCGCAAGTCCACTCATTGGTGACTTCATACTGCCAAGAAGTTTTACAAGTAGTTCTTCTTTCGAAGGCATCTTGGAAAGAGCTTCGACCTGTGAGATAGAAAGTACCTCGCCATCCATAAGACCTCCGAGCAGTTTAAGGGCGTTGAACTCTTTGGATAATGTCGCAATAGTCTTTGCACCTGTGACCTCGTCATCGGAAAAAATAGCGGCAATAGCTCCTTCCATTATTTCGGAAGGCACTTCGTTGTAGCCATTGTCTTGTGCAGCTATGTTGATCAGTGTTTTCTTTGCGACTTTGCATTGCACATTGTTTGCACGTAGAGCCGAACGTACCTTCGAGAGATCCTTTACGGATAGGCCACTGTAAGTTGTGAATACAACCGATTTGGCACACTTGAATTTCTCCTTCAGGTCAGTCAAGATCTCCAGTTTTTTATGTCTTGTTACTGCCATGATGAATATTTAGTTATTAATTGATGATAAAACAATTTCCCACTCGCTAAACTGAAAAAAGTCTCAAACTGTATGCGCAGACATTTGAGACATGACCCAAAGAAAAGGGTATAAAAGGACCGAATTCTTTTGTCTCGGCAGGGCTTATCAAGTCTCACTTCGGGAGCTTGGCCTGCTGTCTGCGACCACGGCGTATTCTACTTTGATAGAGAGCAAAGTCAAGGTAAAATGCGGATAAATATGAGCGATTTACTGTCAAAACTAGGAGATTTCCTGTCTCAACCTAAAGAAAAACCACCTCTGATTATAATATTGGGGCCAACAGCTTCAGGGAAGACAGGCTTGTCTGTGAATCTTGCCAAGAGATTTGATGGGGAAATAATATCTGCAGATTCTAGACAGATTTACAGGCGTATGGACGTCGGTACGGATAAAATTTCTCACAAAGAGATGCAGGGGGTGAAACACTATATGCTTGATGTGTGCGATCCGGACAGAGTATATACTATGGCGGATTACGTGAGAGAGGCGACATTCTCCATAAAAGACATCCTGAAAAAAGGCAAAATCCCGTTTATTGTTGGTGGAACAGGGCTATATATCAATGCGATTGCCGACAATTACGAACTTGATAATGCACCGCCTGATATGCACCTCAGGAAGGAACTCGAACAAGAACTGGAGGCAAAGGGAGCGGAAGCTCTGCATAAGATGCTATCGGAACTGGACCCTCTTGCGGCATCCAAAATTCATCCAAACAATCACCGCTACCTTATAAGAGCGCTGGAGATCAACCTTAAGACAAATAAGCCAAAAGGTAACAGGCGTGGCGAACCTCCATACGAAACTTTCAAAATAGGTATAGAAAGAGATCGCGACGCACTATACGAACGTATAAATGCAAGGGTGGATGAACAGATAGACAGAGGGATATTGAATGAGATAAAAACACTACTTGCAGAAGGGTATGATAGGAATTTGCCGGCAATGACAGGCCTTGGGTATAAGGAGTTTTTTCCGTATTTAGACGGGGAGTCGAGTCTTGATAAGTGCTTGGAAGAGCTCAAACAAAACACGCGAAATTACGCAAAAAGGCAAATGACTTGGTTCAGGCGAGACGATGAGATATATTGGATAACCCCGGAAGAAGCGGACTCCATTCACTACACCCTAAGTCCTAAGTCCTAAGTCCTATCAAATGAAAACCTCTTTTCAGAGACTAATAGATATAGCAATCCAGCTCCGTTCAGATAACGGATGTCCTTGGGATAGGGCACAAACAATAGAGTCTCTGATGGAAGGATTGGAAGAAGAGTCGGGAGAGGTACTTGATGCTGTAAAAAAAGGAGACTACGAGAACCTGCGCGAAGAACTAGGAGACCTGCTTTTTCAGATAGTGATGGTAAGTCAAATAGCTTCGGAAGAGGGGCTGTTTACAATGAAAGAGGTGATGGACGATATTACGCAAAAGCTGATAGATAGACATTCATGGGTCTTTGGTGACGACAAAGCGGAGACAGCGGAGGAAGCCCTTAAGAAGTGGAAAGAAAACAAGGAGAAACAGAAGAAAAAGAAGAAATAACTACAAACTACAAAACAGTGTCATTATTTGGATACAAGTGGGAGGTGAAGAATGCCAGCCATGGGTTGTCGCCTTTCAAAAAGGTGCTCCAAAACAGAGATTTGAATGAAAGCGATCTAGGAAGTGAGGAGCTACATGATCCGTGGGGTTTCCCGGATATGGAGAAGGCGGTCAAGCGGATAAAAAAAGCGATTTCAAGTGGCGAACGAATAATGGTTTTTGGTGATTATGATGCGGATGGAGTCACAGGTACGGCTCTCATAGTAAGAGCGCTAAAAGAGCTGGGGGCAAAAGTCTCATATCGCATCCCACATAGGGAGAATGACGGATATGGTCTAAGTGTCGGATTTATAGATGAATTCATAGGCTTAAGCGTCAAACTAATCATCACTGTTGATTGCGGCATAGCTTGCCCAGTAGAAATAGAAAAAGCGTCATTTGCAGGTATAGACACTATAATAACAGACCATCACGATATACCGCTTGAGCCTGCTAAGGCTTATGCGATCTTGCATGCAAAAATAGGATATACATTTAGGCATCTTTCGGGAGCTGGTGTAGCTTACAAGTTAGTTGCCGGTTTGCTGGGCACAGAGGCCGAAAAATACCTTGATCTGGCAGCGATAGGTACTGTTGCTGACATCGTACCTATGCTTTCCGAAAACAGGGCGATCACAAGAATTGGAATGCAAAAAATGGTGCATACCAAGTGGCCTGGACTTGCCGCGCTAAAAAAAATAGCACAGATCAGAGAAGAAGATCTGATGTCGCTGGATAGTGATTTGATAGGCTACAAATTAGGTCCAAGAATCAACGCGGCAGGTAGGATGGACAGTCCTTATATCTCGGCACAACTTCTGATCTCTGATGACAACGACGTTGGTATGTTGGCGGAGAAATTAGATAGTATAAATAGGCAAAGACAGGAGCTTGTAGGAGGGATAATGGACGATCTTCTTTATGACGGAAACGACAAGATCATTTTTGTAATTGGTGCATGGCCAAAAGGAGTTTTGGGGCTAATCGCTGGGAGGATCAGTGAAAAGTCAGGCCGACCAGCCATAGCAATGTCCGAAAAAGACGGCATCCTCACCGGCTCTGCAAGGTCACATGAGTACTTTCATATCACCGAAGCTTTCAAGAAGGTAGATAGCTTGTTGGAGGAGTACGGCGGGCACAAGAAGGCTGCGGGATTAAGAATGCAGTCAAAAAACCTCGATCATTTCAAGGCGGAATTGCAAGGTTTGATGCAAGACATAGACATTCCACCAAGAAAGCTTGTTATCGACTGCGCATTGACGCCTGGCGAGCTGAATTATGACCTTGTTCAAGATTTAGAGAGGTTGAAGCCATTCGGCGAACAAAATCCACACCCGGAATTTCTATTAAAGGGGTTCAATGTCAAAAATACCAAGATGGTTGGTGGAGATGGTAAACATCTGAAAATACACGGAGAATTCGGAGGGACGGAGCTGTCAGCTATCAGATTTAATAGCCCGGCTACAGAGCAAGAAATCAGGGGTACTGTACAGATAGCGGGAAAAATCAAAAAAGACTCATACTCCAAGGAGGGGTACAGCTTATTCCTGTCAGATATAGAGCTTTAGTGTGAACAGATACTAGGCTGCCGCCACTCCTAGGCCGTTAAACTTGGCATCTCAATAAGGGTTATCAAAAC
>MNZJ01000005.1 GCA_001873565.1 Candidatus Peregrinibacteria bacterium CG2_30_44_17 | reverse complement strand
TAGACACCCGATTGATACATAAAAACAACATATCCGCTCTCGGCTTCCATATTACCAAGGCCGTTACCTATCATAAAATCGCACCGCTTACGAATAAGCTTCTGGTGGGTCCTTTCCATTAGATATCCATCTTCAAGAGCAAATCCAATAACAGTTTGACCGACACTTTTATTGCCAGCACACCACTCGAGCATATCAGGATTTTGTACTAGAGTAACCTGCAAAGGACCATCAGCCTTACTGATTTTACCTTTCGATTTCTCTGGTTTAAAATCCGATACAGCAGCCACAGAGAAGAAATAATCACACTCATGGAAAGTGGAGCGCACAGCGGCAAACATTTGATCTGCCGTCTGAACTTTCACAATGTTCATATCATAAGGGTCCGTAAGACCGACGGGCCCTGATATCAAAGTGACTTCAGCACCCCTGAGCCAAGCTTCCTTGGCTATCGAGTAACCCATGTGGCCGCTGGATCTATTAGTAATATATCGAACATCGTCGATAAATTCACGAGTAGGACCTGCAGTCACAAGGACTTTTTTATGTTTTAAGGTTTTTGGCACAAAAAGCCTCTCCAGATAAGCCAAAATCTCCAGTGCGTCAGCCATACGCCCCTCTCCATAGCTTCCACAAGCCATTTCTCCAACATCAGGACCGCAAATAGTGACATCCATATCTCGCAGCTTGCGCACATTCTGCTGCACAACGCTTTTGCCCCACATGATGTCGTTCATCGCCGGAGCAATAAGAATCGGCGCTGAGGAAGCAAGAATCGTAGTCGTAAGCAGGTCATCGGCAAGACCGTTTGCAACCTTACCAATAAGATTAGCAGTAGCCGGCACGACGCAAATGGCGTCCATATCCTGCAGGTTGATATGCCCCATTTCAGACTCCACCGAGAACATCTCGACAAGTGCCGGATTCCCCGATATCGCGCTAAAGAGCTGCGGCGAAATAAGAGTAGCAGCATTACGCGTCATCACGGGATAAACATCGGCACCTTGCTTTTTCAAACTACGAATCAGGTCGAGAGATTTGTAAATCGCAGCTCCGGCAGTAACGCCGACAACTATTTTTTTACCTTGGAAATAGGATTTAATCATTCGATCACAACATTATCAATAAGTCGGACATCCCCTATTCTAGCAGCCAAAAGTGCGACTCCATCATGAATCTCGAAATATTCAAGCTGAACTTTGGGTTCCAAAGAGACAATATGTCTCCCCTCTTCCAGTGAACCGGTTTTGACAGCAGCCAAAAGCGCCTGATACAGAACCTCTGCAGACTTCCTGTCCTCTTTGCCCAGATACTTGTTCCTAGAGCTCATAGCGAGCCCTCCTCTTTCGCGAACCGTCGGCATAACGCGCAAATCAATATCGAAATTTAGATCCTTAATTAGTCGATCTATAACCAAGGTTTGCTGATAATCTTTCTGCCCAAAATAAACCTTGTTAGGAGTGATAATATTGAAAAGCTTTGCGCAAACTTGCGCAACACCTTCGAAATGACCGGGTCTAAAAGGAGCACAACCCCATGAGATCAAATCCTCAGGCAGCTTGAACGCAGTAGCATCTGCTCCATCATACATCTCGGAAACCTCGGGATAGAATAGGTAGTCAACCGAGGCCCTTTCCAGCAGTAATTTGTCCTGCTCAATATCACGCGGATAATTCTCAAGATCCTCATCCTTGGAAAATTGAGTAGGATTAACAAAAATACTGACAACAACGACGTCACATTCCTCTCGAGCAGCCTCAATAAGACTCATGTGGCCAGCATGCAAAGACCCCATAGTCGGAACAAAACCGATAGTCTGCCCCTGGAGGCGGATCAGCGACATCATCTGCTGAGTGATCCTGATTGTTTTTAAAACCTGCATATTAGAGATAAGTCAGTAGCTTTCATTATGAGACGGGAAATTGCCAGAAATCACATCTTCCTTATACAGCTTTACGGCTTGTCTGCAAGCAGAATCAAGGTTTGCATACTCCCTCAAAAACTTGGGTTTGAAACCCTTGTTCATTCCAAGCATATCGGGCAAAACCAAAATCTGCCCATCGCAACCTGCGCCTGCGCCAATACCGATAGTAGGTATATTAAGCCGAGAGGTGACGTCTGCCGCCATCTCCGCGGGAACACATTCAAGGACGATAGAAAAAGCACCTGCCTGCTCAATCGCATAAGCTTCATCGGCAAACTCCTTCTGCACACGAAACTCGGTAGCTTGCTGTGGCTTGAGCCCGGCATGCCCCATAACATCAAACGAGTCAGCGCAGAGAGCCTTCACAAGATCGGGCTGACCCTCAACTTTTACACAAGAGATCCCGAGCTCATCACGAATCAATCTCGCCTCATCGAAACCGCATCCATAAGGCAAATCCGCAACAATGAGCGCCTTACTGACACCATTCATCACAGCACCGGTATGACGGATCATGTCATCTATCGACACGCCCTTGGTATCTTTTTCGCCATACACAACCATTCCAAGAGAATCTCCAACCAAGATGATATCAACTCCTTCTTCATCAAGAAGCTTAGCCATCAAAAAATCATAGGCGGTCAAGGCAACAATCTTGCGCTTACCCTTGAGAGCCTTAATTTCCGAAGCTGAAAACATGTATTAGTAGTACATCATATAAGAACCCATCGCGCCAACGAACAGGAATGAGAAAGCAAAAGCGACGATGAGACCTGCTACCATAGCGAGCACCATGGTTCCAATAGCCCCTCCGGTATCAAGCTTGTGCACGCTCTTTAGCATGTTGAAAGCAACAACAAGAGACCACAAACCGGCTACAATAGTCAACATCGGAACAAGGCTAAGAACGCTAAGAATAGCCGCGTATCCGGCAACTCTAAGGAACTCGGCGACCTGAGCTTTGCCTTTGAAAACATGCTGAGCGATCAAGCTGACAACTGCGATACCGACAACGCGAAAGATAGCACCAAAAATCGTACTTGAAATAATGGTGGCTACTCCGGGCCGATACATAACGCCGAAAAATTCCTGAGGGAAGATATAATTACCAAGACCAACGCACAAAGATCCAAGAACTATAAAAGCGATTGCAGGACCCATACTTTTCTCATCGGCAGCGACAGATTGCATCTGTTTCTCATCAAGACGGATAATATCCCAAGCCTTGGTAATCTCTTTTTTCCAGCCGTCAGCGTTATTAGGATAGTGCATGGTGTGATGTTCGGTCATTTCGTTTTTGTATTAAGAATTAACAAGAGATCTCAACAAGAGGAATTGTACGCAATCCTGGCCCCTATCGCAACAGCATAAGGAGCATTTTCAGGGATAGCGCACTCAATATCAAAGCTATGCAAAATCGCGCAAACAACATCCACTATAGCAGTAGCGCGCGTAAGCTTCCCTATTAGCACAACTCTACTAACATCTTCGGCTTTGGCGGCGAAAGCCGCGGAAGCTCCAATCGTCTGGCCGATCAAGTTGATAATACCGGCCGCAAGATCTTCTTTTTTGAAATCTACTTCACCTGCAAGTTTGCCAAAATTCGAAGCGGTCGCATCACCCGAAACACGACCAATATTGCCACCAACAATATCTGATACGGCAATATCGACAACACCGGATGACCCACGAGATCCTATCTCGAGAAGCTTATCAATATCGGAGATCCCCAGCAGCTCTTTACCCAAACCTACAAAAGTCCCTCCACCAACACCCGTCCCACCTATATGAGTGGTGATCAATCTGCTCTCTGCAGTCTGTGTCTTGCAGTCTACACTCACCATACACGTGCCCGTACCCATACTCACAACAATCAACCTGCTCTCTACCATCTGTGTCTTGCAGTCTAAGTACTCCCCTCCGTATCCTATAGCTTCAATCTCCGAAACCTTGCAAATAGGTACGCCAAAAGTTGCATCATCAAAAAATCGACTCTTGCCACCTGTAACATAAATCTTATCGGCAGTGCGCAATTTGACGCCAAGAGCACCATTCCCCCACTTCTCATCACCCTTCTCTCCACTGGAGACAGAAACAATTTCATCGCCATCCCAAGAGACCATGTCCACAGTAGAGCCGCCAAAATCTAGAGAAATCTCCATAAAGAATGTTTAATTCACAGACATTATAGTACATAGCGAGCCAAACAATTCACACCATACTTTCGCAAACTTTCAACCTCTTTCTGGTAACGAAACTTACGTTCTCGAAGCCTTTCAGATAAAATACCGCCGCTTAAAAAGCAAAATTCCATATATAAATACTGGGCTCTATACCCAAACATCACTACATCCATAACCATACCAAACGATGAACGTACTTCTTTCTGCGATTATAGTGAGTATTCTCGCCCTCGCAGTAGCGATTTTCCTTATGATCAGAGTGTTGCAAGAGAAACCGGGATCAACAACTATGCAGGAAATCGCAGCTTCGATCCAACAAGGAGCAATGGCATACTTAAACAGACAGTTTAAGACTATTGCCATATTTGCAATCCTTATATTCTTCACGCTGGGGATTGCCCTACCGTCTGGAGAGTACCACAACGACTACATGGTAGCGGTTGGATTCCTTGTAGGCGCTGTTTTCTCGGCATTGGCGGGATATATCGGCATGGGAATGAGCGTCAGAGCGAACGTACGTACAGCAAACGCAGCAAAGAGGAGCCTTGGAGAGGCGTTCCTGATAGCCTTCCGGGGAGGAGCAGTGACAGGTCTTTGTGTAGTGGCACTTGCACTACTTGGAGTCTCAGGATTCTACTTACTATTCACACAGACGTTCAATATACCTATAGACACAGCACCTAGCTTGCTTCTTGGATTTGGATTCGGTGCTTCACTTATCTCTCTATTTGCTCGTGTAGGTGGAGGAATTTTCACCAAGGCGGCAGACGTTGGAGCGGACATCGTAGGAAAAGTTGAGAAAGGCATTCCTGAGGACGACCCAAGGAATCCTGCCGTAATCGCGGATAACGTTGGAGACAACGTTGGAGACTGCGCTGGAATGGGTGCGGATCTTTTTGAGACTTACGCGGTTACTTTGATTGCAGCAATGATCTTGGCGTCTTCGACATTGGTTGAGACAGCGGGAGAAGCGGTAATCATATACCCTATACTTCTTGGAGCTATAGCGGTAGTCACATCAATCATAGGTATTTTCTTCGTAAAACTTGGGAAGAAAGAGAACATCATGGGAGCTATGTACAAAGGAATGTTCATCACAGGCGCTCTGTCAGCGATTGGATTCTATTTTGCTACAAAGCAAATGCTAAACGATATGAACATCTTCTACGCAGGACTTGTAGGTCTTGGTGTTACGCTTTTTATCAACATTATTACGGAGTTCTATACTTCGACCGAGTACAGTCCTGTCAGGAAGATCGCAAAAGCTTCTGAGACAGGAGCAGGAACAAACATCATTACAGGATTAGCTGTAGGCCTGCAAAGCACGGTAATGCCCGTACTGCTTATATGCGGAGCTATCGCGCTCGCATACTATTTCGGAGACACTTCGTCACTACAGAACGGAATTTACGGAATCGCAATCGCGGCTGTCGCAATGCTATCAACAACAGGTCTTGTAATCGCAACAGACTCATATGGACCAATTACTGATAATGCGGGAGGCATCGCTGAGATGTCGGACTTGCCCGAGGCTGTAAGGAAGAACACAGACGCCTTAGATGCAGTCGGCAACACTACAAAAGCTGTGACAAAAGGTTACGCTATCGGCTCTGCAGCATTAGCGGCACTGGTACTTTTTCAAGCATATGGAGAAGAACTCGCAAAGAATGTCCCTACAGGCACAAGTTTCGGTTTTGCTATAGAGAACTACATGGTTCTTATAGGTCTATTCCTTGGCGGAATGCTGCCTTTCTTATTCAGCTCACTATGTATGGAAGCTGTAGGAAAAGCTGCTAACAAAGTAGTGGAAGAAGTACGCCGCCAATTCAGAGAGATCTCAGGTATCATGGAGAGAAAGAACAAGCCTGAGTACGACGTCTGCGTAGACATAGTGACAAAGGCGGCTCTAAAAGAGATGGTACTTCCGGGGGCTCTAGCGGTACTCGCACCTATACTTGTAGGATTCATTCTTGGGCCTGAGGCTCTTGGAGGTCTGCTAGCAGGTGTAATCGTGGTGGGACTTTTGATGGCTATTCAGATGTCAAACGGAGGCGGAGCTTGGGACAATGCCAAGAAATATATCGAAGACGGGCACCATGGAGGAAAAGGCAGCGAGGCTCACAAAGCGGCAGTCGTTGGTGACACAGTGGGAGATCCTTACAAAGACACTGCAGGACCTGCGCTAAACGCACTTATCAAGGTTATCAACACGATAGCTCTGATAATCGCTCCTATCATCGCTACAGTTCACCTATTTGGCTAAGAAAAGAAAAACGCACAAAAGGCTTCGTCCATATACTGAACGAAGCCTTTTTTTAATAAAAACACAACTCGGATTTCGCGCTACATGTACTGATTTGATAACAGATACAAAGAGATGTATTATCCACTCCTTAAAAGACCACTCAAAAAAAACAAAAACATGCTACTTCACGCTACTCTCATCACGAGAGACAATCAGAATGTAATGCTAAGCATTGCAAACGGTCAAGATAACCAGAAGGTCTACTGGCCGACATACCTCATGCCACAATCTCTGCAAATCGGCGACAATTTTGAGATCGCAATAGGCGAAAAACTCATGCCACGGCAGGAGATCTCCGAAGGCAAATCTGTCGAAGAGCTCAGGGAGTTGCTTTATGACTTGATCAATTAGAGCCTACCCCCTCCTTGGCTTCAACACCTTCGTCAGCAGGAGCACCTGCTTCGCCACCCTCAGCACCTGCTGCAGGAGCTACTTCTTGTTCAGGCTCTTCCTCACGCGGTGCAGAGACAGAAACGACCATAAGCTCGAGATCGTCTAGGACAGTAATATCATCAGGGAATTTGATATCTCCGACAACTATACTTGTATGGAAATCGACCAGTGGACTTAGGTCAACTTGGATATCGTGGATCAAAGCACCTGGCAAACAACGTACCTCTACTTCCGTACGTCCATGTACGAGAGTACCTGCTAGATCTTTTACAGCAGGAGCATAACCGGTGAACTCAACAGGTATCATAGTCGTAATCTCTTCATCCATTCTAACATTGATGAAATCGATGTGAGTAATAGTATCTTTTACAGGTTCGACATCAACACGATGGACAAGAACCTTATGGTTCTTACCATCGATATCGAGATCAATAACGCTGTTACTACCGGCTTGACGATAAACACGTCTAAAATCTTGGTAGTCCATTTGCAAAGAGACGGTGTCGATTCCATGTCCATATAGAATGGCAGGAATAAGTCCCTCGTTTCGTACAACCTTTGCTGCGACAGCCACATCACGAGAGGTTGCTTTCAGTTTGTAAGTATCCATATCAAAAGTTTAGATTTAAAATGAGCGCGCGAATACTACTATAAAGAATGCCGGAAGCGCAAGCTTTACTTCAAACCGGAAGGCCGCTTATGTTGTCTTTCGACCTTTGATACATTAAAATCAAAAGGCTTAAAATCTAAACTAAAACCTTATGAGCACGTTCGGACAAATGAAAGATATGTATAAGCTGCAAAAACAAGCCAAACAGATCAAGAAAAAACTATCAAAACTCCATATAGAAGCGGAAGTCGAAGGGATAATCGTAACAATCAACGGCGAACAAGAGGTTGTAGAAGTCAAAATACCGGAAGAAAAAAGAAACGATCCGAAGCTCGGAAAATACTTGCTTGAGGCTTTCAACAAGGCGATCAAAAAGTCTCAACAGATAGCGGCTGACGAGATGAAAGACGTTATGGGACAGATGGGATTCGGCATGTAGCAGGCACAGATAACAGATAATTTCACAATGAAAAGACGGCACAAATTCAAGATATTCCCCGCGATTATGCTAAGCGGCCTGATCCTTCTAGGCCTATATTTGAACGCAACCGGATCAGTAAATAAGGCTGCAGATATAGATGACACGTCTAATATCATTTTTGAGATAGAATCAGGACAGTCCGCATCGGAAATAGGATCCGCCCTAAAGGAAGTCGGCCTGATCCGAAGCAGTTACGGATTCGTGCATTACCTGAGCCAAAACGACCTCGCAGGAGATTTGAAAGCAGGCAGATTCAGCCTGAGCCCATCGATGACAGGTACAGAGATCATCGAGCTACTGACAAACCAAGCAACGGGAGACATCGTCTTCACAATCATCGAAGGATGGACAATATCGGATATCGACGCCGCCCTGACAAACGAGGGGCTTATTACCGCGGGAGCGTTCATCACCTGCACAGAGACCTGCGATTTCTCGATGTACACTTTTTTGCCCGAGACATCTCTGGAAGGATACCTGTTCCCTGACACTTTTTTCCTCGATGCTGACACGTTTGAGACTTATGACTTCACAACTCGCCTACTCGATAATTTTGAGGCAAAAACAGCTGATATCGATACCGGAGACCGCACGCTGGAAGACGTAATGATAGTCGCCTCGATCATTGAGAAAGAGGTACGCACCGCCGAAGACCGCGCACTTGTCTCTGACATAATATGGCGCAGGCTGGACGCAGACTGGACGCTTGGGATGTGCTCAACTATCAACTACATAACAGGAGAGACCGAGATTACTTACGAAGACATTCAGATAGATTCACCATACAACACAAGGATCTACTCGGGATTACCGCCGACAGCGATAGCCAATCCCGGGTTGGCCTCGATTGAAGCCGCAGCAAACC
>MNZJ01000038.1 GCA_001873565.1 Candidatus Peregrinibacteria bacterium CG2_30_44_17 | reverse complement strand
GAATTGATATTGGTATCAAAGAGACAAACGGTGAGCAAATCCGAACCGATAATGGCACCACTTGCATTTAGCCTGCCTCTGGCATGCCAATCTTTCTGTCCGTAACAACGCAAACCTGTTTGCGAGTATCCGTGAGTTCTCGGCGTATCTATAGCAAAACCGCTCTCATCCAAATAAACTATATTTCTACCCATTATCTCGTACTGGGTCATTCGTATCATGAAACGAACTCGCTTAATTTCGTCTGCTTTTGGGTGAAATAGAGGTTTTTTTATAGCTGATATCCAATCTTTTCAGGGCATAAAATATACAACTGATACTCACATCAAAATGTTCCGCTCTTTCCGACAAATATGCGTCTGGATTTTTCTCGACATCTGCCTTTAACTTACACATATCTATTTTTGTTGCAGGTTTGTTTCTCGTTGTCTTTGGTTCTATGTCGCGTTGCCATCGAAACAATGTCCTGATCCCAATACCAAATCTTTTACTTGTTTTTTCAAACGTCAAATCTTCTTCTTCCTTGATCTTCATTATACGTTCCCTGAAGTCCAGCGAGTAAGTCATATCTTTTGGGTTAAGAATATGGCTATATTATGCCAGATTATTCAGAAATAGCTATATTAGAATTATTCAGAGAGCTACCATACCATAGGTAGCGTATTTTGCAACAAAAAGAGCCCCTTACGGGGCTCTAAAGCCACTCACTACTCCTTATGTCTTACATCTTATAACTACTTCCTACTCCTTCTCCTTCGAACCCACTTCCACACTACCCAGATGACAGCAAGCGGCCAAACATAGATAGCGATCCATATGACACCAGAAACGACATCCTGCAAAAATCCGACCCAGTTTGAGAAAGCCTCCTTGATAACCTGAACAGGCCTCCATTTATCGGGACCTTCGAATACAGAAAGCTCTTCCTCCATATAGACAGTGATCGTTGAGTAAGATGACTGATTCTCGTAGTACTGCATGCTGGATTCCAGAGATTCAATCTCCTCACGAACATTCTGCAAGTAATCATAAACCATCAGAATCTCCTCAACAGTGTAAGCACTATCAAGAACAGCTAGGTACTGAGCCTCAAGCTCATAGAATGTGCCAAGTCTGGCATCAAGATCCATATAAGTCTCCGTCACATCGGAAGAGTCAACGGATTCGGAACTGACATAATCGGAGAATTGACGCACTTCTTCCATGGCGCTATCGAACTGATCCACGGGAACGCGAAAAGTGACATCACCGACAAGCTGCCCATTGTAATCCTCATAAGTATAAGATGACTGGACATATCCATTATGTGCCTTGGCGATATTGGAAACCTCTTCAACACCGGCATTAGTATCAGCAACCTGCACGCTGAGATAAGCTGTCTTGATAACCATTGCCTCCGTAAAATCTATCTCCGAAATATCGACACCACTAACGGGGCTTGGCAACTCATCGTAATAGTAATCGTAAGCAACCTCCTCGGAAGATTTCAAAGTGGCTGACTCGCTCTCAACATAATCATAGCCATCGTAATAGTCGTAATCATAAGACGAACCCATCATCATACGGCTCGGGTTTGCTCCTACGCCCATCAGAAACACGACAGCAAGAACAAGTACTCCTAGAACAACTTTCACCCAAGTTTTCTTGAGATGTTTTTTGATTTTCATTTTTGCCAAAATTAAAGGCTAAAAGTAAGAAGAGTGTATCACAATGGCAGTCAGCGTGAAATGTTGACAGACCTTTTTTGAGTAGCCAAATTCTAACGACCTTTTCTTCCAAATAGCAAATAAGCAAGCAAAAGAGTAAGGAGTATAGAACCTACAAGAAAAGGAATGAAATAATCATTAGACATCATGCCCCTACTACCGACCACATACTCTTCTGAGGCAATCTCCCCAACATAATGGTAACCAAGAATGCCACACACAGCCTCGGGATCACTGATGTCAGCATAAACGTCCAGTCCCCATACCAAATAATCGCAGTACGAACCTCCTTCATCAAGCACATAATCAGGATCAAGATTGTTAACAATATATTCGCATCCGGGCTCGTAACTCTTGCCGGCAAGCCACATACCATCTTCCCACCCATCATCCGAAGGACTGTATTCATAGTATTCATCACCACCCCATACGTATCCGCATTCGCCAAAATCCTCATTCAAATAGAGCATATTAGGCATCGGCTCGGCAGACGCCACAATAGGCAGGAACAAAATCAGCAAAAAGAATAGTACCTTTTTCATATACAAAATTTACCATACAATAGAGACATCTAACAACAATTCAAATATGAAAAAACTGCTACTGGTGCCGTTACTGCTCGCATTTTCCGCCCCATCCGTATTCGCTTTTTCCGACATCTATGAGTCAGACCCTCTGACTTTTACAGCCGCATATTTGCAAGAATCAGACATAATAGATGGATACGATGATGGCACATTTAGACCACTGAGCCTAATCAACAGAGCTGAATTCATGAAGATGATAGTCGAAGGCGTTACAGGAGAAACACCTGATGAAGAGACATACAAAGACTGCTTTAAGGATGTTGCAGACGAATGGTTCGCGAAATACATATGCTACGGAGAGGATCAAGGCTGGGTAGAAGGCTATCCCGATGGCGATTTCAAACCGGCAGTCGAAATCACAAGAGCCGAAGCTACCAAGATCATCGTCAACGCATTTGAATGGGAAGAAAACGACATGCAATATAGTAGCTTCTACGACATAGATATGGCTGCATGGTACTGGGAATACATGTTAACAGCGGAATCAAACGGACTTTCCGACACAATAGACCCTTATCTGTCACCACACGAACTGATAAGCCGCCGCCAATTCAGCGAACTGCTATACAGAGCTATAAAATTTGAGAACGGCGAAGAGTTTTCAGTTTTGTCGACAGATGGCACTGCAGCGAAAACATACGAAGATTGGCTTGCCGAAGGCATAGCTGCAGCATATCCGTCAAATATGGAATTCCCTGCGCATTCACAAAGCGGATGGCCTTACGGATGCTACGCATTCGCCACCAAGAACATGACCGAATGGAAATACGGAGAAATACTAGATATAACGGAAGTCCAAGAACAAATCGAATGGGATGGAGAATCCATCTGGAATTACGATGAGATGACAAATTTCGCCGAAGATTATCACTACGACATCATCATGACTTATCAGGCTTCACCAGAATTTCTTCTCAAAAAACTCGCAGCAGGAGAACCGGTAGTCCTATACATCCCCTACTACTTAGGGGAAGACAATATCGGACACCAGCTGGTGGCATACTCATTCGACGAAAACGGCGTTTGGGTAGCAGACAGCTTGTCCGGAGGAGTACGCAGACAAATAGGATGGGATGAAGTCTTTGTAGATGGCGCAAATTACACCCTTAATGTAGCACAGATAAAAAAGCTCAAAGACGGCGGACAATATGTTTACCAGTATGGATTATGAGCGTACAATAAGCCCTAAACTCCATTCAGCAACTCGGACAACCCATTACAGCCACGAAATGGAAAGAATAGTCAAAATACACGAAGGAGACCTTGGTATACATGACGTACCAAGGAATCCACAAGTGATCGAAAGAGGACTAAGGAGGGCTTTGGCAGAGAATCCACAACTCAGGGAGGTAGTTTCCGCTATAGTTTTTGGGGATAGCGCAAAAGAAATCCACAGCGCCGCTGGAGAACCAAGCTTAACAGTACACCGCAACGGCACACCAAAAATAGCAATAGCATCGGATGATCTCAAAGTGCCTGCAATCAGAGGGCACATTCGAACTCAACTATTACAAGCATTAAGCCTTATCGCATTCCCTGTATCCGCACCGACAAACGGCATCCCGCATAGGAGGGAACTTTACACCAGAGCTCACTTGGAAAGATTCTTGAACGTCAGCGACCCCAGACTCACAGACTCCCTCTCCATAGTCGTACAAGGAGGACACAGGATATCGCCCGATGAATATGCTTTCGTAGCTGCAGTAGCGCAAGAAATCACAAGGGTACAGAGGAATGTAACATGGATAACAGGATGCGGACACGGAGTCATGGAAGCTCCTTTTGATGGTGCTAATCAAGCACGCAAAATGATGGCTCAGCGCCCCGACATACGCAAAGCGGTAAACATAGGCGTAACTGAACGAGGCATATTGGCCAAAGAGAGACCAAATAAGTATGTAGATCTTTTGCTGACATATCCGGATATAGAGCAGCGTATGGAAGCATTCATAAGGCTAGCGGATATCATCATGGTATTCCCTGGCGGCGTAGGCACTGCGGAAGAAATCATGCAGCTACTCGGGATCATGATGTTCAACAATGGCAAACACCCAAACCATACTGTGGCAATGCACCTACTGGAACAACAAGGAGGAACATGGATGTCTCAAATCAGAACATTGCTTCAAGCATGCTTCACAGCAGAAGAGCTAAAGAAATACATAAATGTATTCCCTGACACAACACCGACTCAATACAAAAGACACTTGACCGAAGAGACAGGCCGCAATAGAAACAGTGGCTGGAACAGCATATTGGAAATTCCGGAAAGGATGCAAAGGCCTATAGGGATAACTGACCCAAATGAGTTCTATAGGTGGATGGAGTCTATACGCCTCTCAAGAGGAGAACACGACCCGTTCACTCTAGCGGCTACTCTCAGAGAGGTGTTCTCAGCAATTGTAGAGCTGACGGTCAAGCAACCACACATTGCGGCACAGTGGCAGAGCCAAGGTCAAACACCGGCACTCATTGGAGACAGGGAAACAGTGACCGCAATGATGCAATTCATTGACTCGATGTATGCACAAGGCAGACTGTTTGAGGGATGCCCACCAAGAGAGCGCCTACTAAGAGCGGCGGCATAAACAAACTAGAGCCTATTAATGCGCCCTTAAAAAAAAGCCTTAATACGCTTAGGCCAATGACGCCTGGAGAACTCTGATGAAGCTTCAAATTCATCAGCAAGATGCCTATAACTGCGAGGTGTAGCTTCGGCTATTCCAAATTCGCCTAATTGCCACCCGCGAAACTCAACATCATCAAGATAATTATCTTTATCGGCAAAAGCTCTAGCAGCAGCCGACATAGCGACATCGACATACCCATCACGCACATTCATGTACAAGAACCTCTCGAATTCGGACCTGAAGACGTCTCTACTCTGGGCTAATTCAACAGTTCCATCTGCAAGCACGTCATAAGACTGATGATCTACAACACGCGCTCCTCCCAAAACAACTCTACGAGGACATCTGTAGAAAATCTTAGCACCGGCACTACCAACTAAATGACCTCCAATAGCAGTAGTCGGAATTCCTTCATACATCAAACGATCAAGCATTCTCATAACAGCCTGCGCATAAACCATCCTACCACCAGTAGTCCTAACAATGAGAGTGCTTGTAATATCATCAAGCGGCACACCGGAAAGAGCATCACTGCTTGGGTCCTTCCCGTCATGAACGAATTTCGCGACATCCCCTGTCTCAGAATCTACAAGCAAGGAATATGGGATGTTTTCATCGCGAATGCGACCATCCACAACTGTAACAAGAGCATTTCTCATAAGAGAATCGGAGTTGGATAGGTAACACTATCTATTTTATGCCAAAACCGACTGTTACCGATGTTTCTCATCTTCTGCAGGGATTAGTATGGCTTTGCGATCTAGCACCCTCCTGTGAAATTCAATAAGATTTTTGGCAGTAAACGACTAAACGTACTTCCGTAAGTGCAGGAGTTTACTGACCAAAAATCAATTGGTAGTCCCAAGGGGAATTGAACCCCTGTTTCCAGGATGAAAACCTGATGTCCTAACCACTAGACGATGGGACCGTATTGTGAAAAAGCCTTATAAATATAAGGATTAACAGAGAAAAGTCAAAACAAAATCCCCCTATAGAAGTTTCATAATTGGATAAAGAGCATCAGCAGGGCTCATAAGAAGATATGCCATCACAGAAACCATAAAGTTTTTTTGATAAGCGAGAGAGCATCAGCAGGCCTGAAAGGCCGATGCCGCGAAACGACTATATAAACAATCCGGATAAAAAATGATGGAAGTAATATCAGCAGTGCTCTTAGTCTTTTGAGACCGTACATGCTAGGTCGAAAAAGACAGGAAGCGATGCCATTACTCCCATCATTTTTTATCCAAACTTCTTCCCTTCATACCGCTTAAGTTCAAGTCCGGTCTGCTGCCCCAATATCTCCTTAGAGAGAGGATCATCGTAGTCACTATCGTAGACGACCTTTGTGATGCCTGCATTCAGCATCATTTTTGTACATATGACGCACGGGAAAGTATTACAATAAAGCGTACTGCCTTCTATGCTTATACCAAACTTAGCTGCTTGAGTAATAGCATTCTGCTCAGCATGCGTGCCACGACAAATCTCATGCCTCTGTCCGGATGGGATTCCAAACTTCTCCCTAAGACACCCACCAACCTCTGCGCAATGAGGCACGCCACGAGGAGCACCATTATAACCGGCCGTTATTTGCTGCCCATCTTTTGCGATCACGGCACCAACTCCTCTTCGAAGACAAGTTGTCCTTTTCGCCCATGTATAAGCAATCTCCATAAAGATTTCATCAAAAGTCGGCCTAGCCTCACCACTTTCAAGTTTCAAAAAATGTTCAAACTTATGCAAAAAAGCCTCCAAACTGCTATCGTTCAGTATGAAATAATCGACTTTATCAAGACACTTACGAACCTGCTGACCATCTGTGGGCTCTCCTTCTCCTTTTTCACGCTTCAAGCGAGCATAAACATCATCACAAGTCATAGATAATCCTTCTCGCCTGCGATCAAGGATTCTATCTATAAGCAGTTCATCATCAGCGCTCACTCCAACAATTTTAAGACCGGGAAGCTCGCGCAGCTCATCCATACAAGCAGGATTACGGACTCCATCAACGACCCATTTTTGATCGGGTTCACGCGTAATAGTCTCGCGAACTTTCATTCCAAGCACACCTGCCCCATACTGAGATCTGAGCTCATTTCCAATATTTTGCAAGTTTTCTCTAGTATGTTCAAGCCCTCTGGACGTAGCCTCTTCCCTGACAATATCTGACAGCGAAACATACTTATATCCACTCTGTTTTAGCATGTCGGAAAGAACCCCTTTCCCACTCCCCATGTAACCTGTTAACGCTATATATTGCACCACCGCTTTTTTTGATTAAAAACTACTTAATTCCTATGAAAACAGAAACAAGAGCCAAAATCAACCAAGAAACATCTGAAAAATAAGTAAAGTCGACTATCCTTCAGGGGGCTTTACTTCGTCAAACCTGTAAATATATACTTTCCTCCGTAAATACTCCTAACCCAAAAAACCCATGGCTTACAGCGTAAAAAACAGCAAGGGACAAACTTATTACCTTCATGGTAAAGTTGTCACTCTACGTGGGGGACGCAAACAGCAGATCTATTACTTCGCTCGTGAAGAGAAAGGTAAGGACGAGCTAGAAGCAATGCCAGACGGATACAAGGTTGTTGAGAACAAGAGAACAGGTCTTCCAATGCTAAAGAAAGACGCATAGTTCTGGCCTCAAAACACAAAGAAAGAGCCCCGCAACTAGCAGGGCTTTTTTGTTTTCACTAACTATTTCCTACTGACTATTTCTTAGCTCCTAGTAAAGTAGCTCCTCATAATTCACTGTCTCAATCAAACCTCCTTGAGCCAAACCATACACCACCCCAATAACAACAAGAGTCAGTAGCAAAATCATAACTAGAGAAGAAAATAAAATCCTCATACCATACTCAATCTTTTTCATCTTGTAAGTGTAGTAGAAAGGAGGGCCAAAAATCACAAGCAATTGAGCGGATATACCAAGAACAAAAAGCACCATCGTCACCCATGAGTACAAAAAGAACAGACCTTTTGCGTAAACGAACTCGAGAAGGTAGCCTGGAAAAACAGCCATAGCTGCTAGGACCAACAAGGATATTGCAGCACAAACAACGCTAATTAGAGCGATATGCTGCCATCCCAATGCTTTAGCTTTGTGGAATAACATGTTTTGTTTTGGTTATTTTTTGTAGAAGAACTATACTCTGCTCGCTTAAAGATACCAGAAACCGCATTAAATATGCAAATCCCAACAATATCGCCGATAGAACTGATAGCGTTTTTAATATTGGTTGTACCAACAATTTACGCACTTTTAGGAGCACCATTCGTTCCGACTCCTCTCCCGCGTGTCCGCAAAATGTTGGAGCTTGCAAAAATAGAACCGGGAGACAAAGTCTACGACCTAGGGTGTGGCGATGGACGACTTGTGCATCTCGCATCACGCGAGAAACAAGCTAAGGCGGTAGGATTCGAACTGTCTCCACCAATATGGCTCTGGGCAAAGATCGCACAACCGTTCTGGAACTCAAAAGCAAAAATCAAATTCAGGAATTTCTACAAGCAAGATATCTCTGATGCGGACGTTATATTTTGTTACCTGATGCCGGAAACTCTGAAAAAATTTCAGAAAGAACTCGGCAAACTGAAAAAAGGCACACGTATCGTTTCATATGCATTCAAAATACCGGAGCTCAAACTCGTCCATCACGAAGAGAAAGTCGCAAGCAAGAACTACTCCCCTATTTGGGTTTATGAGATTTAGGGCGTATCCATAGCGCCCTACCGGCAAACAGAAGATACACTGCGCACATCCATGGCTCAGTATAATCAATCGCAACCGAGGCAAAAGGGATCTGCGAGCATTTTTCCGCAATCAAAACTATAGCTTCTATAAAAAACCACGCGACATATCCGATAAGCAGGCCGCCATATACAAATCCAATCATATAAATAACTGCTGAGGCAAAGGATAGAAGCATCGCCCAAGGTATCAGCACGGCAACAAACATATTTGCAATTGGAGAAACGAGAGAAAGCTGTCCGAAATTGAGCAAAATAATAGGAAGCGCCGTAATCTGCGCACTAACAGTCAAAAACAGCGACTCACGAATACAGAATCTTTGCGGAATAAAGCTGTACAAAGCTCCGAATTTTCGCTCAAAAAAACTTTCCAATACGGGAGATACGTAAACCAGTCCACAGGTCGCCGCAAAAGAAAGTTGAAATCCAATGTCATATACAAGGATTCTCGGATTAACAAAATTCATGAAAAAAGCTGCGAGCAAAAGGGACTGAGTGACAAAAGTTTTTCGCCCAAACCAAATCGCCGCAAGTCCAATCACTCCCATGATAGAAGCACGAACAACGGCAGCGGACGCACCTACAAGAACCGTAAACAAAACAACGAAGACCAGAGATGCAACAATCTGTTTACGCTTTGGCAAAAAAGAGAGGAGTGCGCCAACAAATGCGATAACAATTGTGATATTATAACCGGAAATCGCAACGATATGAGACAGCCCCGTGATACGAAAATACTCCTGCACCTCATCGGGAATCCCGCGCCTGGATCCCAAAAGAAGCCCTGCCGCCAAACTGGATGATGGCTCAGGAAAAATCTCATTCAGAACGCCCTCAAAATAAGATTTGAAATCAAACATTTTAGACCAAAAAAAATTCCCGTTAAAAGCACTGTAGCGTTCTAAAAAAGGATCATACATCACGCTATATACTCCATAACGGGACAAATAATCCTTGTAAGAGAAATCGTCAAAACTCGCAGGCTCAAGAAGATCACCATAAACCGACAAAACATCTCCATATGAGTGTTCCGGATAGCGCGAAACTCGGACGTGAACAAGCCCATGCAATGGAGCATCAACTTCGAGAACCAAATTCTGATGGTCGGGACGCACATCGACTTCTCGAACAATCTCTCCCATAAATGCAAAGTCGCTACTACCATTGTAATGACTTACAAAACTCATATCGGCAAAGTCAGGACAGCTAAGAAGAAAACGCCATATACCAAGAAAGGCAGCGGCACAGAATATCAGAGCTTGCAGCCTGTATTTTGCAGCCACCCAAAGCGACACAACAGATACAAGTAATATCCACTCAGCATAAGGCACTCCAACCATAAAATCTTTGGCAACAAAAATCCCCACAAGAAAGCCTGAAACAAACAAATGCACAGGAGACAAAGATTTCATATGAGAAAAACCTTATCACTGACTCCTGAAAAATATGTGAAAAAAACTAGGGCGTCCTTGCTATGACGATAGCTACATACTAAAATACGATGCGCGTCAGCACACTACTGACTACAAACTACAGGCTACTAACTACTCACTATTCCCAAATGTCCTTCAAAACAAAAAAAATACGCTCAGACAAGAAAGTACACATAATCAGCAAGACAAGTAAGATCAAAGACGCAGGTTTGTCTATAATAAAGACAAACGCGATCTTAATAGTCATTATTTGTGTAGCCGTTTTTGGCATATACAAAGCAACAGCGAAAGTTTCATCAATAATAAGCGACATCTCTTCTGGCGTATCGGTAAAAGAGATACTTTTATCGGTTATTAGCAGCCCCCTTGATGAAGACGAGTATGGACACACCAACTTCTTGCTACTAGGGATAGGTGGGGGGGATCATGATGGCGGAGACTTAACAGACTCAATAATAATAGCGTCACTGGACGAATACAGCAATCTGGTACCAATGCTATCAATTCCAAGAGATCTATACGTGGAGTATAACGAAGCAGGCACATACGGAGACCGTATCAACAGATATTACGAACTTTCCAAACTTGATTACGAAGATAGCGTCGAAGACGAAGAAGAAGCTCAAAAGTTAGCTCTGGAAGACACGGCGGAAAAAGTCAGCGAAATACTCGGAATAGAAATACATTATTACGCACTTATAGATTTCGTGGGATTCGTTGAAGTTGTAGATGCCATCGGAGGCATAGACGTATACCTCGAAAGTAGTTTTTACGACAATGCATACCCAGTCGAAGGGACAGACTACTTCCAAACATTCTCTCTCTCATCGGGAGACAACCATCTGGATGGCGAAACAGCACTGAAATACGCCAGAAGTCGTCACACAACATCGGATTTTGACAGAGCCATCAGGCAACAAGAGATATTAAATGCGATCAAAGACAAGACATTCTCTCTCGGAGTTCTAGGCAGCCCTGGCAAGCTAAAAGACTTATACGAAGCAATATCAGACAACTTCGTCACAAACTTGAATTTTACGGAAATAGCACACTTGGGAAAACTGGCAGACGATTTCTCCGGAGATTCCATGCTGTCTCAAGTATTCACAGACACGCCGTGGGAAACGGCAGGATTCCTATACGCACCGCCAAGGGAAATGTTCAACGGAGCTGCAGTATTCCTACCAAGCTCAGGGGATTATTCGGAGATACAAGATTTCGCAAATCTATTCCTATACCATACAGATTTATTTGAAGAACAAATACCACTACAAATCGTGAACTCCACAAAACACGAAGGCCTCGCAACCGACACCATGGTTTATTTGAAAAGATACGGATTCAACGTAACGAGATACGGCAATGCAGCTCGAGTTGGAGAAACACAAACAACGATTTTCAACCTTGCCGGCGAAGAACTCGAAGGCAGCAAGACGCTTGAGTACCTACAGAAGATGCTGCCGGGCGCGGTAATAACAAGTGAAATACCGGAGGACTATTCACCAATCAACTGGGAGACGGAAGCAGATATCATAATAGAGATGGGAGAAGATTTTATACCTTATTACGAAGCAAACTACGATGCAAGATTCTACTATTGGGTCTCAGAATAGAGTTCAGAAAATCATAGCAAACTCAGGATACTGTTCTCGCAGAAAAGCAGAGACCTTAATAGTGGAAGGAAAAGTTTTTGTTAATGGCGAGAAAGCGATTTTGGGACAAAAAGTATCAGAAAACGACAAGATAGAAGTGGCGGGAAAAGTAATCAAAAAGCAAAAACATATCTACATAGCCCTGAACAAACCAGCCGGATACATATCTACAACTGCAGACACCCACAAAAGACAAACCGTACTCAATCTATTGCCAAAAGAACTCCACTCGGCAAAGCCGGCAGGCCGATTAGACATGGATTCGGACGGACTAATGGTGATGTCGACTGACGGAGAGTTTATTAACCACCTCACCCACCCGAAATTCCCACATCATAAGGTTTACAACGTAACACTCAAAGGACAAATCCAAAAATCACAACTAGAAGAGTTGACCTCGGGCAAATTAGAGCTCGAAGGATACGAACTCAACCCGATGACATACGAATTATTAGATGAAAACGAATCTTACACGAAGCTCAAGATAACACTTTCAGAGGGACGTAAACGCCAAATAAGAGAAGTATTTAAAATTCTTGGATTCCACGTGGTATACTTACGCAGAATACAAATCGGCCCAATCAAACTCGGAGCCTTAAAAAAAGGAGAGTTCCGACACCTAACAGAAACAGAAATTAAAAAAGTACTCGCATGCTAAGAGCTCTGCTCTCACTACTGCTGCTTGGCTCGCTTCAAACAAACTCATTCGACCTAATAGAAGAGCCACCTATCCCTGTGCAAGAAGAGGAATTCGACTTAAGCTCCATTATTCAAGTGAGCTCGATCCCAACGCTCAAAACAGGGAAAATAGAGCCTGTCATATATGCAGATGCCGCTTATTCAATGGATATAACATCCAACACCATACTCTATACAAAAAACGAACATGACAAACTGGCCATAGCGAGCCTTACCAAACTAATGACAGCCTACATAATTCTCGAAGAGGAAGGAATGGACGAAGTGGTGACAGTAAGTAGCAAAGCGGCCGCAACAGAAGGCTCTCAGATTTGGCTGGGGCAGGGTGAGACTATAACGATAGAATCGCTCCTTTATGGACTGCTCATTCAGTCAGGCAACGACTGTGCGGTTGCACTGGCGGAATACAACGCTGGCAGCGAAGAGAATTTTATCAACAAGATGAACCAAAAAGCACGCCAACTTGGCCTTAACGAAACTTACTTCACAAGCGCATCCGGCCTAGACGACCAAGGCTATTCATCAGCTGGCGACCTCGCATTCCTCAGCATGTATTTGCTAAAAAATGACTTCATAAGAGAGATTACAAGTTTGTCTTCCGCGACAATTACCGGAGCCGACGGATACCCAACTCACAGCCTAACGTCAACAAACGAGCTTTTAGGATCATATCTCAACGTAAAAGGCCTCAAAACCGGCAAAACTTACGGAGCCGGCGAATGCCTCATAACCGTTGCCGAGAATGATCATGGACACGAAATACTCACAGTAATGCTGGGTTCAGAAGATCGCTTCGGCGAAAGCAAGTTGTTACTAGACTGGATTTACAACTCGTACACCTGGTAAAGTAGGTACTGAAAAACACCATAACAAAAGACGCCATTCCATTCCCAATCACAGACACAGTCAGGCACTTAATTCTAATATTCGGATCATTCGGATTGGCATTCGTTCTTGCAATGATAGCAGCCAAGCCTTTCATATGTTTTCTTGAAAAAAACCGCATAGGCAAACAGATACGAGAGACCGCAACCGATGGAACCGCCGCCAAACTGTTCAACGCACTACACATCAAGAAAAGTGGCACTCCAACTATGGGAGGAATATTAATCTGGGGAATAGCACTCTTGGTGATATTAATATCTCACATATTGGCATATTTCGGTGTTTTTGAGCATTCTCTGTGGGACAGAAGCGAAACTTACCTGCCGGTATTCACCTTAATCACAGTAGCATTACTCGGCGCTATAGATGATTATTTCAACATACGCGGCTGGGGCAAAAGCAAGGGCATCAACGTAAAACCAAAGCTGTTTTGGCTCACATTATTTGCAGCACTTGGAGGATGGTGGTTTTATTCAAAATTAGGATATAGCGAAATACACTTACCGGGTATCGGAGACTTCGAAATCGGACTTTGGTACATACCACTATTCATCTTCATCATCATCGCATCGGCAAATTCGGTAAATATAACGGATGGACTCGACGGACTGGCAGGAGGACTGATTATTATTGCATTCTTGGGCTTTGGCGGCATCGCCTACGCGCATGGACTCTTGATACTTACAGCTTTCTGCGGAGTAATATGCGGCGCTACAGCAGCATTCCTATGGTTCAACATCCCTCCGGCAAAATTCTATATGGGAGACACTGGAGCATTATCTCTAGGGGCTACAATGGGCGTTATAGCAATGCTAACGAACTCAGTGGCCGTACTTCCTTTCATAGCTTTTATCTTTGTCATCGAGACAATCTCAGTCATCATACAAATATCTTCGAAGAAACTACGCAAAGGGAAAAAGGTCTTCAAGATAGCTCCCATACATCACCACTTCGAAGCAATAGGTTGGCCGGAATCGCAGGTGGTAATGCGCTTCTGGACCATCGGCGCAATAGTCGCATTCTTCGGCCTTATCCTAGGCCTCATTGGCATGGGGATATAAAATTTAGTGACTCACTAAAAAGGGAGCGAATCAAAAAGTCATAAGGATTTTTATGATTGACGAAAGAGCATCAGCAGGCTCGAAAGAGCCGATGCCGCGAAAGAGTTAATCAAAAAATCCCTCTTATTCGCTCAAAAGGAAAATCAACTCCCCATCGCTATAATAGACCTCTTCGAGGTCGTTAATCTTTTTTATAAGATCGTAATCCGAGATATTCTGCTTAAGACTGTTAAGTACTTGCACCTGCATAGTCTCGTCAGCTTGGACTTGCGACAAGAAGTCGGAGATTGTACCAATAGCTCTCTCTTTCAAAGAAACTATCAACGCATTGATCTCAAAAATGACCTGCTGTTTAGTCTCTGATAACTCTTCTTTAAGCTGAGGATCAACAACTCCATCTAAAGCATCAAGCTGCCCTGCAATTATCTTAAGGAGTTGTAGGTTTTCGACTTTTTGATCAAGAAATTCTGAAACAACCTCACCACGTTCTTCTTGTGGAACTTCTGTTATCTCCATAGCCACAGAAAAAACTTCATCCTTATAATCCTCGAGTTTATCAAGTGCGTCACTATAAGACCCGGCCGCAATAAGTTCACTGACGGTATTGAGCTTATTGGAAGCATTGTTGATTTTTTTAACATTTCTGTCCCCTTCACTTGCCGAAGCGCCTTCTTCGGCTACATCAAGTGCTTGCTGTATGACAGACAGATTGCTGTTGGTGGGAATCTTCACGCTCATTTCCTTGGTAGCTTGGTCTATATGCTGTGATACGGTAGATGTTCCGCTTTCTTGCCCGGAAATCTCTTCTACGATGCTTAAATATTCAACTATCTTCACTTCAGCCTCTTCGTTTTTGCCGTCATTAACAAGCTGCTCCGCTTCTAAGATAGCATCTTTGGCATCTTCGATGCCAAGAGTGGTAGCAAACCCAACAGCTTCATATGCACTCTTTTTGAACTGCTTCAAAACATGCAAAGGATCTTGAGAAAGCAGATGAGCCTTATCTGCGGACTCAGTAATGTAATATTCGGTAACAGAGAGTAAGTGCTCCTTACTTTGAACGGAGTTATATTCCGACCAAGTATCGCCAATCTCAGCCGATTCATCTATAGAAAATTCGCCGTTATAAATTGTCAATTGTGTCCCCTCTCCAAGCATACCAGATGCATCAGGCGTCATAAAAGAAGCCAAATACTTAGCAACTTGTGCCTTAACGATTTCTCCATCAAACGAAATATTTAAATCGGCTGCACGTTCGATGCGTAGCTCCCCCTCTGTCGTCAAAACCGAAAAATAATCATCGTCAGACGTAAGATTGATCACCTGAGCCCAGATCTTTCCATTCTGGAGTAAAACCTCGACTTCAGTCGAAGCCTCGTTCGCTTCGTCACGATGCAACTTGCGTATAGCGACTTCCGAACCCGGATACATAGCCATGCGACTATCGTCCATGAAATAAACTTGAGCCAACGACCCATCCATAACATGAATAACATCGCCTTCAGAGAGCAGCATAAAATCAAAAACCTCAAACACCTTATCATCTCTTGTAACCTCTACAGACCCTTGCTCGACTTGCACATATGTATTTTTCTGAGCAGAAGCGCTCGGAAAGAAAGGCATTTTTGGATAGAAATTAAAAAACAGGACCGCGAGCAAAGTTGCCGCCGCCCAAAAACTTTTCTTAAATAAGAAGAACTTGTAGCTCTTCATCCGTACAGATTCGACATACTCCATCACGACTTCCTTGATCTCAGATTTTTTGATAGGAGAGACTCGGATTTCAGGGACAGAAACAATACCAGCTGCAACCTCTTTGAGATCACCACAAGCTGTTGTCCTCACATGCGGCTCTATCTTCTGCCAAATCTTGGCTTTTGAGCTGCCTTCATCCATAATCTCAAGCTTTTTGTAATTAAGCTCATCAATAAGTTCAACAAGATCCCACACATTATCCGAATTTTCGTTATTTAAATTATTCATATTCCAATGCTGTACAACGAGGCAAAGAACCGATTGTTACGCTTTAGAGATTTCTTCAATATCCCATTTTCTGCAAAACGACCTTGAGTTCCCTAAGAGCTCTGAATTGCAAAATGCGAACATTACCCTCTTTTCTTTTTAAAATATCGGCAACCTCTTGGTTAGAGAAACCATTAATAAACTTGAGAACAATAACCTGCCTATAAGCTTCCTTCAGGTGTGAAAGAGCTTCTTTGAGTACAACTTGATCCAGCTTATTTTGCGCAACTTTCTGCGGATCATAAGCTTCTCGCTCATCGACAATATCAGACGGCAATTCCACAATACTTCTATGTTTTCTGTATTGATCAATAACCAAATTATGAGCGATTTTGAATAGCCATGAGCTAAAAGTAGCACCCTCTCGCGCTGTGAACTGGCCAAGATTATCCCATGCTTTCATAAAAATCTGTGCGACAACGTCATCAACATCTTCACGATTAACGCGGTAATAGACATAGCGATATATATGCGCGAAATACTCGTCATAGAGGTACGAAAAAGCATCGGTATCTCCAGCTTGCGCCTGTTTAATCAAGTTTTCTATTTTTGTGTTCTCAGCCATAACCAAAGCTTAGCGAAAAACAAAGCAAAAAGTAAAGCAATAATGGACTTGCTGACTATTTCCTACCCCCTACTACAAGCTCCTAACTGCCGTCAATTCTCCCACAATAGGACGCAAATACTCTAGGAAAGCACCGGTGACATCATGCCCGTTTTCCGCAACAAATTCGGGAGGCAGAACACGTGTTACTTTTGCGACATTACAAAGTTCCGTAAGCCCGGCTTGAGACTCATAAGGCTCATTCGACAGGCGCTCAATATAAACAGATCCACTGTCACGTCCTTCTAGCGCAAAGCGTACAGCGGCGGCTCCAACCATCTCAGCCTCCTGAGCATCAACATACGACACAATGCCTGGGAAAGACCTCTGAGCATAGCCCAGCGTATCCGTACGCACGCGCAAACCTTCATGCTTACTATGAGTCTTTACATAATCAGCCAGCATATCGCCAAGAGCTCCATTACCGGACAGCTGAAGATTGCCATGTGAGTCTACTTCTTTCGCAAATTTCTCGGCAAAAAGCTGCCCGCTCGAATCGCGAATGCCCTCCGAAACGGCTACGACACACCGCCCAAGTTTGGAATAAACTTCATCAATTTCTGAGACAACGTCATCAAGGGATTTTGGCGCTTCGGGCAAGTAAATCAAATGCGGCCCAGCCTGACTATCATACCTTGCCAAAGCACTTGCCGCAGTAAGCCACCCTGCATTTCTACCCATCACAATATCAATCTTCACTCCTGTCAGAGATCTGTTGTCAAGATCGTTACCAAGAAAACACTCCGCAACATATTTGGCCGCACTCGCATATCCGGGACAATGATCTGTCACTCTGAGGTCATTATCAATCGTTTTTGGAATATGAAAAGCCTTAAGAGGATAACCGCTCTCTTTTGCAAGCTCGCTGACAATATGCACAGTCTCGGCAGTATCGTTTCCTCCAATATAAAACCAGAAATTAATCTCATGCTTCTGAAAAACATCAAAAATCTTCTGGCAATCTTCGGAAGTAGGTTTGTGCCTACAGCTCCCAAGTGCAGAGGCCGGAGTACTGGCGACGGCATTGAGCTGATCCTCGGAATACTTGCGGAAATCCACGAAATCTTCTTTGAATACACCTGTAATCCCATGCTTCATACCAAGCACCTTTCCTGCCTTATCACTCTCCAAAGCTTCCCTCACAGCACCAATCAAACTCTGATTAATAACACGCGTCGGGCCCCCAGATTGACCGATGATTATGTTCTTCATAAAACTGTAAAAGGTAAAGTGTAGACTGTAGAGTCAAAATACATCATTTTTTAATATTTTATTAAGGCTCATATGATAACCTAGCATCATGAGTATAGAAATGCTGGAAAAATCGATAGGATGGCAAAAATCTCTGAATATTGCAACCGCAGTATACAAAATAACAGAGACTTTTCCAAAGGAAGAAAGATATGGACTAACATCACAAATCAGAAGATGCGGAACTTCAATCTTATTCAACATTGCCGAGGGAATTCTAAAACACTCAAAAAAAGACTTCGCAAACTACCTTACAATTGCCAGAGGATCATGCGGAGAACTATACACGCAGTTAGTATTATGTGAAAAGCTTGGCTACATAGATCATACAGCCTGCAAGGAGATAATGATACAACTCGAAGAGATTATAAAGATACTTCAGTCATCAATAAAAACTCTCAGAAAAAGATAACCCCCTCTACAGTCTACAGTCTACACTTTACAGTTTGCAGTTTACAGTCTACAGTTTACAGTTTGCTTTCTACCCTCTACCATCCGTCGCCTTCCCATGACTGCGGAAACCCCTCATCATCATCATGATGATGTGACCAGAGACAGCATCCATAGCTTCTTGCATTATCGCAGGATCGACCTGATCAATTTTCTCTTCAAAAAGATCAAGAACTTTGCGCCGCGGTTTCCCAAGCTCCTCGCCTTTGGCATCCATCTCGGCAAGAAGATCTTTTGGGAAATATTCGAACCAAATATCGGAAATACTCGTAGCATAGTTGATCTTCGTAGCCCCTGAATCAATAGCCTGATTAAAAGTTTCTGGCGACAATCCACTTCCTCCATGCAAAACCACCTGAACTCCAAGAGGATTCACAGCCTCGGCAACCTCGCGTATACGATCAAAACCAATACGAGGCTCTTTCAAATACTTACCATGTCCGTTGCCAACAAAAATCGCAATGGCGGCAGGACGAGTAAGCTCAGCCAACTTCTTAGCATCTTCTGCCTTGGTATAATAGTTCTCAATATTCGCATCAATATCAGGGTCAGCAAGTGCGTCAGAGGCGCCGATCTCGCCCTCTTCAACCTCAACAGAAACTCCAAGAGGATCAAGCTTAGCTACGATTTCCGCACATTTAGCACCGTTCTCCTCAGTAGGTAATTTTGACAAATCGACCTCGACAGATGAGAACCCTGCGGCAACAGCCAAATCTACAAGCGAAAGGTCTTTCTGAATATGATCCATGTGCAAACAAACCGGCACATAGTAGCCATATTTCTCATACATCTTCTTAATATAATCGTGGACAAAATCGGACAAACGATCCGGCATCATATTGCAGTATCCTGCCTCACTCTCTGCAATCTCGCAAATCACAGGCGACTTTGCCTGCCACGCAGCCTCCAGAGTAGCCTCAGTGATATATTTAGACCTCTGATTTATCGCGACAACACCATACTTGCCGGCCCTTGCTGGGACCAGAAGATCGGTAAGATTGCTCAGCGTATAACCACCATCAAGAACCCTGACATTCGGGTTATTGTCTTGTGTAAACTCTGCTAGCATTTTTATTTAAGTTAAAGTGTATTTGCGAACCACAGAATACAAGAAAAAACACTTGGCAGAAAGACAAAACTCGTAAGCTGAAAACGATTAGCTCTTGAAACTATCTAGTAATACGATCAACGAGGGCACTCTGACACCATCCTCGGCTAACGCATCAAGATCCTCTTCTAGAGATTGCATAGGATTCTGACCTTCAGCATCGGCAACTCTATCAAAAGGGTTCTCGCCAACTGCAACTTGCCCAGCGAATGCGACAACACGATTAACAACCTCTGCATTACGCTCCAAACCTTCCCCACTAAACAATGTTTCAGCTTCCATGATTTTGAATTTAACAAATACAGGGATTATAGTTACCACAAAACTCAAACAAATATCAACCCAAACGCCAAAAGATCCCCTCTCCGGCCAAGATGGAGAGAGAACCCTTTGGTGATCTATTTGCCTCCTAACCCGATCAGTTGACTGATGAGTCAGTGATTGGACCTGAGATGTCAGATCCACACACCGCTCCACCAATCCACACCCTATCCCCTACACCCTGCCTAATACGCACTACTCGCAACAGTAACAATCGGCTCTATGTAAGCAACCTCGCTTGAATCAGCTCTCACCATACGAGAAACCACATCACTCTCCATAATCGTATCGAGACTTCTCGCTTCAAGAATCAACATATCGTTAAGCTCGCTATCCTCAAGGAGATCCTGTCTTTCGTTCTCAAGACGATTGATTTCATAACCCATAGTCGCCTGCGAATTGAGAGATGTCAGCGAAACGAGACTCATAATCGTTATCATAAAAAGCATCGCCATCACGAGCGAAACCATCCCAACATTAACATGCATCTTAAGGGTAGTCTTGCGAACCCCGCGCCTTGTAACTCCTTGATGTGTCATCATGTACTGTCCCATGCTAGTTTATTTCTTTGTTTTCCGCCTCAATCTCGGAGAGAAGCAAATCTCTGACGAGATAAAACAGTGTTAACGTTAGTGATAAAATTCTTGTGGTTTGCAAACTGTAAGTTATTACCTACTGCATTCTGATTTGAACTAACCTTACTTAGACTTTTTGAGCGACCCTCAGCTTTGCGCTTCTGGCTCGTGGATTCTCGGAGATTTCCGATTCAGATGGAATGATTGGTTTCTTGGTAAGAAGATCAATCTGCTTGGCTCTGAGAACTTTATTAACAAAATGCTCATCAGGGTCTTCAAGATCTTTCGACAGATCTCTGAAAACATTTTTTACAATGCGATCCTCAATCGAGTGATAACTGATAACAGCTATCCTGCCACCAGGCTTAAGCACCGAGATCGCATCAGGCAGAACCTTCGCGAGAACATCGAGCTCATCGTTAACCGCAATCCTTAGAGCTTGGAAGACATTCGTAGCGGCATCTTTCTTCTCTCTGATGTGCTTCTTCTGTTCCCTGATAAAATCAGCTAGTTGCTCAGTAGTCTCAAACGGCCTATTTTTCCTGGCATTGACTATTTCTCGGGCAACTTTCTTAGAAGCTCGCTCCTCCCCATATTTAGAGAAGATTTCCACAAGATCAGACTCAGACCACTTGTTCACGATATCCGAAGCCTTGAGCTTCTGACGAACATCGTATCTCATATCTAGAGGACCATCAGCTTTGAAAGCAAAACCGCGACTGGGATCATCAACGTGAGGCGACGACAGTCCAAGATCGAACAAAGCAGCATCAACAGAGGTAACTCCATCGTCCGTAAGGCAAGTTTTCAAAGACACGAAATTAAAATGGTAATATGTGATTCTATCCTCGTAATCAGCCAAATTCTTCTTAGCCTCCAACAGATTTCTCTCGTCCTGATCAAACGCATACAAATGCCCTTTTTCTCCTATTAGTTCAAGCATCTCAAGCGCATGTCCGCCCAATCCCAACGTCGCGTCTACAACCTTATACCCGGGTTTCAGCTTCAATGAGTCTAGGACCTCTTCCTTCAGTACCGGAATGTGCATTTTCTTTTTGTTCTCCGTGTGCAAAACTTGTGTACAAGCAGTGTATAACTTTTTTGCGCAGCTTGTGTATGAAAAATAATCCACAAACAAAAATCGGTCAAACCCCAAATGCCAAAAACCACTACTCTACTCCCGTTAATTAGTCGCTATATTTCGTTGCAGCCAGATAGTTTTATTGTATAACAATTTTATACGCACAAAGGTGGTTTGTATCGGCATACTACATGTTGTATTTGACGAATTCCCAACACACAAGAACCGGAAAAACTCTCGCAACGAGCTGACGAGTGATCTATACTACACACCGAAATGAAAAACGAAATCATCACATTTATACTGGCGATGCTCCCTGTGACAGAACTCAGGGGTGCAATTCCATACGCGATACTGGAGCTGGAGATGGCTCCTATTCCAGCTTTTATATCTGCAGTGCTCGGGAATATATTTGTATCAATCATAATCCTTAAGCTATTAGGCCCAGTCTCCGACTTCTTTAGGGAGCACTCGGCATTTTTCGAAAACTTTTTCGACAAGCTATTCAAAAAAACTCACAACAAACACGCACATAAGTTCGTACTATACGGCGAAATCTTTCTCGTATTATTCGTCATGATACCGCTACCGGGAAGTGGCGCATGGACCGGATCTTTGCTAGCATTCTTACTCGGCTTAAAATTCAGGACATCATTCCCTCTAATCACATTGGGCGTTGTTTTGAGCGGCGTCATAGTAACTCTAATAAGCACAGGCGTACTTGCGGGCCTCCAAGCTATGCTATGAGAAACTACACCCTATCCCCTACAATTTAAACTCCCCCGCTCTAATAACAGCAACCTCATCTCCTACCACCTTAATAATAGTAGACGGCGGATTTGCAGGTATAACACCGGCATCAACAACATAGTCCCCTCTCAAAGCATCGGCAGCAGAATAAGGAGGAGGATCGCCATGCAAGTTAGCACTCGTAGTAGTAAGCGGACCACCCCACTTGCTGAGTAACTCCAGCGTAAAATCATCACCGGGAACACGGATCCCTATAGTTTCATCACTATCATGCCTAGGCAGGACAAGTGTAAGCGCACCAGGCCACACCTCACTGCCAATCTCCAAAGCTCTCTTGCCAAAAACACCGTATTTCTGAGCCTCACCCATATCATAAACCATAATAGTAACAGGTTTATCATCAGGCATTTGCTTAAGCTGCTTAACCTTATTCATAGCATCGCGATTCAAAGGATCGCAAGTAAGCCCATAACACGTATCAGTAGGATGCGTGACAACTCCACCATCTTTCAGAACTTTGATAATTTCATTCCATTCGATCATACATCTCTTTAAAAACATTTTCGGGCAAGAGTCAAGACGTTGAGGGTAAAAACCGCTCCACAAAGGGATTTTTATTGCTATAATCACCCCCGTCTTAATATACACACACTAACCTATACATTCAATGAAGCCACGTGTTGCGATTAATGGATTTGGTCGAATCGGACGCGCATTTTTACGCGCAAACCTAATGGCAGACTTGGTCGAAATAGTTGCAATAAACGACACTTCTCCAAACAAAGAATTGGCATATTTGCTCAAAAACGACTCAATATACGGACCTTGCAAAGTAGACGTGGAAGCAGTAGGAGAAACCGCAATCAAGATTGACGGAATCGAGATCCCAACGTATTCCGACAGAAATCCGGAAAATCTTCCATGGGGAACACTTAACGTAGATATCGTCATCGAATCCACAGGAGTATTCCGAGATAGAGAAGGCTCAGAGAAACATATTAGGGCTGGGGCAAAGAGAGTAATAGTCAGCGCGCCAGGGAAAGACTTGGACAGAACAATCGTACTTGGAGTCAACGAAGGCTCTCTCAACAAAGAGACTGACAAGATGATTTCCAACGCATCATGCACTACAAACTGCCTAGCCCCAATCGTGAAGGTACTAAACGACAAGTTCGGCATAGTAAAAGGCTTAATGACGACGATTCACTCATACACGAACGACCAGAACTTGATGGACAACTCTCACCCAGACCTGCGCAGAGCACGCGCAGCAACTCTCAATATGATTCCTACTTCTACGGGAGCCGCAAAAGCTATAGGTGAAGTAATTCCAGACTTACAAGGTAAATTAAACGGCCTATCTGTACGCGTCCCAACCCCAACAGTTTCACTTGTTGACTTGGTATGCGAAGTAAAAGCACAAGTAACAGCCAACGATGTTAACGCGGCATTAAGGGAAGCTTCCGAGAACGGAATGCGCGGCATCATGGGATTCTGCGAAGAGCCACTTGTCTCAAGCGACTTCATCAAAGACAACCGATCTTCAATCATAGATGCTGAATCCACAATGGTCATAGAGGGTAATATGGTAAAAGTCCTCGCATGGTACGACAACGAATGGGGATACTCGGTAAGACTTGTCGAACTGGCAGCCTACATGACTAGGTAGAAAAGCCCCGCCCATCTTGCCAAACAAAACCTAGCACTATAAACTAAGCAGTGCTAACGGTTTGCAGTTCACTACTTCTTACTGACTACTCGCTAATGACAATCGATCCGCGCAAACAGAAGATACTTCAAGCAATCATTCAGCAATTCATAAATACCGCTGAACCTGTTGGATCGAAGACAATTGTAATAAGCTACAAGCTTTCCGTAAGTCCTGCGACAATCCGCAACGACATGGTCGAGCTTGAGAAACAAGGACTGATTATACAGCCTCATACATCAGCGGGGAGGGTGCCAACATCGGCAGGCTACAGAATGTACGTCAATGAACTGGCAGATTATCCAAAAGCCAAAAAACTGGCACACACAAACCTGCTGAAAATACGCGAGCAGTACAAGCTAAACAAAACACGGGAAAAAATCTACGAAGCTGTGAAGCTGCTTTCGCAGGCAACTCTCAACGTAAGCTTTGCCACAATCCCGGGAAGTCGCACATTCTACTTGGGAATTTCGAATATCCTCAAACAACCTGAGTTCGCAGACGATCCCAAGCGTGCAAGCCAAGTAGTCGAAGTTCTCGAGGAAGGCGCACATTTTGCAAAAACACTAGAAAAATTGGACTTGGACGAATCAGCAAAAATTTTCATAGGAGAAGAAAACCTTTTAAAACAGATCGACAGCTGCGGCCTTATCATCTCAACTTACGAAATAGAAGGACACTCAGGCTACATAGGAATACTAGGCCCATGCCGCATGCCATATGCTTATAACAAAGCGCTGCTCGAAGAAATACGCAAAATCATCCACGAGTAGCCACCCTACCCTCTACCCCTATACCCCCTCCATGCCTACAAAAACGCAAATAGAACTGGAACTCGAGCAGCTGAAGAAAGAGCACTCCGCTCTGACAGAAACAGCCAAACGCGCCGTTGCTGATCTGCAAAATTTCAAAAGACGCGTCGACGAAGAGCGCTCAGAGCTAAGAATTTTTGCAAACGCAGAATTAATAACCGCACTATTCCCTATTATAGACAATCTCAAGAGAGCTGAAGGCAACCTTCCCGAAGAACTTACCGACAACGAATGGGTCAAAGGGATTCAGTCAATCGAGAAACAGCTGGTAGACACACTCACCTCATTGGGACTGGAAGAGACGGGAGAAGTAGGAGAGAAGTTCGACCCTCAATTGCACGAAGCAGTTATGCAAGATACTGGTACAAAAGATGAAATAACAGAAGTATTTGAAAAAGGATTCTCATTCAAAGGCAGGTCTATAAAGCCGGCAAAGGTAAAGGTTGGCGACGGATCAACATAAGCAACATCAAAACAAAAAGCATGCTAGAACCACTATGGGGCATAAAAACAGACGCAATATTCGACGTATGGACTTTCGAACATATCCTGACGGGACTGTCCGTAGGATCAATAGTCATATTCAACAATAGAAAAAGCCTGGGAAGCCTACTAACAGACGCCACAGACCGAATAATACATCCGAAACAGGTCAACTATCTCAAGTACAAATACGACATCATCTTCGTACTGATGATTGCGTACATCTGGGAAACAATTGAGCATTACCTCGAGACTGGACTATGGGGAGAATGGGTTCAATACTGGTTTCAAGGAGTGGAATTTTGGCCGAACAGGGTTCTGGCGGACCCTTTGATGCTAGTCCTTGGATACTTAATAGTAAAAAGATTCCGCTGGTTAGCAACACCGGCAAGAGTCCTTTCTCTGTTATGGATCATAATACATTTATTCGTGTTCCCTCATTCGATGTACCTTCACGAAATATTTTAAAAAAAAGTTTTGACAGCAACTTATTAGCACTCTATAATCACGTGTGCTAATTTGCATCTATAAAATCATATTGAGAAAAGCACTCAATAACTATAACCCTACAACACTATGTCACGAATCATCGGAATAGATCTTGGAACCACGAACTCATGTGTCGCAGTAATGGAAGGTGGCGAACCTACGGTGATAACGAACTCCGAAGGACAGAGAACAACGCCTTCGATAGTCGCAGTCAAAGATGGAGAACGCCTAGTTGGAATTACTGCTAAACGCCAGTCTGTAACCAACCCAGAGAATACAATTTTTTCAGCGAAGAGATTTATCGGACACACTTACAAAGAGTCAAAGAAGGATTGCGATCGAATGCCTTTTAAAACAGTAGAGGGAAAAAGCAAGGAAGTTGAAATCATTCTCGGCGGGAAACAGCACAGGCCAGCGGAAATCTCAGCAATGGTCTTGCAGAAGCTCAAGGCAGATGCAGAAAAATACCTCGGGGAGACAGTGACAGAAGCTGTAATCACAGTACCTGCCTATTTCAACGACGCACAGAGACAAGCCACAAAAGATGCCGGCAAAATCGCGGGGTTAGACGTAAAAAGGATCATCAACGAACCTACTGCCGCAGCTCTCGCATACGGACTGGACAAGAAGGGAACGGAAGAGAAAAAAGTCGCAGTATTCGACCTTGGAGGTGGAACATTTGATATTTCAATCTTAGAGCTGGCCGATGTGGACGGAGACAAGCAGTTCGAGGTCCTATCTACTAATGGCGATACTCAGCTTGGTGGTGACGATTTTGACGAAGTAATAATTGACTGGCTAATAGCAGAATTTAAAAAAGATCAGGGAATTGACCTGTCAAATGACAAAATGGCAACTCAACGCCTCAAGGAAGCTGCCGAGAAGGCCAAAATCGAACTCTCTTCAACTCATGAGACAGAGATCAACCTACCATTCATCACTGCAGATTCAAACGGACCTAAGCATATGACAATCAAGCTCAACCGAGCAAAGCTGGAAGACCTAGTAGCAGATTTGTTGGAAAAAACCGTCGAACCATGCCGCAAAGCTATGGACGATGCAAAAACATACGCTTCGGATTTAGACGAAATCATCCTTGTGGGAGGTATGACAAGAATGCCTTCGGTACAGAAGGAAGTGGAAGAGATTTTCGGCAAAGAGCCTCACTGCGGACTTAACCCCGACGAAGTCGTAGCTCTGGGAGCTGCAATACAAGGTGGAGTTTTGCAAGGCGACGTAAAAGGAGTTTTGCTTCTAGACGTCACGCCTCTAACACTGGGTATCGAGACTCTCGGTGGAGTCAGAACGCCGCTGATCGAAAGAAACACAACAATCCCATCGAGTAAATCGCAAGTTTTTTCAACAGCGGCGGACAACCAGCCATCGGTTGAAATCCACGTCTTACAAGGTGAAAGACCTATGGCGGCAGACAATAAATCCCTAGGGAAGTTCGTCCTGGATGGCATTCCACCGGCACCACGTGGAGTCCCTCAAGTAGAAGTGACATTCGATATTGACGCAAACGGAATCCTTAACGTAAAAGCACTCGACAAAGGAACAAACAAGACTCAGCACATCACGATAACAGGATCCAGCGGTATGAGCGATGAAGAGGTGGAGAAATTACGCAAAGAAGCTGAAATCCATGCGGAAGAAGACAAGAAAAAGAAAGAGTCTGTCGAAACTCGGATTAACGCAGAGAACTTAGTTGCTACTTGCGAAAGAACACTCAAGGACGCAGGAGATAAAGTTGGTGACGACATCAAGAAACCGGTTCAGGAAAAAATAGACGAGGTAAAAAAACTACTGGAAGACAAAGACGTTAATGAAGAAAAATTGAAAACGGCCACCGATTCACTATCGGAAGAGATTCAAAAAGTTGGATCACAAATGTACAAAGATGCCGCAGGCGCGCAAGACGCAGCGGATGCCGAGACAAAAGGAGCCGATGGCGATGACGAAAACGTCAGAGTATACGAGAAGGAAGACGACGTAGTAGAAGGAGAAGTCGTCGACAAAGACAAAAAAGAGTCCTAGAACCAAAACTACTATAGTCAAAAGCAATAAAGGGCGCCCACCACAATGCGCCCTTTATTTGAATTAGCCTTTAACAGCTCCTAAATAGATTTAAGGACCTCTTCCGCATGACCCTTTGCATTAACACCATCCCAAACTTTATCTATAACACCATCTGCTCCAATCAAAAAAGTCGTCCTTATAGTTCCGAGAAACTCGCGCCCCATAAACTTTTTAGGCCTCCAGACTCCATACGATTTTTGAACTTCCGAATCCGGATCAGACAAAAGGCTGATTGTTAAGTCTTGCTTGTCGATAAATTTCTTATGAGACTCACAGCTATCCTTGCTGACACCCAAAATCACAACCTTCTTCTTCGCAAACTCAGCTTTTAAGGCAGAAAAATCCAGCGCCTCAATAGTACATCCTGGAGTATTGTCCTTAGGATAAAAATACAAAACCACCTTCTTCCCATCGAAATCATCCAAACAAACATCCTCGCCATCAGAATTCTTCAAACAGAAAACCGGAGCTTCTTCACCTTCTTTTGACATTCTGGTAACCATACTTTATGTATCTTATTAGTAATCATTATTGATAATACAAGCATTCTTGTATATTGCAAACACATAGAGTTGACAAAACCACCTACCAAGAATCAAATCTTTTCTATAGAATCCATTCACCATGAACATACTCAAACTAATAGAAAAATACTTCTGGGCCGTACTACTCTCGGCTTTAGCAATAGGGATGCTACTCCCGGAATACGGCAAAGACCTTGAGCCGATGCTGACACCAATACTGATGCTGATCCTGTTTTTTGTATTCTTAAAAACAGACTACCTGCTAATCCTAAAGCAGTTCAAAAACCCGACATTCATAATCTACATACTCACGCTGTTCCTCATCATTATACCAAGCGCAACATATCTCATCATGAGCTCGATTGATGAGAATCTTGCAATAGGACTGCTTCTTCTTGCCGCAACTCCACCGGCAGTAGCAGCGCCAGTATTAACAGATATAGTAAAAGGCGATCGTAGCCTATCACTGGCAATCGTAATACCATCATACCTATTTGCACCTATCGTAATACCTCTAATGTTCTCATTCTGGACAGGGGCAAGATTAGACATAGACGGGGTAGGTATGTCCAAAGTGCTGCTACTCATGATCTTTATACCACTCGTAGCATCACAGATCGTCAAAAGGCTTGGCGCATCAAGGATAATCAAAAAAACAGAAGAGTATTTCGGAGGAATAAACATCCTACTCGTAGGAGCAATTGTTTTTGTAGCAATATCCATGCAAGCGGATTTCATAAAAGAGAACCCAGAGAAAATAACAACTAATCTGGCATGGGTATACGGCCTTTTCGTCATAATGCAAATAGCTGGATATCTATCCGGCTTTTGGCGGAAAAAAGAAGACAAACTCGCACTGGCGATAACAAAAGGGTACCCGAATAACGCACTTGCAACAGTTTTGGCTTTGCAATTTTTCACACCTGAAATAGTAATAATCACAGTACTATCTCAATTCCCATGGAACACCTTGATCGGCCCTTCCAAATGGGTTTCCAAACACTTGAAATAGATGTTTTGCGAAAGCAAAACTCCCGCCACTACTAACGAAAAACTACTCACTACCAACTACCCCATGTTCTCAGGATTCGGACTTAAGTACTTCAACCTCGACGGCGCATCAACGCATCATCTCATCAACGAGATAGCTTACAAGCACGCACTACGCAAAACACGCAAAAACGGATTCCCTTTAATTATAAGCATAGATCTACACTCCGGATACTATGGCCCTGATGGAAAGTGGGGAAGGCAAATCAGCAAAGTTTCGCACCATATGTATAATCCGGTAACGGATACCGGAGAGGCAATCAACAGCGCCATAGAAGCTTACAAATTCGCACGCGACCATATACATCGACCAAAGAGGACAAAACTCAACAAAAAACTTGGGCAATTCTCATGCGCGCGGGGCCTACATTTCTTGGTAGACGGACTAACTCCGTCTCACCATATCGGACACTATTTACTGGCAGCGACAGACCACAGGGATTGGCACGACCCATACTGGGATCACTCAAAAAGCCCAGGCAGCAATATACTTTTCCGAAACCACGGAAAATTCGAGGTAGTTTGCGCCAAATACATGTTCTTTCACACAAAAAAAATCACAAATAACTACCGAGAATTACGGAAACACAGGCCTCTAAAACCATATAGCAGCGCAGGCACACTAAAAACATTCATCAAACAAAAAGCGCTGGAAATACACAGTGAAGGCATTTACAAAAAATTCCTGCAAGGCGACAACATCAAGAAAGAAGTCATTGAATACCTGATGCCGGAAATACTCTACACAGTTGAAATATATATAAGAAGTCTCTATTCTAGCCACGAAAATAACAAGAAAAATGACAACCCTCGCATACACATTCCTAGGCCTTCTGATATTAGGCGCGCTATGGTACAGACTTTGGTTTCTAAGAAATCCAAAAATCGAAATACCTCAAGGTAGAAACATAATCAGCCCTGCCCACGGAAAAATCGCAAAAATAATAGAGATAACACCAGAAAAAAAAGCGGAGATAGAAAAAGGGAAAGGCAGAATAAAAGTTTGGATTGATGACGTACTGGAAGATTCAGGATGGCTCATATCAATAGTAATGACGCCAATGGATATTCATTTCCAAAAAGCACCTATCGAAGGGATTATTCAGTCAATAAAACACACTTCCGGGAAACACAAAAACGCGATGAGCAAAACACAAGACCCCAACTGGCACGCTCAAAACGAACACCAAGAGATAATCATAGCAGGACCAGAATTTAAGCTGAAAGTGATTCAGATAGCTGGCTTCATTGCACGACGAATCGTTGCCATAGCACAGCAAGACAGCACCGTAACAAAGGGCGAAGACATTGGACTTATCAGGCTCGGCAGCCAAGTAACATTGATTATTCCCAAGCTCAAACTCAAGGTGAAAGAAGGTGACAAAGTAAAGGTTGGCAGAACAATCATTGCAGAATATTAAACAACACCCTGCCACCCTTCTATCTCGCGCGAAGCGCTCCATCCCTACACCCTATCCCCTACACCCTATCCCCTACACCCT
>MNZJ01000048.1 GCA_001873565.1 Candidatus Peregrinibacteria bacterium CG2_30_44_17 | reverse complement strand
TAGGTGCTTACAACAGAGAAAATTATAAAATTGCCCAAATTTACTTACGCTACCGCATGAGGTGCTTTTTTCAGAGAGTCCATAACAATAAGGTTTTGTTTTTGTTACGAGCGGCTCAAGGTAGTAGCGAGTTTTGCGCTCCGCAGTCGCAGAGAAGACGAGCTCCGCGAGACTTCACAAAGACGAAGGACAACGAGTAGAGATTTTGGTAATCATGGTGACAACAGGATAACAAAATCTCTAACGAGTTGAGCAAAATCCTATTGCAGACGCAAAGCGTCAATGCCCTAGCGAGAAACAAAAACAAAACCAACTTATTCCGCAAATGCCTCTTCTCTTCTCTCCCTAATCAAATCAACTTTGATCTGACCTGGATATTTGAGATCGTTCTCAATAGCCTTGGCAATATCGTGAGAAAGCTTGATAGCCTGAAGATCATCGACTTTGTCGGGATCAACGAAAATCCTAACTTCCCTACCGGCCTGAATTGCATAAGAAGCTTTAACACCTTCAAAAGACTTGCATAGGTTTTCAACCTCCTCGAGACGCTTAAGGAAATTATCAAGATTGTCTTTGTTCGCACCGGGTCTGGATATAGAGATAAGATTGGCTGCCTGGACTATCTTAGCCTCAATAGTCTCAGCTTCGATGTCCCCTTCATGAGCTTCAACACAGTGAATAACGGGATCAGACATGCCGAATTTCTTCAGTATGTCACGACCTATGATCGCATGTTTGCCCTGTATCTCGTGATCAACAGCTTTTCCTATATCATGGAGTAGTCCTGCACGACGGCAGATATTAGCATCAGCACCAAGCTCGGCAGCCATATGCGCAGCAAGGAAAGCAACTTCCATAGAGTGCTTCAGCACATTCTGTCCATAACTGATCCTGAACTTGAGACGACCAAGGATCTTAATCAAATTATTAGGCAAACCAACAACTCCGGTCTCAATAGCAGCTCTATCACCTAACTCTTTAATAAGAACATTAACTTCTTCTTTGACTCTCTTCACCATCTCTTCGATACGCGCAGGGTGAATACGACCATCCTCTATAAGCCGTTCCAGTGTAACCTTGGCAATATACCTGCGCACAAGATCAAAACCACTAATAACAATAGATCCTGGAGTATCGTCTACGATAACATCAACACCGGTAATTTGCTCAAAAGTATTGATATTACGACCTTCCCTACCGATGATACGTCCCTTCATTTCATCATTAGGAAGAGCGACTATTGTAGCTGTAGACTCAACCGCAGTCTCAGCCGCATATTTCTGAATAGCATCAGCGATAATATGCTTAGCCTTTGTATCAGCTTCTTCTTTTGCGGCAGCCTCTAGCTTCTTAACATACTCGACTATTTCATCCTTAGATTCCTCTTCAACTTTTTTGAGAAGAAGATCTCTTGCATCCTCTTTTGAAAGTTTCGCAACCTCTTCGAGCTGACCTTTCTGTTGCTCGTAGATAGCTTGAACATCAAGTTTTAGCTGTTTAACAGATGTAACTTTGGCTTCCAAGTCTTCCTTCAGCTTTTCTGAAGACTCCATTTTTTGATCCAAAAGCTCCTCTTTCTTAACTAGACGCTCCTCAACCTTTTGGAGCTGCATTCTCTTATTGCGCTCCTCTTTTTTTGCTTCTTCTTGAATCTTCAAAGACTCATTTCGAGCCTCGAAAAGCATTTCCTTAGCCTTAGAATCGGCATCTCTAAGAACACGATTTTTCTCATCTTCCGCCTTCATTTCTTCCTCTTTTTTCTGGAGATTACGCACGTAGAAACCTACGCCACCTCCGATGACAAGTCCCGCCAAAACCAGCAAGACATACATACTTGTACCCATAATAATTTGAAAGGTTAGCAACCTTCCGGATGACTAGTAGAGTCTGATATAACCTGTTATTGTTGATAAGCGATTAAGGAATCCGTTTTTCATATTTAGTAGGAAAACTAGTACTCTTACTCCGAAAGATTTAGATTGTTAAAATATTCTTCCGAGGAAAATTTAACTTAAAGGTAGCCGCATGTCAATTGACTTAACATATGGTGTCGACATATAGTTCCGCTCGTACGCAAACCGCTCACGTAACACAAAAACCAATGGCTTCTAGAATTATCAAAAATCTACTTGCATTATCCTGGATTTCAGTTGTTGTATACGCATATTTTCGCAATCACACATACTTAGGTAGCGGCTGGGAATCGATAGCAACATTTTTGCCGTATATCTTGTTTATACCAGTTGTATACGGATGTTATGCTCTATATCAGTGGTTTGAAAAAGGAGAGAAAAATCTGAAAATCAAAATTACATTCGCAAGAGTACTCGCAGCAGCAATTTTGCTGATTTTCGTGGCGGGAAATGCAGCATTCTTAATAAAATCACCTTCTTACTATCATGGGAACGACATTTTCTATGTCGAGGACGAGTCAGGAGGAAGATTGGAAATAATATCGGATCTATCAACGCTAACAGGCAACGAAGTCTTAGTCTTGGGACACGAAAGCGCACTGGAAGAAACAAACGCAGCACTCACAAACTGGATCCCAGTAGAGATTGTAAGTTACTTCGAAAGACCAACGTTCTTAAGGATAGAATTTGGAATTATAACCAAGAGCCTTGGCTTACTCGGTATATTTGGACTACTGACAGTGACAGCTATGTCTCTCGGATTAACGATCTTCAGGAAAATAACAAGAAGCAACAAGACAGATTCAGAGTCGATACTTATATCTTTCGGCCTCGGGCTTTTCGGGATATCCACTTTCTTATTTCTGCTGGGAGCCGCTCATATACTGACTTACCTCTCGGCATGGATACTTTTCGCACTGATATTGGCAGCAAGTTACAAATCATTAGCAGAGATACTGCAAAAACTGATGAAGTGGGAGCACACTATCGAAACGCCTATAGCAAATTTTGACATTGTGATAGTGATGACGCTACTTCTATTCGCAGCCAGTAATTTCATAGACAATATATCCCCAATGCCAAGAGGATGGGACGGCATGAATCAATACGTCAACACGGCAAAAAGCCTGTACTTGGAACATGGGCTTATTTCCAATGGACTGACGTACGGATGGGAACTCATTACAAGCCTTGGCTTTATCATGTTCAATTGGACCACAGCTACTCTTAACCTGCACTCATTCTTCCCAGGACTAATAGCTATGATCGCTCTATACATAGTAGCAAGGAAATTCATGTCGACAAGAGCAAGCTTAATCGTAGTAGCTTCTCTGTACCTCACACCTTTATATCAATTCCACGGAGTCGAAGACAACAAAGTCGATCTCGCACATTTATTCACAGGTATCGTCGCCATACTCAGTGTATATAAAAGCTTCACGGCAGACACAAAGAGAGAGAAATATGGACTTATGGCAATTGGCGGCATACTGGCCGGATTCGCATTGGGCATCAAGCTCACAGCCATAATACTCATATTTGGACTGGCGATAGCAACACTATATTACGAGCTTGGTATCTCTGTGGCTATCGGAGCCATCGTTGGAGCAGTAGGCCTATTCGCAATCACACAAGCAATATCAACGGGATCAGAGTTGGAGATTCAACCATCAACATATAATGTAGTCGGAACAGTACTTGTACTGATCAGTATCGGAGTCATAGGCTTGAAATTAATACAGAAGAAAAGCGCCAAGCCTCTTATCGCGATGGGAATATTCCTCGTATTCGCGGGAATTAGCTTTTCACCTTGGCTGATAAAAAACTTCATAGAGACCGACTCACTGAACCCTGGATCCCTGCTCTCAGGCCAATCAGCAATGCCTCAAATAGACCATGATCTACTCGAAAATGATTACGGCCTGGACTACGGTTTGTGTGAATCGACCGGAACACGCGAAGAACTGCAAAGATACATGGGATATGACGACATCATAACAAGATACCTGACAATGCCATGGCATCTAACTATGAACGATCAAGGCACCAGCGGAATATATATAGATTTCGGATGGATACCTCTAGCCTTCATCCCGGGATTATTACTGTTTATACCTTTCAAGAAACCAAGTAGAAAGATAGCCGCAATCTTAGTATTCACGATAGCGTATTGGACAATATGGCTCATTACAAGCTACGGCATCATATGGTACGGACTACCAGGTTTTGTAGGCTTGAGCATAATCATCGGACTACTTATAGACAACTATGAGGAACAATCAGGTTATCACAGACAGATTATAAACATAGCCATAGCGCTATTCTTGATATCAACTTTGATATTCAGGCTCAGTATGTTCGGCAAAGGGACACTACTAATGTACACAGCCGGCAACATGACAGAGGAAGAAGCGATCAAATCTATATTCCCATACGCACCGACTGTTGGAGAGATGCTAAACGCCGATCAAGATGGAGAATATGACCTAATATGGAAGGTTGGAACGAATTTAAGCTATTTCATAGACGATAATTTCGCAAGAGTTCGCAATGACCAATATCTGGACGACTTAAACTGTCTATATATTGAACGCGACGCAGATCTGCTAACAGAGAGGCTGAAAGCGCTTGGATACGGATATATTCTATTCGACTACTACACGTATTCCCTGAGTCCTGATCCGGAAGGCTCGCTATACCAAAAATATACGGCCGCATTGCAATACATCCTGAACGAGACAGATATAGTGGTCAGCGACTACTACCGAGGACACATGGTTATCAAATTACCGGGAACTTAGAATTTTTCACAAAAATTTAACATCAGCATGTTAAAGGACTCGTAAGACTAAATTATGTAAGTCCAAACACAGATGCTTAGATTCATCATTGCGTCACTCATAGAGACAAATAGAAATAAAATGACACAAAGACTGGCGCTATTTTGTCATAGGGCAAGGCATCAAAAACGAAGAATAGCAGGGCTATTTAAGGCTTTTGATAACGCAGCCATATGGCGAAAGAGCTTCTCGGGGCTTGTGTCATTTTATTTCTATTTGGCTCTGCCAATATCTTTGGTGAATGCGGCAGTACCAATAGAGTTAATCGAGGCACTGCCTGATCCGGAAGGGATTGATCAAGGCAGCGAATATATAATACTCAAGAACACAGACAAGTCCGAAGTAGACTTAAGTGGGCTGTATTTGGACGACAAAAAAGGAGAAAGCAGCCCATATTCGCTCGGTGGATACACAATACCACCACTGGGAGAACTATTCCTCTCTTCAGAGGAGACAGGAATATCAATCAACAATACTGGAGACGAAATACGCATACTAGACAACTTATTTGAAGAAATCTTCTCAGTGGAAATATCCTCCTCGGTAGAAGGAGCCAAATATATCCTGACAAAAGATGGCTATGCGTGGAACTATCAATATGAAGACTTCGTTGCCCTGCCGCGCCAAAACTACGCAGACAACATTGCTATCACAGAGATAATGCCAAACCCGGAAGAAGACGAAAGCAGTAACGAGTGGATAGAGATCGCCAACATAGGACAAGAAACAATAAACCTCAGCGGCCTAATGCTTGATGACAGCGAAGATGGGAGCTCTCCATACGAGCTACCCAATATAGAGATAAAACCAGGTGGATACACGGTCATTTATAGAAGCGATTCAAAAATAGCACTCAACAACAGCAACGATTCGGCACGAATCCTCACGCCAAGCGAAGACGTAATCTCCTCAGTCCAGTACGAAAAAACAGAAGAAGGCATGTCTTACCAACTAACTCAAATAATAAATGCCATTACTGGAGAAATAACAACAAAATGGCAATGGGCAAACCCAACAGAGGGAGTAGCGTCTCAAGCGCTATATACTATCAGCGGAAGCATTACGGATTTTTCGCAAATGGAGTCGACATTAACAATAGAGTACCAAGGTAATTCATACACATTTGGCACATCGGAACTGGATCTCTCAGACAGCCTAAGTGCGGCAACTTTCAGCAACGGAACAGAAGTGATACTGCTATATCAAGTAATCAATGGGCAAAACACAATTATAGATTTCGAACTCGAAAACAGCGGCATAGAGCCGATAATAGAAATAGCAGTGTCGGATGAATCCCTCTACAAACGCCTACTGCCATATCTGACAACGGGATTAGCGATAGTACTGTTGGCAATTTACGAGACAGTGAAGAAGCAAGAAGCCCAATAACCACCCTCTGTTATCTGTTATCTAATAAAAAAAAGCCGCAAGTAGAGAGACTTGAGAAGTCGCCTCACCACTTACAGCCTCTTGTATGCGGGCTAACACTAGCAACCGCAGCATCCACCTTTTTTGCCGTCCATGGGAATAGAAGTTAAAAATTACATGAGAGCTTAACAATAATAGTTCGCATTAAGTAAATTTGCAAGCTTTGCATCGACGCACTGAAAAACCGATCAAAAAGCCATTACTTTTAGCCGCCAAACACTTGCTCAACAATACCAAATACGAAATACAAAATTTGTAAATCCCGTTTTGAGAAATCGACCTTGCAAAACACACCCCCATCCAATATATTGGGTCTCGCCGAAAGAAAACATACAACATATAGTGGCCAAGCGTAGTCAAAGACACTACCAAAGGTGCTCACAAGAGGCCTAGTTTGTTGACTAAAGAAGAAGCCATACAGCCCATTCTTTTTTGTCATCTCCAAAAAAAACTTCAAAAAAACATTAACATAAAATACCATGCAAAAAATCATCAAAAGAGATGGTTCGATAGCGCCATTCAACCACGAGAAAATAACACAAGCCATTTGGAAAGCGGCACAGTCGGTTGGTGGAGAAGATCGCACAGTTGCCGAAGATATATCAATGCAAATAGAGACCTTGCTTAACGTCCTATTCAAAGGAAAAACATACCCAACAGTAGAGCAAGTACAAGATCTTGTTGAGAACCTACTCATAGAGAGGAACCACGCAAAGACAGCAAAGGCTTACATAATTTACAGGCAAAAGAGAGCAGACATAAGGAGCCAGCAGAAAGCCATCATGGGCAAGACAACCAATCTCCCTCTAAGTTTAAACGCGCTACAAGTTCTGGAAAAGAGATACCTGCTAAAAGATGAGAACGGCAAAACCAAAGAGACGCCAGAAGATTTGTTCAGAAGAGTCGCAAGCAACATTGCAGAGGGAGATAAAAACTACAAAGGAGAGAATGCGGAGGAGACAGAGGAGAAGTTCTACAAGATGATGACCGAGCTTGAGTTCATGCCAAACTCCCCTACCCTAATGAACGCGGGGACAGAGATTCAACAATTATCAGCATGTTTCGTTTTACCAGTTGGAGACAGCATGGAAGACATTTTCGATTCAGTAAAAAATGCTGCCCTCATCCACAAGAGCGGAGGAGGAACAGGGTTCTCGTTCTCAAGACTAAGACCACGGAATGACAATGTTAAGTCAACTGCAGGAGTATCTTCAGGGCCCCTGTCATTCATGAGAGTATTCGACATAGCTACAGACGTTATCAAGCAAGGTGGCAAAAGAAGAGGAGCAAACATGGGAATTCTCAGGGTAGATCACCCGGAAATCCTAGACTTCATCACCATGAAGTCTGACATGGTTACACTAACAAACTTCAACATCTCAGTCGCCATCACAGACAAGTTCATGAAGGCGCTAGAAGTTAACGGCGAATACGACCTTATTAATCCACGAACAGGAGATACGGTAAGAAAATTGCCTGCAAGACATGTCTTCGATCTTATATTGGACATGGCGTGGAAGAACGGCGACCCGGGAGTGATCTTCATCGACACAATCAACAAGGCTGACAAAATTCCTCACACAGGACCTATTGAGAGTACAAATCCATGCGGCGAACAGCCTTTAAAGGGGTATGAGTCATGCAACCTTGGCTCTATCAACCTGAACAAAGTTTTCATCGATGGCAAAATAGACTGGGACAAATTCAGAGACATCATCCACACTGCAGTACATTTCTTGGACAACGTGATCGACATGAACAAATATCCAATTCCGCAAATAGCAGAGGTAAGCCGCAATTCACGCAAGATCGGACTGGGAATCATGGGATTCGGGGACTTGCTGTATCAAATGGGCGTACCTTACGACTCGGAAGATGGCGTAAAATGGACAAACAAGATACTAAAATTCTTAAACCGAGAAGCTGCGGCAAAATCTATGGCATTGGCAAAAACTCGAGGAGTATTCCCTGTTTGGAAAGGAAGTCATTACGAGAAACAAGGTATCGAAATCCGCAACGCATGTCAGACTACGATCGCTCCAACAGGAACAATCGGCATGATCTGCGAAGCATCTGGCGGCATCGAACCGAACTTTGCGATTTCATACATCAAGAACGTCATGGATGGAACGGAACTTATCTATACAAACAAATACTTCGAAAAGGCTGCACGCACACGTGGTATCTACTCAGAAGACATGATGCGCGAAATAGCCAGAGTAGGATCTGTCCAGAATATCGATGGAATACCGGAAGATATGAAGAGGGTATTTGTAACAGCTCAGGATATTACTCCTGAGTGGCATGTAAAAATACAGGCCGAAGCACAGAGGCACATCGACTCAGCCGTTTCAAAGACAGTCAACTTCCCACATCACGCAACAACAAAAGATATTGAACAGTCTTACATCACAGCCTACAAAGCAAAATGCAAAGGAATAACGGTTTACAGAGATGGAAGCCGCGACAATCAGGTACTTAATATCGGCGAAGTCAAAGGCAAAGAAAAATCAGGACGCGAACATCAGGCACTCAAAGACCAAGCCTACGCAAAGAAGTCAAAATCAGAGATCAAGCAAGAAGGACTTTGCCCGGATTGCGAAGGAAAACTTGTTATGAACGAAGGATGTATGCACTGCCCTCAATGCAGCTATAGCGCATGCGCAGTCGCATAAATACAGCACCTAGGAAAGCAACTCTGCTACCACTGGAATCGGCACTTGACTTATATGCCAAAATAGTGCACAATTAGCGACTCTAAGATTAATTACGTCTCAAAATGCCACCAGGAGAAAATTTAGCAACAGATCGCGTAGAGAGAGGTGCAGATAGAACAATCGACAGGCTGCAAGCCGATAATTTCAAGAACGTACTAGCCCTTTCGGGAGAACAACAGAGACGAATGGAGTCTTTGGGAAAAGGTATAGCTGAGCTCGGCAAGCAGGGTGTACAAAGCCCGGAGATCGATTCTATTAGACAGCGTATGGAGCGCGGCGAAATAAAAAGCTTCGCAGAAGTCATGGCGGCCGAAAGCATTGTCAAAGGCATAGCAATGAAAAAAGCCGAGCAAGAGCTTAAAGATAGCATAGACCCTGATGAAGACGCGGTTCTCGGCCATACAAAGGGCTGGCTGAAAGCCATGGAAGGCATGGATACGACCGGAGTGGCAAACGAAATCAAAGAAATAAAGAACATCAAGACGGAACAAGCGGAACACAAGAAAAATGTACAAGCCCTCAAGGCTAAATCTCCTCGTGCATTCAAAGCTTATTTAAAAGAACTCAAAAAGAATAAGGAGCGCGGACTGATGACGAAATCCAAGAAGGATATCCTTAAAGATACGGAGACAACATACTCAAAAGCTATGAAAGCTCCTGAAGCGGTTCAGGGGGAATTTTTTGCAAAACTGGATAAAGGCGAACTCACAAAAGACTCTGCAGGTGAGACACTCAAAGAACTTGAAGCGCAGCACAAAGACATGATAGCCAAATACGAGAAGTCGCTAGACGACAACGTAAAGATTTTCGGCAAGAAGCCTGTGGCGGAATTCAAATCATGGATTGCCGGTCGCAAGAATTTCGCGGAAATCCAATGGGCGCAACACGTAATGGATACGGACTACCTGCCTAAGAGACAGCAAGTTCAAACTGAATTCGAGAATATGCCGGACAATGTCACCAAACCGCACAAAGAGAAATGGGAAAACGATCTCGGATACAGCGAAAGACGAGCGTTGCTCGCATCACTACACAACCTCGAACACCAGGCAAACAACCCTATGGCGCAAGAGTACATGCAAACACTGACAAACTCACCTGAGGAAGTGGCGGCCAAAGAATGGCCGAAAATGACAGAGGACTTTTTGAAACACGACTATGCAGATCAGGAGACACTGCTAAAAGCATACAGATTAACGGAAGGCAGACAACGCCGCGAACTAGCAGATAGATTCAAGAAACTACCTGACGATGTTAGACAGACACCGGAGAATCAGAGATTCTTCACATTAGACAAAGAGGAGAAGATCACACTCCTTTCCGCTCTCGAAAAAGACCAAACAGGCGCCGACAGCACTAAGGATTGGCAGAATATGATGCAGACGGAATCTGGAGATCAAGCATTCCAGAGAGCTCTAGGCATGGTCACGGGTAGAACAAGAGGACAAGCAGTCGTACTCGCGGACATAATGGGCAAGAAGACTTACGAAGACCAAATGAGAACAGGTGTTGTAGACGCATCAGATAGACAGGAAAAGAACATTAGAGAGGGTAAAGGAAGCCGAATCGGAGACAAAATGGAGTTAGTACATGAATTAACGGGTGAAGATACAACAATCAATGATATGGGTCAGGAACAGGAGTTCCACACAATGGACCTCGATGCACTCAATCAAGGAGCTATGAACGAAAGCAGCGTACAAGCAATAAGAAGAGAGCTTGTCGAAGACGGCACAATAACTAACGACGAAAAAGACACATACAGTATGGCTAGATTTGTAAGAAGAGGAAGTGATAATGAAATCGACCTAGCACGCAATACAGATCAAAGAGACAACCTGGAAGGTATGGTCAAACAAATGCTAATGGAAGCTTTGATGATGGCTGTAGAATCTATGGGCGGAAAACCTCAGAGAGAAATAGCATGGGACGATCTTTCAGAAGAACAATCAAAGGCAATGCTTGGACACTACCAAGAAATGACGAAAATGCAGTTCAAAGGGCTTGAAGGTATATCAACTATGAAGAAAGCCGCATAAAACTCTCTGTGTCTTGCTGTCTGCAAACTAAAAAATAAAAAAAATGCGCCAGATTCTCGTACTCACAGGTAACGGCAAAGGCAAAACGACCTCTGCATTCGGCACCGCAATAAGAGCACTCGGACATAACCGAAGGGTCCTCATAATCCAATTCATGAAAGAGCTACCAACCGGAGAGCTTACTTTTTTATCAAAGCTGCGAGATCCTAACCTGAGAACTCACCAAGCAGGAGTCGGATTTCACAAAATCAGAGGAGAGCACGCTACAGAAGACGAGCACAAAGCGACAATGCAAAAAGGCCTCAATTTGCTAGAGAACGAACTGGTGAACCACTCCCCTAACCTAGTTGTTTTGGACGAAGTAAATGTCGCATGCGAACTCAAGCTCCTGGACTCACAAAAAATCCTGGAAATAATCGAGAAAAATCCGAAAATCAGCTTCATCCTAACAGGACGCGATGCCCCACAGGAATTCATCGAGATAGCAGACCTAATAACAGATATGCAAGAGGTCCGCCACCCATTTCAGAGCGGGAAACTGGCACAAGAAGGTATAGATTTCTAGAAGCGACTTCTTACTGTGAAAAACATCATTACACGCAAAAAGTGTAATAAATTTCGCATATCGACATTATATCTACGAAGACACTAACCTCCTTAAATATGAAAGACATACTCCTAACGACATTGGCAGTAACAATGTTGGCGGCATGGACAATAACACTGGTAGCATTATCCGTGTTGGGAGCCAATTACGCACTCGCCTACTTTTAAAAAATTCGAAAAACGACTATACTGGGCACATAAAAATACTAAATACTAACTACCCATGTACGATCTAGTGATAGTCGGAGGCGGAGTCGCAGGCCTCGGAGCAGCAATTTACGCCAAGAGATTCGGGATGAATGTACTCGTCCTTAGCGACTTTTTTGGCGGAACAATAACAAAAACTCATCTGGTCGAGAATTATCCGGGATTTGCGAGCGTGACAGGACTCGAGTTAGCAGAAAGCATCATTGACCACGTAAAATCTACTGAAGCCGAAATGAGACCTGAGAAAGTAGAGTCTATCGAGAAAACAGATGCCGGATTCACCGTAAAGACAGCAAAAGAATCTTACGTAGCACACACCGTACTTCTGGCAACAGGGACTCACCATAGAAAACTTGGCGCACCTGGAGAAGCGGAATTTACAAACAAGGGAGTATCATACTGCGCAACTTGTGACGGACCTTTTTTCCGTGGCAAAGTAGTCGCCGTCGTAGGCGGTTCAGATTCCGCAGTCAAAGAATCACTCCTCCTCTCGGAATTTGCAAAACACGTTTACGTAATCTACAGAGGCAAAGAGGTCAGACCTGAGCCGATCAACAAAAAACGCATGGATGCAAATCCTAAGATCGAAGTAATAGCTGAGAGCAATGTCGTTGAGATCATAGGAGATGGCACGCTCAAAAAAGTAAAACTCGACACAGGAAAAGAAGTGGATCTCGAAGGGCTATTCATCGAGATAGGAAGAATCCCTCAGACAGACCTTGCCAAAAATCTTGGAGTTGAAATGAACAACAAAGGCGAAATTAAAATCGACACATTCTCAAACACGAATGTACCTGGATTCTACGCAGCCGGAGACGTTACCGATACAGAGTGGAAACAAGCGATTGTAGGCGTAGCGGAAGGTGTCAAAGCATCATACAGTGCATACAACTATATCAGTGCAAAAGTGGAAGCGTAAATTCTACACTCGACACTCGCTTCTTCTTACCTCTTACTCGCTACCAACTATGCCAAAAGCCCTATTTATAATCGCAAAACAAGGTTTCCGTGACGAGGAACTGTTCGACACAAAGCAAATACTTGATACAGCAGGGATAGAAACAGTAGTTGCGAGCACTGAAGCTGGAGAAGCCCAAGGCAGCAAAGGCGGCATAGCCAAAATAGATATCGAAGTAAAAGATGCACGGATAGAAGATTACGACATTTTAATATTGATCGGCGGTCCGGGAGCTACGGGACTCGCAGACTACTCAGAGGTAATTGATATAGTCAAAAAAGCCAACGAATTACAGAAAAAAATCGCAGCGATCTGCATATCTCCATATGTCCTGGCTAGAGCAGGAGTTTTGACGGGCAAGAAAGCAACGACATTCCCAGGAGAACCTGCACTAAGTGAGTTCACAAAACAAGGAGTAATCCACATTGAGGACTCGGTAGTGCAAGATGGACGCTTCATAACAGCGAACGGCCCTTCTTCCGCCAAGGATTTCGGACAAAAAATAGTAGAAAACTTATAAGGAACCTCTGAAAAACATGCGAATAGATGCAATTCTAAAACCAAACTCTTACCACGTTATAAAAGGAGATATTTATTACTGCCTACCAAAGCATCTTGGTGATATCAAACAAACGGAAGTCAAAACATATAGCCATAGAGCGGAAGAGTTCGATGCGAAGAAAGCACTGCACATGGACAGACCACTGTTTACAACTCCAATGCGCGAATATGGGAAGGAAGACACAATGTTCCTAGAGATAGCAGGCGGCATGGGACAACACGGTCTAAATATGATGAAAGACGGCTACAAAGTCATCGAATCCGACATTGCAGTAGGCGCCACAAAGAGATCCAAAAAGATTGCACAGACACTTGGGATTGATGAAACTGGAGCATGGGCGGTTATTGATGCCGAAAATTTACCTTTCCAAGATGACACATTAGACGGAGTATGGATGATCGCCTCACTACATCACCTTCCTCATCCAAAGAAGGCACTATCCGAAATCTTTCGCATACTTAAACCGGGGGGATGTATTCTTATCGGCTACGAACCAGCGAAATGGCAATACATACTGCTCTTTCCTTTTATGTGGATCATACGCAAAATTTTACGGGCAATGAATCCAAGAAGGCCGGTATCAAAAGCTGACGATGTGACTTTCGGCTTCTCGAAGAGACATTTGACGAAAATGCTGAACAAAGCCGGATTCTCAAACATAAGAATTGCTCCGATTCATTACCTGTACAAAACTTACAAGAACTACCGAATTCTGGTATCAAAGTTCTTAGGCCATACATACAAAGAGTCGAAAACAGTACGAGAAACACTCATAAAAATAGATGTGGAAATCGCCAAGATACCTGCGTTGCGCAATACGACATGGGACTGGGACTGCCTCGCTTACAAGCAGGCTACCTAAATAAAAGCCAAAGTGTCAACTCGAACTGACAGCAAGTACGTTGACCACGGCATGCAAAAAAGGTACAAAGACTAACCATTTGCAGTACTCTATGTTTGCCAAAAAAATGCACAAATACGAAAACGAGTTCCGACAAATCAAAGATCTCATCGAGAAAGCGACAAACATCGCAATCATTTCGCATAAGAACCCTGATGGAGATACGATTGGAGCAAACTTGGCATTAACACATGCCTTGAGAAGTGTTGGCAAGAATGCGATATCTTTCGCCAAGGACCCGGCACCTGCGGCAACAGGGTTTTTGCCGGGAGTATCAAGTATAAGATCAGAGCTGAATCCATCGGAATTCGACCTTTTCATCGCACTAGACTGCGGAGCCGCATACATGATGAAATACGAGATTGAGCATCCCGAGCTGCTTGATAGATCGCAGACAACATTGATCAACATCGATCACCATCCATCCAACGAACATTTCGGAAACGTGAACGTAGTGGATCCGGAAGCATCAGCGACATCGGCACTAATATATTTCCTGATAGAATCTTTGGGGATTACAATCAGCAGAGATATCGCGACCTGCCTAATGAACGGGCTATATTCGGATACGGGAAGCTTCAAGCATTCGAACACAGATCCCATCACGCTAAAAATCGCTTCAAATCTCGTAGCAAGAGGAGCGGATTTTCGCACTATCGTGAAGCAACAGTTCCATCACAACAGGATCAATCAATTAAGACTCTGGGGGCGAGTACTGTCTCGGTCACGAATTAATGACAAAGGAGCAACGATATCAGCCGTTATGGAAAAAGATTTCGACGAGCTTGGCGCGACACCGGAAGACCTCTCGGGAGTAATCGACTATATCAATTCCGTGCCGGACAGTAAATTCTGCATACTCCTTGCCGAAGACCAAAAAGGAAACATCAAAGGATCTTTTAGAACACAGGACGACATGATAGACCTGTCCAAGATAGCAGGACTATTCGGCGGAGGAGGCCACAAAAAAGCAGCAGGCTTTACAATCCCGGGCAAAATCGAACAAGAAGTCGTCTGGAAAATAAAACCCGCCGCTTAAAGTCTCTGCGAAAGTTGGCAGCACAAACACAATCTTGCACCAACCTAAAAACCCTCGTATATTGAACGTACAAAAAAAACCTAAATCCTAAGTCATATGCATATAAAAACTTCTGCAAAGGCGGTAAAAGCCGACCTTCTTGTCCTTCCCGTATACAAAACAAAAAAACTCAATGTCTCAGGGTTAACGAAATCGCATGAACTTGAAGCTCAGCAAGCTTTTGCAAGAAAAATCTTCAAAGGCGACATAGGCGAAACGCTGATTCTACATAACCATAAAGACTCAAAAGCCCTATACAAAACGGTAGCATTATTGGGACTTGGTGAGGAAAAAGATTTCAATCTACACAAAGCCAAAGAAGCGGGTTCGAAAATCGCATCAGTAGCTTCCGCAAGCAAATCGAGTACAGTAGCAGTCAGTAATCCGAAACAAGACTACGGGGTTTGGATGGCATTTGCTGGATATTTAAACAGCTATAAGTTCACAAGATACCTCAGCAAAAAAGAAGGCGTCGCACTTAATTCAATTACAGTTGTAGGAGAAAATAAAAATTCTTCGAAGCTGGCAAAAGACCTAACCAACACCAAAAATGCGATGTTCTACACGCGCGACCTTGTTAACACAACCTCTAACGAGATAGGCCCAAAGGCGATGGTAGAAAAGGCCAAGAAGCTCGCCAAACAGACCAAGAGTCGCATTACCGTATTAAATCGCAAGCAGTTAGAAAAAATGGGAATGGGGTCAATCCTGGCAGTGGGACAAGGAAGCAAAGACGGACCATACATGGTAACGATAGAATACAAAAACAGTCCTGAAAAAGGTCAAAAACCTATAGCAATCATAGGGAAAGGACTGACTTTCGACACAGGAGGTATAAACCTCAAACCGACAGGACATATCGAAACGATGAAACAAGACAAGGCCGGAGCTTGCACAGCACTCGGGATACTCAAATATCTTCACGAAACAGGGTACAAAGGCCACGTTATCTTCGCAATAGGCATTGCAGAGAACCTAATTGGATCCGGAGCCATCAGACCAGGCGATATAATAAAAGCTTACAACGGCAAAACAATCGAGATAACAAATACAGATGCTGAAGGACGAATGGTCTTGGCAGATACAATCGCCTATACGCAAAAAAAATACAGCCCAAGCCACATCATCTCGTTATCGACTCTCACCGGAGCAGCAATCATAGCGCTGGGTAGCGACATCACAGCCTTATTATCAACAGACAAGAAATTAACTCTAGCCGTACTGGAAACAGCGGAAGAGGTCGACGAACCGACTTGGGAACTCCCAATGTACGAAGACTATTGCAAAAAAACCAAAGGCACAGTATCTGATCTGCTAAACTTCAGCAAAAGCATACGTGCAGGTACAATCATGGGCGGCGCCTTCTTGCGAGAGTTCACAAGTGGCACTCCCCTAGCCCACCTCGATATGGGAGGTACCGGATGGACGGACGAGGGGAAGCCTTGTTATCCAAGCGGCGCAACAGGAGTAAACATCATGCTTGTAGCCAAAACAATTAGTAAGCTGTAGACCAAGGATGCCCTAATTCATTCCACCCACTCCTGAATGAATTTTCCCAGGTGGAATCTGGAACGTAAACTGTATGAATTTCCTCCCTTTCGTTGTATTTATAAATATATGTGCAACAACGACGAACCCTACTTCCGGCGTCCCTGTATAAGATACAACCTGGAAATCAACATGGTAATTACTTAGCACAAGGTTATTGCGTATTAACCCGGAAATTATAGCCTTAAGAACCTCTGTCTTACCACTCTCTTCCAGCTCAACTTGCAAGACGGGAATAAGACTTGGCAATACGAAAACACTAGCCTTTTCAACTAATTCTCTGGCGAGATCATCACTCTGCAACGCATCAACAGACATACGCATAGCTAATTAAAGGCGGTAAATATACACCGCCGTCTGGAGATCATGCAAGCCTTTAGAGGGCTCACTACTCAATCACAACAGAGACATCTCCAAACGCCATCAACTCATACACAGCGATAAAAGATTCCTGAATATGCCCATCTTCATAGACAACAGAAACCTCGTCATCACCCTTGAACTCAATTGAAACAACATAGAACTCACCTCCAAGAACAGGTTCAACAGGACTAAGCGTGGAAATGTTGTTTCTAATATACTGGTCAACCAATCCTTGAACGTAAGACGTCATCTCATCAGAGCGACAAGAGCTAAGCGTCAGGGGGATCTCAAGCTGAGCATCATTTTTCGGCAAGTCTGACGGGTTGTCTTTCTGGAGCACGAGAACACCGCTTTCATCGGAAGTTTCATAATACAAATCAAGACTGAACGGCACAAAATCATCAGTCATCCAGTCGCCATCGGCTCTGGCGACTTCCTCGGCAATAACATTTCCTGCTTCATCAAGCAGCTTAACTGGAAAACTCGCCTCAAAATACCAAGAACCGCGAGCTTCACCCTCGATATGCAGAGGGCATGACACGCTTTCGCCATAAACAGGCTGGAATACTACAATCGAATCACTCATGTCATCAACCGCTTGATCGATAGAACAAGAGGCAAGAAACAAGATCACAACAAGGACAGATAATGTTTTTTTTATATAGAATTGATTAATAGCAACCTCAAGTCTAGCACCATGCAAAGACTAATCTCAAATCACAAAGCGCACAAACACCTTGACATCCTCCGAATGACACACTAAAGTTAGGCGCGCTTAACTAATGATTATGAAAAGTGCGAGCAGAGAAGATTACCTCAGGGCTATTTTTTCACTGGGGGAAAACAGAGGAGGCACAGTAAAATCGATAGATATCGTCAAGCATCTGAACGTTTCCAAACCGGCTGTATCGGAGATGCTCAAAAAACTACAAGCCGAGGAGTATATCGAGAAAACTCCCTATTCAAGCATCACGCTTACCAGGCAAGGACTGGAGATAGCAAAGAACATTAATCATAAATACAGCATCGCGGAACGTTTTCTAAGAGATGTTTTAGAGGTAGATGATGACAAGCTACCGGGTGAAGCACACAAGCTGGAACACTCAATGTCTGACGGAGTCGCAGACAAACTTCGCGCCTTCCTTGAAAAGTCAAAACCTATCTAATCTATCAGTCTCATGCCGCTACTCTCGGAATTCTATAAAAACACGACCGTACGAATCACTAATATAAATTGTGGCGCAGATTTCTGTAGAAGACTCGACGCACTTGGGCTTTTTGAAGATACGGAAGTTGAGATAATCAAGAACGACAATTTCGGCCCACTAGTAATCAAGATCCTAAACTCCAAAATCGCTCTTGGCCGAGGCGAAGCGGACAAAATCTATGCAGAAGAAATCTAATCTGAAAGTAGGACTAATCGGCAATCCAAATACGGGAAAATCCACACTATTCAACTCCCTAACCGGAGCCAGGCAGCATGTGGGCAACTGGCCGGGCAAAACTGTCGAGAAAAAGGAAGGATCATTCAAACATGGAAGCTATGAAATCAACCTGATAGACCTCCCGGGATCTTATAGCCTCACGTCATATACGGAAGAGGAGATCGTAACTTCGGCGTTCATTTTCGATGAGAATCCGGACGTAATCGTCCAAATCGTCGATGCACAGAATCTGGAAAGAAATCTCTTTATGACCATCCAACTCATAGAGCTAGGGGCGCCACTCATTCTCGCGGTCAACATGATTGATACAGCAGAGAAGAAAGGAATAGAAATAAATCTGGGTATGATATCCACCCTGCTCGGGATTCCGGTAATGCCAATCGGAGCTAAGACAAAGCATGGAGTAGATAAACTGCTCGATACCATCGTCAGTCAATCCAAGAGGTTGGGGAAATCACAGATGAAACTCAAGTACGGAACAGAAGTCGACGAAGAGCTATCCAAGATAAAAGACTTCCTCAAAACCAACGGCTACAAGTCGTCAAACATGGAGTGGACAACGATCAAACTGCTGGAGGGCGATCTGAGAGTGGAGCAAGACATGACACGCGAACCTTATTACCTGCAGCTTAAATCATTAGTGGAGAAGAGCGTATCTCATCTCGAAACCGTTTTTGAGAAAAACATACACACCATTCTGACTCGAACACGATACGGCTTCATCAAAGGCCTTGGTAAAGACACAATCAAATACTCAGAAAATCACGATCAAAGTCTATCAGACAAAATAGACAATTTCCTTACAAATAAATTTCTGGGAATCCCGATATTCCTTGGAGTCGCATGGCTCATGTTTCAAGCAACATTCAAGGTCTCAACGCCTATAATGGGACTCATCGAGAGAATGTTCGCATACATCGGAAGTCAATCGCTATCCATACTGGAAAAAATAGGTGCATCGACATGGACTCAGTCACTTGTTGTAGATGGCATTATAGGAGGAGTGGGAGGCATTCTGGTATTCGTACCTATTATAGGAATTTTGTTCATAATAATGGCGATACTGGAAGATTCCGGATATATGGCGCGCGTAGCCTACTTGATGGATAAATTCATGCACAGGCTGGGACTACATGGCAAAGCATTCATACCACTTATCATAGGATTCGGGTGCAACGTACCTGGCATCATGGCAACGAGAACACTGGAAACCAAACGAGACAGACTTCTGACGATTTTGGTAAACCCTTTTATGTCCTGCGGCGCCAGACTACCTGTGTACGCGCTGTTTGCAGGAGCGTTTTTCGGAGCAAATCAAGGATGGGTAATTTTCTCGATGTACATACTCGGAATAATAATCGCAATTATCGCCGCGCTGGTACTCAGGATATTTCTTGTCAAAAAGCTCTCATCTCCATTCGTTATAGAATTACCACCTTACAGATGGCCGGCCTTCCGAGGAATAATGATCCACACTTGGGAAAAAGTATGGATATTTATAAAAAAAGCCGGAACACTGATATTGGCTTTTTCCATCATCATCTGGCTAATGGCAAGTCTGCCGGTAGGCGTAGAATACGGCTCACAAGATAGCTTCGCCGGCACTCTGGGAGAAACGATCGCGCCAATCTTTGAACCACTCGGCTTCGGGAATTGGCAATCAGGAATGGCACTCACATTCGGATTCGTCGCAAAAGAGGTAGTGGTAAGCACATTCGGTACTCTCTATGGCGTTTCCGACGTTAGTTCGGCAGAAGGGGTTACTTCCCTGTCGACCTCGCTGCATAACGACTTCACTCCGCTGTCAGCATACTCATTCATGGTTTTCGTCCTACTATATATACCTTGTATGGCCGTACTAGCTGTCATAAAAAGAGAAACAAACTCATGGAGATGGCCTATATTCGTAGCCACCTATACGACAGCAGTCGCATGGGTAATAGCTTTCATAGTTTACCAGGGAGGACTACTCTTAGGATTTAATTAAAAGAAATGAACATCATCGAAATAATCATACTCGGAACCTTAATACTATTCGCAGTCATCTATATTGCGAAATACGTCATAGACCCTTTTATAGATGGAAACGCGCCATGCAAAAACTGCCCACACTCCGGTGGCTGCGGGAAGAAGTACGACTAATTTAGCATTTACAATTTAACACCAAGCAAAATGCACAAACGAACAGTCCTCATAGCTATATCCATAGCTGTATTCGCATTGATCGCCAGCGGATGCGCAAACACAGAGGTAACGGAAGATGTCACGGAAGAAGTGGCTGCAGAAGAGTCAACAGAGATTGAAGCAACCAAGGAAGAGACAATAACCGAAGAGATGACAGACAATACGGAGGTAGTCACTTTCGAAATCAGTGGAGAAAACTTCGCATTCTCTCAGACAGAGATGAGGGTAAATGAAGGCGATACCGTACGCATCGTATTCACAAGTGAAGACGGGTTTCATGATTGGGTGCTAGACGAATTCAACGCAGCCACAGAGCAGGTTCAAACAGGCGGAGTAACAGAAGTAACATTTGTAGCAGACAAAGCTGGAACTTACGAATATTACTGTAGCGTTGGTCAACATCGAGATAATGGGATGTTTGGAAGCTTGATCGTAGAGTAACTTGGCAATGCTACGAAACATGCCAAAAATCGCAAAAAAACGCGATATTAGAATGGCTGGGGCATGCAGATTCTAACCCCTTATTTTAAGCCATAAACACAATAAGGAGTGCCAAGATACATTTCGAAGAATTGAAAAGCATTTTCAAGCTATTCATTAAACTTACGTAGAAGGGTTTGCAAGAACCCTTTGAAAAAGAAGTTTGAAGTAGCAATTTCACACACAACATATATAATTAAAACACAATAATAAAAGTACCAATGACTCCATTCAATCCACATAATCTACCTTTAGACAGATTAAACTGGGAACAATTTGTCCATTTAATCGGCAAAGCAAATGCTGAAGTAGCCAGATTTGATGGACTAATACAAAGCATGCCAAATCCTTCTTTACTGTTATCTCCTCTGACCACTCAAGAAGCTGTACTTTCATCCAAAATCGAGGGAACTCAAGCAAGCTTGGAAGAAATTTACCAATTTGAAGCCAAACCCGATAAAGAATCTAAAAAATATGACGACATTCAGGAGGTCTTGAACTACAGAAAAGCAATGTACTTCGCAATCAAAGAACTTAACAAAATACCTTTCTGCCTAAGACTACTCAAGGAAACTCATGAAATACTTCTTTCTGGAGTACGAGGTTCAAACAAAGACCGTGGAAATTTCAGGACAACACAAGTCTTCATCGGCAAACCCGGAGCCAACATACAAGAAGCAACATACATACCACCAGCACCAAACAATCTCGACAAATATCTATCCAATCTTGAGCAATATTTTCACTACGAAGAAAAAGACGCATTGGTCCAACTGGCAATAATCCATGCACAATTTGAAATAATTCATCCATTCTTGGACGGCAATGGTCGTATGGGGAGAATAATACTGCCATTATTCTTATACAATAAAGGGATACTATCCTCGCCAATGCTTTATTTAAGCGCTTATTTCGAAAGGAACAGAGAAGAGTATTACGGAAATCTGTTAAATATATCCAAAAACAACGACTGGGAAAGCTGGATAACTTTTTTCCTCAAAGCAACTATCGAACAATCTAAAGACAATATTAAAAGGGCAAAAGCCATACATGCCTTATACGAAGAGAAAAAGAGTAAAATCACAGACCTAACTCGTTCTAGATTTGCAATCAAAGCTTTAGACTTCCTGTTCTCAAATCCAATTTTCAACAGCTCAAGCTTTACAAAAGAATCGAAAATCCCAAGAGCAAGTGCAAATAGAATATTAGACAGCTTACAGAAAGGTCGAGTCATCAAAATAATAAACAAAGGTAGCGGGAATAAACCTTCTGAGTATGTATTCCCAAAGTTATTCAATATTATTAAATAAATTCGTGTCTCACGTATGATACACAACACGCATTTGTGTCTCATGCTTCGAAATTCGTGAGACACAGACCGGCGGAACAATGAACAATCAATCTGATAAAGAAATCTTAGAATTCCTGCAAAACACTTCTGAAGAATTCAAAATCTTATCTGAAGGGACGAATATGTCTCTACAACAAGAATATTTAAAATTATCTGAAGAAATTGATCCCATAGGATATTCCGAAGAAATCGCCTTGGAAGAAAGTAAAAAACTTTTTGACAAAAGTAGTACACAAGAACAAAAGAAGAAAATATTGATTCAGTTGGCAAACACAGGATCAATAGAATCATACAGAGTACTCGAGAGACACCTAAAACATGATGGCCGATTGAAAAATTGGACAATGTTTGCGATTCAAGAATGCAGAATGCACCTGGGAAACATGATAAAAGATGAGAATATTGGGATGATTTCAACAGGGCTAGGTGGCAAAGGCAACAAACTAAGGTGCTTTATCATACTAATATCAAAGACTAGAAAACCTTTTTCAGATACACAGAAAAAAATAATCAAACAAGAATACGATATCTCGTGTAAAAAACTAAATTCGGAAGGTGAAAAAATCGATTTCCAAGATGACTATGCTACCCTTACCCTGTTAACCCCAATGGATGTCGCAGTTGATACGGTAGTAATGGATGGTTTAAAACAGTGTAACAAACTAGGGAATTTTATCATCGAATACTATTACGTCACCAATGTTTACATACCAAACAAGGCTGAGATTGATGAAATAGTAGAAGATATGAGAGCTGAAACAAGCTAATTATCTCCCACAACATTTTTTAAATTTAATAGGCTTTCCATTTTGCTTAGTTCCTCCGCAAGGGCATGGATCATTTCTAGAGACACCAATATCTCGATAAAAATATTTCTGAAACCTTGGATTCGTTGAGAGGGACAATCCACCTTTTTCTTTTAAAGTCCGATATATTGATTCTTCTTCCTCTGCTGGCAATATTTTTTGGGCTCCGGAAAGAAACCAAGCCCCTTTAATTGGTACAATATTTGTTATTACAAAGGATCCTTTATCGAGTTTTTCTGGAAAAATCGTATTAGAATAGACAGTATATTCTATATTTGTTAACAACTCTAATAAACCCATATTATCCTTATCAAATTTCTCAACCTCAAAGAGCGAGGTAATTGCTCCTTCTTCCCATTCTTTTAATATTTCTTTCTCTTCATCATTTAATTTTGCATAATCCTCTCTTATTTGAGTGATCACCCTATCTTCATCAATGGTATTGCCAAATAACAAGAAATTATCGAGTGCAAATATCATACTTCCTTCTAACTCATTTTCATCACCAATAAACATTGTATCACTATCCCCCATATAAAAACGAAAATCTTCCGACAAATACTTTCTTATGTATTTTAAGCATTTACTTTTTAAATCAGCAGATAAATCTGAATAAGGATGTGTCATATTATAAATTTTAAAATAAAGCCAATTGATTCTCATTATGCAAAACTTGTTTCCGATCTTTCTTAGACACTAACCCCATCTGACGGTAAGCCCGCAACCTTTTATAATACATCGCTTTCAACATGGGCACTTTATCATCAACATAATCATAAACAAAAACCATTTTTTTATTATCATGTTGTCTTTGAACACGTCCCAAATACTGAATAAGTCGGCCTTTCCATGAAAACGGCTAAGTCAGAAACAGGTGGGTTAACTCAGGCCAATCAAATCCTTCGCCAATAAGTTTCCCTGTAGCTAGCAACAATCTAAAACGTGGCTGTTTCATCCTCTTGATCAGCTTGTCTCGTTCTTTCCTTGTCATTTTGCCAGAAACTGTCGCGGCATGAAGTCCCTTAACTTTCTGACGAATCAAATCTAGCAATAATTGACAATGCTCAACACGTTCACTTAATACTAAACATTTCCCTCCCATATTCAACGCTTCAATCACATCATTTAAAATAAGATTATTCCTGTTGTCATTACAAAGCAGACGATCTCCTATCTCATGGAAGTTGCTATTTAGACCTGAATTTAATTGAAAATCTGTTGATCTCAACTTTAAAATTGTTGGAACCGTAGGCATTAACTTGGTTTTATCGTCCTTGATAAAAGATTTATCATCCGATTTGAGAATAGGACCGACGTACAAAGTCATCAATTTATCAAGCTTATCTCTTCGAAAAGCTGTTGCAGTTAAACCTAGGATATATTTTGCAGAAAGTTTTTTGACTACATCCGTGAAAGTCTTCGCAGGGACATGATGACATTCATCAATAATAACAAAACCGAACTCGTTTTTGATTTCATCAATACCTCTTCGAGCAAGCGTTTGATACGAAGCAATCGTAATTTTATTACCAATATTCCACTTTTGATTACCGACAATCCCAATATCGCCTTTTTCTAAATCAAAACAATCTTCTATTCGCTTCTGCCATTGATATAAAAGTGCCTTTGTATGAACAACTATCAATGTAGGCTGTTTTCGTTTTAAAATACAATAAAGAGCCACCATGGTTTTACCAAAACCAGGTTTTGCTTCTAAAATAATCTGATCTTCCTTGAGTAAAGATTTGACTACATTTTTCTGATATGAACGAAGTTCTAATGACGATTTGAAAGATATTTTCTTAGTCAAAATCCTTCTATCATCAATCTCGACCTTTATGTCATAAGATTTACAAAAATTCTCTATTCCAGGTAAAAAACCTCTTGGGATAAGTAAAACACCATCTGTTGTTTCGAGATTTATAATCATCCTCGAAGTATTCCATGTCGAAAAACCCCTACGTTCCAACTCATAAAACTGAGGATTCGGAAAATTCACTTTTGACCTGATGAATGTATACAAATCTGTTGGCAAAAAGTCTTGGGATATAGAGATATTGTTTGAAAAGATGAGTTTTGTGTGTGAAGTTTCTTTTGTTTGAATTATAGGCTCCTCCACTTCTGTTATTTCTTCTGTATTTGAAAATCGTTTCAAAATTCGATCAACTTCTGAATGATTAAGTTTTTTAATATTAGATAGAAACTTCCACTGATCATCGTAAACCTCACCATTTTCATCAATAAAAACAGTATTGCCTCCCATTGAGAACTTGCCTTGCAAAGGCAAGGCAATCAGATTGCCAAAACCTTTCCCCGTATGACGATCTTGACTGGGAAACATCCGATCATAAGAAAACTTCCGACTGATCTTGGATTTATGCAAAAGATTCTTACCAAGAAGTCTTGCTTTCCAAGAAGGGATTTTGTGTTTGAAAAATATCCACACATGTCCACCTAAACCAGATTTAGACCGTTCCAAATAAGCAGGCACTTCAAATCTATCCGCTGTTTTTATTAAAAATTGTGCTTCTTCAAACCAAGACCCTTTATCAAAATCAATAGCTAAAAAATGCGCCGTATTGTCTGGCATCAAAGGGTAAACCCCAACCGTTTCCATGCCTAAAAGATGTGATAAAAGCACAACATCATTCAGCGGTTTTAACTTCCTGTCTTTAGTGTAAACAGGAGAATATCCTGATTGCCCATTTTGATTGCTCCATAGTTTTGCATGAACATCAGTCCTCCCACAAAAAAGAGAACGAAATATTTTGAAATTTCCAGGATTTATATGCATATACTTACCGTTTACTCTTTTACAAGAGGATATTTTACAGATTGATTCACTCATTTCAAAGAACAAATCACCTCGCCCTTACATCCCATTCCCCCTAGGCTCATAGGAGTAGAACCCTTTTTCAAGTATAAGCTACCCATAAGGAGTGATTTGAGGCCATCTCATGCGAAAAAACATACTTCAAACACCCAACTTACTCGGGTATGAAGTGCCTTTAGTTCAGGTACTGGCTGGGGCGAAACGATTCTAACACATGGCAACAAGCCATAAAACTCACTTTTTCATTTTATAGTAAGTGTTTTTTCCTTTCCCTTCTCTTTTTATGAAATCAAGCTCAATCAATTTATTGAAATCCAAGCTTCTGGTAGCCTTTGCCCTCTTTGTTAATTTCGAGTAATCCGAATCCGTTATGTAACCATTTTTTTCGATGCAAGAAAGAATCTTTTTATGATGCTGTTCCAGCTTTGTCTTAGGACTTACCGACTCTTTCTGCAAACCTTTTTGAACACGCAGAAGTTCATCAATTACACCATCGGTAAAATATTCCAACCAATCTGTAAAATCTATCTCCTGTTTTATTTCATAGTAATTACCCAAAACACCAACTTTTTGAAAATATTTACTAACATTTTGATTGTAATAATTTTCAAAACTAAACAGGTTGAAGGTATTAAGTCCCATTTTTGCCAATAGCAATTTTGTCGCAAGTCGTGCCGTTCTGCCATTACCGTCTACAAAAGGATGGATTATTACAAATTGTTTATGAAAAAGCCCCGCAAGTATCAACGGATCAACTTTGCCTTCATTTTTATTTACAAAATCAACCAGTTCATTCATTAGCTTTTTTACATCTTTGTGATCCGGTGGCAAATAGATAGGTTTGTGAGTTTTTGGATTATTTACAAAAACAGGTTCTTCTCTAAAGCTTCCACATCTAAATTTATCAATCAGCCCTTTTGTAATACCTTTTTGGATATCCAAAACAAGCTTATCAGTCAATTTTAGTGACCCAATAGATTTATTTAATTTAATAAGAATACTGTTATAGTTTAAAACTTCTTTTTCGCTATCCCTTGCGTTTTGTGGTAAGTTTTTTAAAATTCTTTTCACCTCAGTTAAAGGCAAAGGATTCCCTTCTATACTGGTCGAAGAATACACCGAGATCTCCCGTGCTGATTTCTCCAAATCCACCAAAACAATTCCTGGAAATTTCTGATGATTAAGATCGCTCGTAATAGTAGCAATTTGCTTGATATTACTAAGCAGTTTCTGAGAAATAGTATACTTCGGATTGAACATAAACATCATTAATCTTTGGTCTAATTATAGACGAATATTAGACGAATGTAAAGAACCATTTGACAACAAATTAACAGATCTAAAATCTCATCCCCACTACACAATCACGCTTCTCAAAATGCCACTCCCCCTAGACTTGATCGGTCTAGTACCCTTCGAAAGCCTTGTCACAAAATCGTGGCATACAACAGGAGTAGATTTTTAGAGTTGTCCGAAAAATTCCAAAGTCAAACAACCCAGGTGCATAGGTCATAGACTTCTTTCATACCACTCTTGGCTGGGGATGAGGGATGACGCTTGCCACGCTTCGCGTGGCTGCGCTAGGCTCCTGCGCCGCTCGGTCATGCCGAAGTATACCACTCCGTCACGACACTCGCTATCCTCGGAGCTCGAACCCTGTGTTCGATCCGGAAGTCCACAAACGGCACTATTTTCTTATCCCGCCAAGGCAGGATGCGAAACAGTGTGGCTGGGGATGAGGGATTCGAACCCCCGATCATGGGACCAGAACCCACTGCCTTACCACTTGGCTAATCCCCAACGTTTTTTGCAAAAGAATTTATACCACAAATGTGGCTATATCAAAACTACTCAATACCATCTTCATTCGCAATTATACTCTCGACAAACTCAATCATGCGATCACATTCGCCAGTTTTTGTAAGTAGGACATGATCGCACTCAGTCTCCCACTCTTTTTCGGTTAAAAAACTCTGATGGCGACGCTCAAGCTCGCCTGCCGACATTTCACTCCTATTCAGAATACGTGCTTTTAATTCATCCCAAGATCCGACAGTAAGAAAAATAGACACTATATGAGATTCGGGAATAATCTCGCGTATGGAACGCAAACCTTGCACATCAACCTCACGAACTACGATATGACCAGCGTTAAGCGCATCCATGATAGGCTGCTTCATCGTGCCATAGTAATGCTCTCCATGCACCTGCGCCCATTCGAGAAAATCACCTTCATCAATCATCTTTTTGAACTCGTCTTTTGAGACAAAATGGTAAACCTCCTCGCCTGTCTTGTTCTCGCGTGGCTTACGAGTAGTACAAGACTTAGGAAAAACAAACTCAGGATGACGGTCGCGAAGACCGGCAAGAACCGTGCCCTTGCCCGAACCTGATGAACCTAGAATAAGAAAAAGTTTGCCTTTCATACGAGGCAAACTTTAACTGAGACGACAGATTAATTCAATCTTTAATTTAGCTGGAAGCTTCTGTAGAAAAACTCAAAATCAGGATTCTGGATAGCTCCATTACTGATTGTGTAAAAGACACCATCAACATCTTCGACGAAGATAACCTCATAATACCAAGAAGGAATATCCAACGTAGTCACGATAACTCTGGTAGCATCAAAGCCGTTCAATGTAAAAGTTTCACGGCTTTCGCGACGCGTACCTGTATCGTTGAACTGATCTCCCATCTCCGCGATCACATCTTCCATCGAATCATTTGCATCATAACAATCAATCCCCCACAAATAATCGTAAGAAACGTCCAATGCCGAAGAACACGTACCCAAAGAAGAATACTCATACTCGGAACTCGGATACCAGACAGTGTAGTAGGTATTGCTGAACTCGTCCCACTCATCACCCATCGGGTTATCGATATACTCATACAGTCTATATAGCATAACTCCCATCTCGGCACGGTTCACATTGGTATTAGGATAATAGTACCCATCAGAGCCTTCCACCACTCCCATACCTTGCAGCGCATAAACGGCATCGTAATACCACGCTCCTTCATACTCCTCCGAATAGTCGTCATTCCAGAGAGGCATATCCTCAAACTGGAACATACCAGCAGGACCGGAAGCCGCAGCAATCGTCACAAGCCCAAGCGACAATATGATAGCCGCGAAATAAGAGATTTTTTTCATGACAACTTTGGTTAGTTGGTAATCGTGAGTACATATCTATAATGCAGTATTAAGCCATTTATGACACGTTTACTAGTTGCACAAATGAGCTTTTTGCAGTATAATTACATGATCACTACTTTTCTTGGGCACCGGCTTGCCCATCAAAAGCTCCCTCTTTGTCGCCATTTCTTTCCCAGAAAGTAATCAAAAGACATCGTAGCGGACAAAAAATCAAAACAAATTGGACAAAAATGCTTTTCTTTAAGCTTACAGCCGAGAGTAAAGCCCCACAAAATCCAAAAAAAATCTGACCAGTGGCGATCTGGTCCATAAATATCACTCACCAAAGAACGGTAGCGATCAGGGCCAAAATATGTGACCCCAAAAAGCCGGCATAGTGTCCACCGCTCTTTATAAACATTTAAAGAGCACACAAAAGGAGGAGGTTCGCGTCGAGTTGAACCTCCTTTTCTTTATTAGCGATTAAGAATAAACGAGTAGTCAGTAGCACACATCATATTTTTCACGTTTTTTTAATATAGAGAATATATAAGGAGTAGTATGAGGATAAAAGCATTCGAAAATTCATTGGTATGGGGGAAGGCATACAATCTGGCATTACTCATATACAAAATCACTCAAGATTTCCCTAAAGAGGAAAGATACGGACTCACCTCTCAGATCAGAAGATGTGCTATTTCAATACCGTCAAACATTGCAGAAGGACTGCTTCGAAACTCTTGCAAGGAATTATCAAGATTTTTTGCTATATCCAGAGGTTCTTGTGGAGAACTCATCACTCAAATGAGTATAGCCAAAGATATAGGATACACCGAAGAAGACGTACTAAACGCCGTTGAGTCTAAAATCATAGAAATAATAAAAATTCTCACAAAATCCATACAAACACTATCAACTAAGACCTAGCCACTCGCTATGTCTCACCTCTTACTCGCTACCTCTTAAAACGGCAAATCATCAACCGTAATCTCCTCGTCGGCAGGCTGCTCTTGGCTCATCGGGTCTTGCTGTCTGCTACCTGCCTGCTGTATTCCGGCTGCGGTGCGGCTAGAGTCCATCATGGGAGCTCCTCCGCCTTTAGAATCAAGAAGGATCAAATTCTCTGCAACTATCTCTGTTCTGTATCTCTTCACACCATCATCACCGGCCCAATCACGTGTTTGGAGACGACCATCGACGTAGATCTTAGAGCCTTTTTTGGCATATTGACCTGCGATCTCAGCGAGCTTGCCCCAACATACGATGTTGTGGAACTCAGCACGATCCTGCCATTCACCATCTGCACCTTTCCAGCGTGAATTTGTAGCTATAGAAAAACTGCAAACAGAAGTCCCGCTTGGAGTCTGCCTAACTTCCGGATCACGAGTAATATTGCCTATAATTTGAGCTCTGTTAAGCGAGTAAGCCATGGATGTTTTGATTTATGAATTTTTGGAACCTAAAAGTACCAAAAATGTAGCCCAAAAGAAAGCCATTAAACGCTTGCGCTTGCGTCCAAAACTGTTACAGTACCAGTCACATCAGAGATAAAAAATGTTCCGCGAAGCGAAACTCCACAGTCTACTCTCTACAGTTTACAGTCTACAGTTTACAGTCTACACATGCCCTACATATTCCATCTTGGCCGCGAAACAAATCTTTGCCTTGCAGAATTGCGTTCTTTTTATCCGAATGCAAAAGACCTCCATGGATTTGCACTTGTACAAGAAGCTGATCTAACCCTGCTAAACAGACTCGGAGGAACTATCAAGATAAGCGAAGTTATCAAAGAACTTCCGGCATCGTTACCGCTGAATTTTTCTGAACTAATCGGATCGGAAATTACAAAACTTGCTCCCAAATCAGGCAAGTTCAAATACGGAATCAGTATCCACCCATCTCAGACAGGACTTCTTAAAAACCTCCTAAAAGCCGCGAAAAACACCCTTAAGCGAGCGGAAGTCAGTTCAAGATATCTCAATCAAGACGCAAAGAACCTCTCGAGCATACAGGCGGCAAACTGCACAGAACTCAGCATGATTTTCACAGACAACAAGACTT
>MNZJ01000015.1 GCA_001873565.1 Candidatus Peregrinibacteria bacterium CG2_30_44_17 | reverse complement strand
ATTGTATCGAGCGACTCAAGATAGTAGCGAATTTTGCGTTCCGCAGTCGCATGGAAGACGAGCTCTGCGAGACTTCCAGAAGACAAAGGACAACGAGTAGTGATTTTTGCAATCATGGTGACGACAGGATAACAAAATCTCTAACGAGTTGAGCAAAATCCTATTGCAGACGCGAAGCGTCGAAGCCCTAGCGAGAAATCACAAGCAACCAAAGGTTTTTGTTTTTGCTATAAGCGGCTCTGCAGGCCTAAAAGGCCGAAGCCCTAGCGAATAGCAATAACAAAAACCTCTACATTCCCATCTCCACCTTTAGCGCATTCACATCTCTAAGAAGCAATGAATCCTTGCGAAGCATTTTCATAACCTTGTCGACCGCATGCATAACAGTAGTATGATTACGTCCGGAAAAAAGCTTTCCTATCTCCTCGTAAGAATGTTTCAACTCTTGCCTGATAAGATACATAGCTATCTGACGCGGCCTCATAATGCCTTTGTGACGATCCGCCCCGAGTAGCTGTTGATGAGGCAATTTATAATAACCAGAAACTATATCGATAATGTCCTGAGGACTTCTGGCTACCGCTCTATCGTCGCCTGCATCATCGTAACCGGCTAACGCATCGTATTTATTAAGCTTCTGAACGATTCTGGCAACACTTCGTATAGTAGGAGTCGAGTTTTCAAGTTGAGCCTGCGCAATGGCCTGTAAGAGCACGCCTTCGAGCTCGCGAACACTACTGCGAACATTGTGTGCAACGAATTCAAGGACATCAGGTGCAATCAAAGCTTGATGTTCACGACACTTCGCATTCAAAATAGCGAGTCTGGTCTCGAAATCAGGGAACTGCACGTCTACTATCATGCCCATTTCAAATCGGCTCGTGAGTCTGGCTTCAAGTCCTTTGAGCTCTTTGGGAGGTTTGTCAGAGCTGATTATAACCTGCTTCCTATTGTCATAAAGCTCATTAAAAGTATGAAAAAACTCAACCTGAGTCATCTCTTTATTAGCAAGAAATTGAATATCATCAATTATCAGACAATCCACATTGCGATATCTATCTTTAAAAGATCTCGCACTTCTCTTCCCGATAGCCTCAATAATCTCATTGGTAAACCTCTCAGAAGTGACATAAGCAACAACCTTATCAGGGTAGTGTCTCAAGATCTCATTACCTGTAGCCTGCAGTAGATGAGTCTTGCCCAAGCCTACACCTCCATATACAAAAAGCGGATTATAAGCACCTCCGGGGTTAGCGGAAACAGCCATGCAAGCCGCATGAGCCAGCCTATTGTCCTGACCTACAACGAAATTCTGCAAAGTGTGCTTAGGATTCAAACATTTACTTACAACGCCCTCCGCAAGCTTGACCTCCTGCTTGCCGCGAATTTTACGCGGAGATTTATCAAGCAAAGACTGTATATCGACGCCGCGCGTATCATCGGCAAGTCCAAGATTAGGATGCACCTCAAAAACAATGTCGGAGACAGTCTGATCTATTTCTCTAATGGTAGAAACCAAGTCATCACCCATCTTATTCTCAAGCCAATCGCGAGCATAAACGTTAGGAACTCCAACAATCATCCGCCCGTCCTTAAATTCAATGACCGCGGTATCTTGAAACCATGTGACAAAATGGGCTTTTTTTACTTTGGACTTGAGGCGTTTCAAAATCTCAGTCCACAGATCTTTGTAGGAGGAATCGGTCATGAACAACTAAAACATGTGGTAGGGCTGTCTATTGTAACGCCTATCTGCCAAAAAAGAAGTTGATATTTCCCAACATTGTTTTGCAACTAGAGACAAATCGAGCCCTCTGCCATCTGTGTCTTGTTATTCGCCACCTACCAAGCAAACAAATTCGCCACATCATTAAAAGTAACGGCAATGAGAAGCAGCATAAGCAGCATGAAACCAAGCCCGTGAAGAGCCATCTCCAATCGCGGATTAGGCTTGTGTCCTGTAATAGCCTCAAAAAGCAAGAACGCCAATCTTCCACCATCAAGAGCTGGAAACGGTATAATATTGAAGACAGCCAAACTCAAACTTAGTATAGCGATAAATCTGATAACAGAGGCTAAACCTTCTTGCACAAAGACATGCGTCATCTGCGCAATACCAACGGGACCAGCCACGCCTTTGGGCACTTCGCCATGACTGACGAGGTCTCCTGCAAGATCTTTAATCATACCGGCAGTAAGCAAAGACAGTCTGTATATTTCTTTGATAGACTCCTTAGGAGCGCCAAGCAGTCCATACTTAACAGGCTGAACACCATACACAACAGTATCAAGACTCGTATCATAGAGGGAAAGCCCAGTGTCATTTCCAAAATCGACATTACCGACATAGATGCCAACATAACCATCATCCCCTCTGGCAATATCGAAAGTAACAACCTCGCTACCTCTCTGAACGACATATTGCAGTACCTGATCTTCGACGCCATTTGTAATATCAAAAACATCAGAAGCCGAATATATCGCCTCTCCTTGCAATTTCAAAATCAAATCACCGGGCTCAAGCCCAGCATCTTCCGCAGGAGAACCCAAAATAACATAGCTAACAACGGCATTTTGCGCAGCATCGGCAGCACTCTCAATAGAGACAACCTCTCCATCACGCCAAACCTCATACTGGCTCGGTGAACCTGCATTAAGCGAATCGTACTCAGAAAGATAGAAAAATTGCTCACCATCAATCTCCAAGATCACATCGCCTGCCATAAAACCAGAAACCTCGGCCATAGACCCAGGATCAACGCCGTAGACAGCAACCCTAGGCAAAGCCACAAGATATGCGGCATCTCCTTCGGCAAGTTCCTCGTAGCCCATCTCGACATTACCATTTCTCACAGCATTCATAAAATCATCGCTCGTCACAATAAGCGGCTCAATACCAACCCAAAAACCGATAGTCAAACATACAAATGCAAGCAGCAAATTCATCACTACTCCTGCAATAGCAACAGCAATCCTAACTCTGAGCGGCCTGTTTGAGAAACTCTTTTTACTTTTCTTGGCATTAGGGTCAGATGGATCTTCCCCCAGCATCCTTACAAAACCACCAAAAGGTATCCAGTTAACCGAATAGACCGTACCACCTACCTTCTTACCAAAAATACGCGGCGGCATTCCAAAACCAAACTCCTGCACTTCAATACCACCCTTTTTCGCAGCCATAAAATGCCCCAACTCATGTACGAATATAATTAGGGAGAAGATGATCAAAAACGCTATCACTGAAACAACAATACTCATAATAATAAGGTATTAAATTGTCATAACCGACTCTTCCTTCGCTTTTTCGGCATCGTCAATTTTCTTGTTATATTCATCAACGATTTCCTGAAGCCTCTTTTCAGCACCATATTTGTCGTCTTCTGTGATTTTACCACTTGCTTCGAGCTCTTTAAACCTTGTATGACCTGTTTGACGTGCATTCCTGACACTGATTTTAGCCTCTTCCGCGAGCTTCTTTACGATCTTCGCAAGATCACGACGTCTTTCCTCAGTCAAAGGCGGAATATTAAGCATAATGGCGTGTCCATTGTTCACAGGATTAAGTCCCAGATCGGATTCGCGAATAGCCTTCTCAATAGGAGCTACATTAGACTTATCCCATGGCTGAATCTGCAGAGTCTTCGGATCAGGCACAGTAATTGTAGCAATAGACTTCATTGGCTGAGAGCTGCCATAAACATCGACAAGCATACCTTCGACCATGGAAGGATTAGCACGACCTACTTGCAGCTTAGAGTACTCGTTATGAAGATGTGTAAAAGCTTTTTCGAACTCCTGCTTAGCTTGATCTATATATTTCCGAGATGGCATGTGGGGTAGGGTTTAGGGTTTAGGGTGTAGGACAGGATTTCAAGATATCAAAGTGCCGATTTTTTGACCTTTTACGGCTTTCTCCAGATTGCCTTTTTTCCAATAATCCAGAACTATCACGGGAAGTTCATTGTCCTTACAAAGAGAGATTGCTGTTAGATCCATGACTTTCAGATCTTTTTCCAGCGCCTCGCCAAAGCTGAGATTATCGAACTTCATAGCATTCTTGGATTTCTTCGGGTCCTTGTCATAAACTCCATCAACCTTGGTAGCTTTCAAATACACATCACAATCAAGCTGCAGCGCCCTCAGGGCAGCAGCCGTATCTGTAGTAAAGAAAGGTCTTCCAGTGCCACCAGCACAGATCACAATGCGTCCTTTCCGGAGATGCCCGCGCGCGAATTTGGAGTCAAACTTCTCAACAACGTCGTAAGCTACGCCACTCATAATCCTAGGCGTCACATCAATCTTCTTAAGAGCGTTGTAAACAACAATTCCATTCATAACAGTAGCCAGCATACCTATAGTATCGGAGTCCTGACGCTCGATAGATTTTTTTGCATTATCGCGATAGCGCCAAAAATTGCCACCACCAACGACCAATGCGATTTCGCATCCGAGGTTATGGAGATCGCGAATCCTCCCAGCCAAAGCCTCGACAGCAGAAAAATCGATGCCATGCCCGGATTTGTCCGACAGTACCTCTCCGGATACCTTGAGCATGACTCGTTTGTACTTGAGTTTCATAAAGTTGGATTAGATCTTGTAGGAGGTTATCAAAAAAGGAGAAATATGGCAACAAAACTAACGGTCAGGGACTCTGCACTTCCACTTTTAGCGGGACGAAGCCCTAGCGGCAAATCAAATACATATTACTTTGAGAGCAAGAAGTAAGTGACAGCAACGCCAATCACAATGCCAAGTATAAAAACAATAGGGAGCTTTCTCTCGGTTTGGCCATCATGAGCATTAGCCAAATCGGTAAGAAGGTTGGTACTGATAATAATCTCCTGATCAGAGTTCTTTTCGACAATATCCAAGAAACTATGGTTAGCAACGAGCTTCACAAACCGCCCAAAAGTAATTTTCACCTTACTGGCAGGCTCACCTTCCGAAGAGACATCTCTCTCTATTTCGGCATCCAAATCAGGCAAATCATCATCAAATATAACCTCGGAGGAATCGTCATCACCTTCTCCGATGTCATCCATATCATCGTCAGGAATTTTTATATCATCCATATTTATTTTTTGGCTAAAGATAGCTAGAAAGATTTTAGCACAACAGCGTCATTCTGAAAAAGATTTCGCCCTACAACCCAGACACTATCTGCTGCTTAAGCCTCACCCGCTCCTTATCACTCTCCTTGGAATAATGCCTCTCGACAACAGTACCAAGCTGCTCGGTAATAGCAACAGCAAGCTTTACATCTGTATCGGCAAACGAGCCGTCTTCGTGATTAAGCACTACAACGCCAAGATATTTCCCCTCGAGACTCCTTACGGGGATCCACAAAACTTTCTCTTCGCCATTATCATAACGGATACTGGAATTCTGCATAAAGTCCTCAGCTTTCTCGGAAACACCACCCATAACCTGAGTAACAAAATCAGCAGTACTATTATCAGATGTAGCCAATACATCTTCGCGTTCCGTGGCTACATTATGGAGTAAAATCACACCCTCTTGTGCCGCTGACACTTCGATAAATTTCTCTATAATATCATGAGCGACCATCCCGATATCATCAGGGCTATTGCTCAAAATACGCATCACGTCATAAAGCGTAATCAGTTCGGAATTAACATATTGCAATCTGCCATTCACGATCTGAATAATCTCAATAAGCATCTCGGCTACTTTGGAAGGCTCATCCAAAAGAAGCTTCTGAAAAGAGTCATACGTAAGCTTGTAAGCCTTCGTTGCCGTAAGCGCCTGAGCAGACGCACCACGCGGCTTATCTGTAAGCAAAGCACCTTCTCCAAAGATATCATCTGCTCCAAGCACAGCAAGTATCTTATTGCCTTTGCCTGCGATAGATTTCACTATATGGACATTCCCTTCGGTAATAAAATACATCTCGCGACTGTCATCTCCATCTTTGAAGACAACTTGATGCGACTGAAATGACACCTCTTGCAAATAGTCTTTTAATGAATCTACAATTTCTTTGAGCTCCGCCATATCTGTTATCTGTTATCTAATCAAAGACAAAAACTGTTCTACATCACGAGCTTTGGAGATGGCAGCTTCTGGTGTTACAAGCCCGGCCTTCACAAGAGCGGCCAAAGAAGTATCCAAAGTCTGCATCCCCTCTTCGCGTCCAATCTGAATCATCGAATAAATCTGATGAGTCTCTCCTTCCTTGATACAGTTCTTCACAGCATCATTGCTAATCATAAGTTCCGCGGCAGCAATGCGCCCACCACCTTCTTTTTTTGGGACAAGCACCTGAGATAAAACTGCAAGCAAAGAGACCGAGAGCTGAGCTCTAATCTGTTGTTGTTGATAAGCGGGAAAAACATCGATCATGCGATCAACAGACTGCGCCGCATCTTGAGTATGGAGCGTAGCAAGTACAAGATGTCCTGTTTCGGCAAGAGTAATCGCCGCAGCGATAGTCTCAAGATCACGCATCTCCCCTACCATAATCACGTCAGGATCTTGTCTAAGACTCGCCTTGATCGCATCAGGGAAAGAGTTGGAATGAATTCCTATCTCACGTTGCGTCACCAAAGATTTCTTAGATTCGTAAACGTACTCAATCGGGTCCTCAATCGTAATGATATGAGACCTCTTATTCTGATTTATAAGGTCAATCAAAGATGCTAATGTAGTGGATTTCCCCGATCCAGTAGGCCCTGTCACGAGCAAAAGTCCTCTCGGCCTCATGGCGAGATCAGATAAAGCTTCCGGCAGCCCGAGATTTGCGTAAGCAGGCACCTCTGCTGGAATCAACCGAAAAGCTATCGCAGGACCACTTTGCTCTTGATAAACATTAACGCGAAACCGCCCAACACCCTGCAAAGAGTATGCGCAGTCTACTTGCTTGTTCTTTTCAAAATCGGCATATTTTTCGTCGCTCGTAATCTTGCGAGCAATATCATAAACATCTTCGGAAGTTAAAGCTTGCCCTTCAGCAACAAGAAGATTGCCATTAGGCATACGAAGAATCGGAGCCTGAGATGTCTTCAAGTGAACATCAGGAGCGTTATGCCCTGCTACAAGTTTTAGAATCTGCTCTAACATAATAGTTTTTTAAAAAGATCCCGAGACCATAGATCTAAAGCGAGCTGCAGGATACGGAACACCTACTATACTCATCTGCAAATAGGCATATCCGGAATCGAAATAACCACCCAAAACAGAATCATTATAAGTAGGCTCACCAGTCATAACAGTCCATGTATGCTGATCAACAGTATCTCCATTCTTAAGGCTCAACATAACTAGCATCATATACTCATAAAGAGCGATACCGTCACCATTAGTTTTTTTGAAAGTCTCGATTCTATTTATCAAAACATCATCCGCATCACTAGGCTTGTCAGCTCCAGTAACACTATCGACAAAAGCCCACCTCCAACCAACAATTTTCCCGCCTGAGATATTGTTCCGCTTTTCCAAACGATCAATAGCTCCTTGCCCCCAATCAGATACAAATACATAAGACTCTTCCACGTCAGAATCAATGGACTTGCTATCTGAAAAAATCTGTTGAGACCCAACCCATTTATTCAGAGCTTCGAGATACCTTATACCTGAAGCAATAGGAATCAATAGGAATACAGGTCTTTGCATACAAGAAATAACATCCAACTCATTGCCACCGATTGCATGCGAAACGACCTTAGTTACAACATCCAAACTTGGCATCGCCAAATCATTATTATCGATGTCGAACTCATCTAGTACGAATTCAACATTCTTATAACCTGCTTCAACCATAAGAGTTAGATCTCCTATAGAAATCCGCGCGGCGTTTTTGTTCTGTTTTTTGTTTGTGTTAGAAACCATCTTATTTCTTGCTAGACTTAGTACTATCATTGGATAGGTCGGCAATATCAGAAGCATAATCTCTAGCTTTAACAGCATATAACAAAGCCTGATCAGCATATTCCTGAGCTGACCCAACATCATACTTGGCATATTCAATCTCAAGCTCAGCAACAGCAGCCTCTGCACTCACAATCTCAAGCTGAATTCTAGATAGATTAATGAAATTATCCCACCATGCATCATAAGCTGGCGACATGTCTTGCAAAGTCTGTATATAATTACCAAGGCGTGCTTCACACGTATCGTCCTGTGTTCCCCATGCATATTCTTCTCCATCCGGGATGTAATAACACATGCCACAAGTTGTACTCGAACTATCATCCAAGCACTCATCAGCCAAGCCTTCATCATGAATATCTGCATCCCAGATATCATAATAATCATATTTCTTATAGAAAGCTTTTTCTGCACTCGCATAATCCTCGAGCGCAGCATCATAGGTAGACTTAGTCGAAGCTTCGAATATCTCAGCTGATGACAATGAAATACTCAAGGAATCCAGTGCGGTTTGCGCCTCATCTAATTCCGCTTTTACCTCAGCAACCTTCACAGAACCAAAAGAACCTGTCACATAAGAGTTAAGCACATCGGCATATGACTGCGCGGCAGCAGCAGCATCCTCAGCATTAGTAGCTGCTGTTTCTGCTTGAGACAAATATGCTTGTATAGAGCCACTTTGAATACCGGGCACTAGCCCTACAGCTTCTCGATATGCACTCCCAGCACTTGTACGATAATCTCCTGCTAAGTTCATACTCCCTTCCGCCAAGTCTATATAATTGAGATTATCATCATACGACGTAGTACGATCAAATTTATTAACACTATTATCAACAACAATATTGCTGACACTTTTTTCGTTGATTTTGCTAGTCTGACTCAGCTTAGGAGTAAACTTACCCATGAAATTTGTCATAGAGCCGAAAACAATTCCTATCAAGAGGAAAGATGCTATGACGGCTCCAATTATCAATTTTTTTCTATGGCGTTTTTTTGTATTCGGTTCTGCCACTT
>MNZJ01000017.1 GCA_001873565.1 Candidatus Peregrinibacteria bacterium CG2_30_44_17 | reverse complement strand
CAAAATTGTCATTACCATCCATTCCGGATTGATTCCAGCCTGTTTTAAGCTGCTTGCCAGCTTTACTCTTTTTACCAGTTTCTTCTTCTTTTGTCCTGTTGATTTGTTAGCTTGCGCTTGCAGCTCTTCGGTCATTTTTTCCAGGTCCAGTCCTTTGATAATGTCTCTGATGGATTCCGCTCCTGTTCCAGCCTTGAAAAGATGGCCGAATTTCATCGACATATCTCTGAATTGGATCTCGGATAGGATTGTTCCTACCTTCAGATTTGATAGGTCTTCTTTTGCTTTTTGGTGTTGCTCTGCAAGCTCCTCAGCTTTCAATGCTTCTTCTCGTTCGATCTCCGCGATCTTGTCTTCTAGCTCTTTGCCTTTCAGGCTTTTGTTCTCGCTTCTTAACTCTTTGACTTTCTCTTTGTACTCTTTCTTGATTTTTCCTTTATAAGTTTTTAGCTCATCCTTCAACTGTTCCTCGGCTTCGGTTCTGCCTGCGTCGTCCACTTGAGTGACGATGTATGCGGCAAAATATACTACTTGCTCGATTGTTTTGACCGGCAAATCCAAAAGAAGTCCTATTCTGCTCGGCGTTGATCTTAAAAACCAGATGTGTGTTACCGGTACGGCTAATTTGATATGAGCCATCCTCTCTCGTCTTACGATCGATCTTGTGACTTCTACTCCGCATTTCTCACAAACAACCCCTTTGTAACGAATTCGTTTGTATTTACCGCAGTAACATTCCCAGTTCTTTGTTGGGCCGAAAATCTTTTCGCAGAAAAGGCCGTCTTTCTCCGGCTTTTGAGTGCGGTAGTTGATTGTTTCCGGCTTTTGGACTTCTCCATGTGACCAGGAAAGTATTTGTTCTGGTGACGCTATCGATAGAGCAACGGCGTCAAATCCTTGGTATTTTTTCATAGTTTTATAGGGTTTAGGTTTTTTAAGATTTTAAGTTACGTGCTTACGAACTCTATAATGAAGTATGAATACATTAGTACGTATAAAGCTCCTTCGAATGAAGATATATGCTTGCTCATGCTTGAATATATAAGTAGCATTGTTGCTCCTATCAAGAATGGTATTCCTACTGCAAGGACCGGTGCCGGGACCGGCAGGTCGGTCATTAATGCCGGTACTCCCATTACGATCGTGCTGTTGAATATATTTGATCCGAATATGTTTCCAAGTATCATGCCTGCTTGTTTTCTCCTTGCTGCCTGGATAGACACGACAAGTTCCGGCAACGAAGTTCCCAGCGCTACGACGGTTCCTGCTATTATTGCGGTTCCGATGTTAAGCATTTCGGATATTTTGATTACGGACTCTATCGTCCATTCCGCTCCTATGTAAATAAAAAATCCTGATACTATAATGATAACCGGTAAGTGCCATTTTATTTTCGACTTTTCTGCTGTGTCTTCTTTGACTTTTGCTTCTATGGCTTTCTCTGTTCGGTGGTCATGTATTAGATAAGCCGTATAGATGACATAGGCCACAATCATTATGATGCCTTCCGTGAAGCCGAATGTGCCATCGCGCAGCATCAACAGAAGAAATATTGTTATGAATGCCAAGATTGGAATATCCAGATTCTCGTCCAGTTTCTTGTTGCTCAGTGTGTTTTTGGAGATGATCGCGCCTACACCTATAATCAGTAGTATGTTTGTGATGTTTGATCCCACCACGTTTCCACTGACGATACCAGGCTCACCTTTGTATACACTTATTATTGATGTAATTAGTTCAGGCATGGATGTACCGACACCTACTATTGTTGCTCCTATTACAAATGGTGATATTCCCAATATTAATCCGATTTTTTCGGAATATGTAGTGAAGTAGTCAGCGGCTTTTACCAATACTGCCATACTTAGTATCATTATTCCGATCCAACCTATTAAAGGCAGTTCCATTGGGAGTTTTTCGTAGATAGTTTGTAGTTTACAGGCCTAGGTCCATGTCAACATCAGCTTTCTTGTCTTCCTCGCTTACTTCATCTTCTTGCTTGATCGGTTCTTCCTTCTTCTCAGTTTCCTTCGGTTTCTCTTCTGCTTTTTTTTCTACTGCCACTTCTTTTGGGGCTTCTTCCTTCGGTTCCGGCTTTGGCACGACTGCTTCTGTTGGTTCATCTGCAGGAAGGTCGTTTCCAAGCTCCTCTCCAGATGGGATGTACTCTTCGCCGCCGTCTCCGCCACGTTTTTCCAGCATAATTAAATCTTGGACTATCACTTCTGTCTTGAATTTTTTGACGCCCTCCGGAGTGTCCCAGCTGCGCGTCTTTAAGTATCCGTCGATGTATAAAAGTTTTCCTTTTCTAACATATTTCTCGCAAATCTCGGCAAGGCGTGACCACGCAACCAATTCGTGGAATTCCGCAACGTTATGTTGATCTCCACCTGCAGTTACCCAACTACGGTTTGTAGCCAGTCCAAACGTGCATACTGCTTGGCCGTTGCCGGTCTGTCTTACTTGTGGGTCTCTAGTTACGTTTCCGATTAATATTACTTTGTTTACGCTTCTCATGTTTATAGGGTGTAGTGGATAGGGTGTAGGGTTGTAGGATTGCAGGGCCTCAAGTGGTTCCTACTCCGTTTCTTCTTCTATCATCTCTTCGTCGAGTTCCGGCAAATCTTCGTCTACAAGGTCGTCATCTGCCGCTAGGTTTTTGATATCTGCGTCATCAATGTCGTCACCAATAATTCCAATAGTTTCTTCAGATTCCTCTACGTCTTCCGGAGTGTACTCTTCTTCTTCTGGTTCGTCTGTGTTCTCCGTCTGCATAAGATCTACATTTAGTCCAAGACTCTGTAATTCTTTTACGAGTACATTGAAACTTTCCGGAGTGCGAGGCTTCTTAATTAATTCGCCTTTGACGATAGATTCATAAGCTTTTGCCCTTCCGTAAACATCATCTGATTTGATTGTGAGCATTTCTTGCAAGGTATGTGCAGCTCCGTATGCTTCCAGTGCCCAAACCTCCATCTCTCCAAATCTCTGTCCTCCGTGTTGAGCTTTTCCTCCCAGAGGTTGTTGCGTGACAAGAGAGTATGGACCGACGCTCCTTGCGTGAATTTTATCTTCGATAAGGTGGTTGAGCTTCATTATGTAAGCTGTTCCAACTGTTGTTTCGTGATCAAAAGGCTCTCCCGTCCGTCCGTCATACAATTGAATTTTGCCTGATTCTGGAAGTCCAGCTTCTTTGAGAAGCCCAGTGATTTCCTCGTTTGTTACACCTTCCAGTGGTGGCGTTGCTATCTTGAATCCAAGAGTTCCTGCCGCCCATCCGAGGTGAGTCTCCAATATTTGTCCAATATTCATACGACTTGATACACCAAGTGGATTCAATATAACGTCTACAGGTGTTCCGTCAGGCAAATGAGGCATGTCTTCGACAGGCACAATTATTGAAATGACACCTTTGTTTCCGTGGCGTCCTGCAACTTTGTCACCTACGGATACCCTTCTTGTTTGAGCTACGTCGACTTTGATCTGCTGATTTACTCCAGTAGGTAGTTCGTCTCCTGCTGTTCTGTCAAAGATTTGTACGCTTACGACTTTGCCTCCTTCACCACCCGGTAGCCTTAAGGATGTGTCTTTTACGTCTCGTGCTTTGTCTCCAAAGATCGCTCTAAGCAGTCTCTCTTCGGCTGTTAACTCTGTTTCACCTTTTGGAGTGATTTTACCTGCAAGAATGTCGCCATCACGAACGGCTGCACCGATTCTTACGATTCCTCTTTCATCCAAGTCCTTCAGTTTCGCTTCGCCTACATTTGGGATGTCGCGTGTTACGATCTCCGGTCCAAGCTTGGTGTCTCTTATATCTATTGAAAATGTTTCTACATGAACAGAACTATATCTGTCGTTATGCACCAACCTTTCTGAGAGAATTACGGCATCCTCAAAGTTGTATCCTTGCCAGCTCATATAAGCCACAAGCAGGTTCTGTCCTAGGGCTAATTCACCATCTTCCGTAGCTGCGCCGTCCACAAGTACATCTCCTTTTTTGACCTTGTCACCTGTGTCGCAGATTGCTCTCTGATGGAAACATGTTGCTTGGTTTGAACGAGCATATACCTCTAAGTAGTAAGTTTTCTTTTTTCCGTTGTCGTACATTACCGTGATGTGATCTGCGTCAACCTCTGTGACTACTCCGGCTCTCTCTGCTACGATAACTTGTCCTGAGCTTTCCGCAGCGACCTTCTCCATACCGGTTCCCACCGTTGGAGACTGTGGTTTTAGTAGTGGTACTGCCTGACGTTGCATGTTAGATCCCATTGATGCCCGAGTGTTGTCGTCGTGCTCCAAGAACGGAATCAGTGATGTCGTGACCGAAATGATCTGTTTTGGAGAGATGTCGATGTGTGTCAGATCTTTGATATGTGCCAAAGTCGCCTCGTTCCTAGATCTGGCGGCGATTCTTGTCTCTATGAATTCTCCCTTTTCGTTTAGAAGTGAGTTGGCTTGTGCTACAACCAGATCCATTTCGTCTTCGGCATCATAGTAAATGACTTCTTCCGTGATATATGTTCGTACAGGTACTTCCTTGAGTGATTTTACTTTTTCGATTTCTTTCGCTTTTTCCGCAGTGATTTTTTCGCCAGCTTTCACAATAGTTTTGTCCTTATCTGTCTTGATCTCTCCCGCTGCCGTACGTCCTTCCAAGTCTTTTGCTTTGTTCGGACATGTGCGTGCTATTTTTCTAAAAGGTGTCTCGATAAATCCATATTGATTCAGTCGACCGTAAGTCGCCAAGTGAACAACAAGTCCGATGTTTGGACCTTCCGGTGTGGCTATAGGACAGATGCGTCCATAATGAGAAGCATGTACGTCACGAACATCGAATGATGCTCTCTCTCTTGATAGACCTCCCGGTCCCATTGCGGACAACCTTCTCTTATGAGCAAGCTCTGCAAGGGGATTGGTTTGGTCCATGAACTGAGATAGCTGTGAGCTAGCATAGAACTCTCTCAGAGCTGCTGTGATAGGTCTTGAGTTTATAAGTTGAGTAGGAGTGATAGTATCCAATTCCATTACTGTCATACGGTCTTTTGCGATACGGTCCGTCCTTAGCAGTCCAACGCGGAATTTGTTTTGTACGAGTTCTCCAACCGGCCTGATACGTCTGTTTGAAAGGTGATCTATGTCGTCTGGTGCGCCCTCGCCGTTATTTAGCTGGATTAGGTGTTTTAGGATTAGAATTAGGTCCTCAACTTGGAATGTGTGGAATTTTTTCTTATTGGGAGTGTCCAGTCCGAATCTTCTGTTGAGTTTGTATCTTGCCACTGATCCCATGTCGTATTTTCTGTAGTCGAAGAACATTGACTCGATAAGAGCTTTTGCGTTCTCCGGTGTGGCCAAGTCTCCTGGGCGGATTTTTCTGTAAATACTCTTGTAAGCTTCGTCTACTGTTTTTGCCGAATCCTTCTGTAGAGTCAGGAATATATAGTCTTCTGTCGGGTCCTGAACTACGTCCTTGAAAAGCTTGAGTATCTTCTCATCTGTATCGTATCCAAATACTCTAAGCAGGCTCGTGATGTGTATCTTTCGTTTTCTGTCTATCTTCACCGTGATAACTCCCTTTTTGTCCGTCTCTATTTCGAGCCATGCTCCGCGTTTTGGAATAATCTTCGCGCAGTGGTACCTAGGAACGGCTCCGTTCTTAGAAAAGAATACTCCGGGTGATCTTACTATTTGGCTTACTACGACACGCTCTATACCATTGATGATGAAAGTTCCCTTGTCTGTCATTAGAGGTACTCCTCCAAGGAACACGTCCTGTTCTTTGATTTCGCCGCTTTCCTTGTTGATAAGTTGAACATGTACTTTTAGAGGTGCTTCGTATGTAAGATTCTTATTTCTGCATGTCCTTGCGTCGTGCTTTGCTTCTCCCACAGAGTGATCCAGAAAGTGCAATTCCAACTTTTTGCCCGAGAAGTCGGTAATAGGGGAGACTTCGTCTAAGAGTTCCCTGATACCTTCTTTAAGAAACCAGTCATAGCTATCGGTCTGGATCTCTATGAGATTTGGCAAAGCATACTCATAGTTGTTCTTGTGTAGGAATTTACGCATGATTATGATAGTTAGTAGTTAGCATTCGGTAGTATGTGGTTCGTGGTGCCTCTCAAAACGCCAGATACAAAATGAGCTATGGGGAACAGTAAAAGCGTTAATTTTGGCGGCTTTTACTATCGTCCATAACTCATCTGTAATACTGATAGTACCGGGGGGATTATACGGGGAAATTACTCGAAGTCAAACGGGAGTCGGAACTTGCGTTGACAATCTTTGGGCTTATGGTTTGGCGTATTTTTGTATAAACTTAATACTGTCTTCGAGGTTGCTTTTCATCTTGTCCAAATCTTTTACTTGCAGGTATTTCGGGTTTATTTTGACAGATACAGCGCCTTTGAAATCGTCTGTTGCCAATTTGCTTAGAAAGCTTTCCAAAGGAATTGTACCCTTGTTAAGCATTTGATACCCTCTTGTTCTGGAGAAATTGGAGATATGCACGTGTACAAGGAATTTCTGAAGACTGCCGTATGTGTACATTAGATCTTCTTTCTTTTCCGCTACGCGTGATGTGTCGAGACATGCATGTTTGAAGTTCTTGAGTTCACGCAAGTTATTCATCGTTCTCTCAGGAATGAATCCAAGCCAAGTTTTGTTTGCGGCGTTCTCAAGTGCTATTGAAATATCCTCTTTCTTCCTTATGTTTGGTACTTCTTTTTTGAGCCAGTCCGCATATTTTCTGTCTAGAATCTTTGGTGCTTGAACGACTATTACTCGTGCTCCTGTCTTTTTTGCCATTTGAATCGCTAGCTCGAGATCTTTCTGCTTGGAGTTGTCCAGAGCTTGTATTGCAAGAACAGGGATGCCGGTGTCCTTTGCAAGTTTGTCGACGTACTCCGGGTCGAGCGTGTCGAGATCTTTCTTGTCCATTGCCAAGTCTATTCCCTCGAAGTTTAATTCTTTTGCGAATTCAAAGACTCGTGCCAGTCCATAGCCTTTTAGAGAATCTGTGGAAAGTGCTATTTTCATAGTGTGTAGGGGATAAGGTTTAGTTTGTTTTGATTTCTCTGGTGCGATTATCTTGGATCTATCGTCTTTTGTCCACCCATGTATGGTTGCAGGGCTTTAGGAATTTCGATTGAACCGTCTTTTTGCTGGTAAATCTCAAGTAGTGGGATCAATGCTCTTGGTGATGCTATACATGTGTTGTTGAGAGTGTGACAAAAATTCACTTTGCCATCTTGGTCTCGGTATCTCATATTTAGCCTGCGTGATTGAAAATCGTGAAAAGTTGAGCATGAATGTGTCTCACCGTATGAATTGCGACTTGGCATCCATGTCTCTATATCGTTTTTGTAATATTGCCCTTGTCCCATATCGCCGGTGCATACTGCAACAACCCTGTATGGAAGTTTGAGATCTTGAAGCACCTCTTCCGCGTTTTTAAGTATCATTGCATGCATCTTTTTGCTTTCCTCCGGATCGTTTTTGCAGATTATTACCTGCTCAATCTTTTGGAATTGGTGTACGCGATAAAGTCCATGAGTGTCTTTGCCGTAAGTTCCAGCTTCGCGCCTATAGCATGTTGAAAATCCACAGTACATCCTTGGCAAACTTGCCTCTTCCAAGATCTCGCCGGAATGATAAGAAGTTAGTGCTACTTCGGCTGTTCCTGCTACGTATTTTTTGTCGGATTCTACTGGCTGTCCAGGGGCTTTCTCTACTCCAACTGCATATGCTTGTTCTTCTCCGCCAGGGAAGTAAGAGGTCCCAACCATTGCGTCATAATTAACTATGTTCGGTACGATCATTGGAGTGAATCCTTTTTTAACCAGCTTGTCCAGTGTGTACATCATCAGCGCCAACTCAAGTCTCATACCTTCGTTTTTGAGATAGTACGATCTAGCTCCTCCTACTTTTGCCCCTCTTGGTATGTCGATAATATCGCATTTTTCTCCGAGTGCGACATGGTCTCTTATTTCGAAATCAAACACTGGTATCTCTCCCCAAGTGTAGAGTTCTTTGTTCTCTGTGTCGTCCTTGCCTTCCGGAGTTTCAGGAGAGGAAGGCATTGGAACTATGAGTAGCAGTTTTTGTAGCTCTTCTTCGACTTCTTGCAGTCTTGGAGATAGACCTTTTTCTTTTTTTCCAACCTCTTGCATCTCCGCTATCGCCTTTTGTTTTGCTTCTCCTTCGAGTTTTGCGATCTCTTCCGATGCTTTGTTCTTCTCCGATTTAATTATTTCCACTTGTTTTAGAAGGTCTCTTTTCTCTGAGTCGAGAGTTATGATTCTGTCTACATCCAAATTTATATTTTTTTGTGCGCAAACTTTCTTTATCAGGTCCGGATTTTCGCGAATAAATTTTGGATCGAGCATTTGTTTAGGGGTAGGGTGTAGGGGATAGGGTGTGGGGCGAATGCTTTAATTTATTACCATCGGCATCATATCGCTTTTTTGATTTTTATACTAGAAATCATGAGTATTGCAAACATCAAGTATAGGTATGGCAGATATTCCGTAGGTAGGTTTGCAAAATAGTAGATTGCGATGAAAATGCTAGGGATTGGTATTGGAACCCCTTCGTAGCCTCCTTTAACAGGTGCTACGTTGAATCTTGCCAGTCTCAAAATCCCGCATAGCGCGAATACTATCCCTGATACTGCAGCCAAAGTGCTGCCGCTCAGTGCCATCAATAGTGCTGCCGGTGCCACCCCGAAAGACACTGCATCCGCCAGTGAATCCAAATCGTGTCCCAGCGGTGTAACTTTTTTGGTCGCTCTTGCGACTTTCCCATCCAAAAAGTCGAAAAGTATTGCTGCCAAAATGCATATTACAGCGATTTCGTGGCGTCCGTTTAATGTGAAATAGATAGATAGCATTCCGGATGCTCCATTGAGAAGCGTAACGAAGTCTGCTGGGGACATGTGATGGTAGGGGTTAGGGTGTAGGGGATAGGGTGTAGGGATGGAGCGCTTCGCGCGAGATAGAAGGGTGG
>MNZJ01000002.1 GCA_001873565.1 Candidatus Peregrinibacteria bacterium CG2_30_44_17 | reverse complement strand
TTCCTCGCTAGGGCATCGCCACTTCGTGGCTGCTGAGTCGCTTCGCACCAATAATAAAACTTATTGTTATGCTGATGGTATCGCCCCGCCTTGGCAGGGCTGCAGAATCGCTATAGATCAAATTCTTACTTCTCTTCTGATGTAATCATCTTGATCTCAATGTCTACACCTGCAGGAAGTGATAGATTTGATAGTGATTCGATAGTCTTTGGTGTGCTTTCCCTGATGTCGATAAGCCTCTTGTGCGTTCTGATTTCGTACTGATCTCTAGAATCCTTGTGTACGAATGTTGATGTATTAACAGTGAATTTTTCGACTCTCATCGGCAAAGGAATAGGTCCTGCGATGATTGCTCCGGTTTTCTCAGCTGTGTCGATGATCAGCTTTGCAGCTTCGTCGATTACTTTGTGGTCGAAAGATTTGATTTTGATTCTGATCTTTTGCTTTGAGGACATGCTTGGGTAGGGGTTAGGGGATAGGGTGTAGTGGATAGTGAGGACTTAGGATTTATGGATTAGGGATGGAGGAGCGCTTCGTGCAAATTAGTTAAATTACCGGGAGGGGATCCCGGGCATTAGTTTTTGCCTTTTTAGTGTTTAGAGTCTAAACGGGATGTCCCTGATGTGGGGCCAAGACATTAAAAACAATGACTTGGACTTTGTGAGCTTTCGGGCTTTAAAGCCCGGGTAAATTGTGGGGGGTTTACCCAGGCGATTGAAACCAAAAAGGTTATTCTAAGATTTTTGTTACAACTCCTGCGCCGACCGTTCTTCCACCTTCACGGATAGCAAATCTTGTTCCCTCATCAAGAGCGATAGGAGCACCCAGAGTGACATTCATTTTGATGTTGTCACCGGGCATAACCATCTCGACCCCAGCCGGAAGCTCGATTGCTCCTGTTACGTCAGTAGTTCTGATGTAGAACTGTGGCTTGTAACCCTTGAAGAACGGAGTATGTCGTCCGCCTTCTTCCTTTGTTAGTACATATACTTCACACTCAAATTTTGTGTGTGGAGTGATTGAACCAGGGACTGCGAGAACTTGTCCCCTTTCGATTTCTTCGCGTTCGATACCTCTTAGAAGTACGCCTACGTTGTCGCCAGCTTGTCCTTGGTCAAGAAGCTTCTTGAACATCTCAACACCTGTAACGACTACTTTGCGAGTATCTTTTACACCGACTATTTCCACTTCGTCGTTAACTTTAACAATTCCTTGTTCGATACGGCCTGTGGCAACAGTTCCACGTCCTTTGATTGAGAACACGTCCTCGACAGGCATTAGGAATGGCTTGTCCAGAGGTCTCTCAGGCATTGGTATATAATCGTCAAGAGCCTTTAGAAGCTCAACGATCGGTTCCGCGTCAGGTCCGTTTGGATTCTCAATAGCTTTTAGAGCAGATCCCTTGATGACAGGCGTGTCGTCTCCAGGGAATTCGTATTTGTTTAGAAGCTCACGTACTTCCATCTCTGAAAGCTCCGCGATTTCCGGATCTGCGATGTCCATCTTGTTCAAGAAGACAACGATATAAGGTACGTTAACCTGTTTTGCAAGAAGGATGTGCTCACGTGTTTGCGGCATAGGTCCGTCCGCAGCAGATACTACAAGAATAGCTCCGTCCATTTGAGCCGCACCTGTGATCATGTTCTTGACGTAGTCAGCATGTCCAGGACAGTCAACGTGAGCGTAGTGCCTCTTGTCTGTTTCGTACTCTTGGTGAGAAGTTGCGATTGTGATACCGCGTTCTCTTTCCTCAGGCGCATTGTCGATTGCGTCGAAAGCAACGACTTTGTTGTTGCCGCCGAACTTGGCTGCAGCAACCGTAGTAATTGCGGCTGTAAGTGTTGTTTTTCCATGATCAACGTGTCCGATAGTACCTACGTTAACGTGGGGTTTACTGCGATCAAACTTTTCGTCTGCCATAACTTTTTGATGGTTAGGATTGTATAGATTGTATTTGGAAATACTTTTTAGTATAAGCGCGAAGGATTTTAGGGCAATTACCTTTTAAAGGCAAGCTTTTTCCCGTAGCTGTATCACGGACTAATCCTTGATCCCTCTTTCTTCTTTGATTTTTTCGGCGATGTTGGAAGGGACTTTCTCGTATTTGCCGAACTCCATAGTGTAGTTGGCTCTTCCTTGCGACATGGAACGTAAATCTGTTGCATATCCGAACATCTCAGAAAGCGGTACAAGAGCTCTGATAAATTTGATCATACCTCTGTCTCCCATCTCCTGAATCTGACCACGTCTTGAATTGAGATCTCCCATTACATCTCCCATGTACTCTTCTGGAGTAGTACACTCAACTTTCATAATAGGCTCAAGAAGTACCGGACTTGCTTGTTTCGCACCCTTCTGGAACGCTATTGAACCTGCGATTTTGAAAGCCATCTCAGAGGAGTCCACGTCATGATATGAGCCGTCGTATAGTTCCACTTTTAAGTCTTCCATAGGATAGCCCGCAACGATACCGCGTGTCATAGCTTCTTTGATACCTTTGTCTACTGCAGGGATGTATTCTCTCGGTATTTTCCCTCCCACTACCGCGTCGACGAATTCATATCCTGTGCCCGGATCTTTTGGCATAAGCCTGATAAGTACGTGTCCGTATTGACCCTTACCACCAGTCTGTTTGACGTATTTTTCCTCAGCCTCTACTTCTTTTTGAATGGTCTCTCTGTATGCAACTTGAGGCTTGCCTACGTTTGCTTCCACTTTGAACTCTCTACGCATTCTATCTACGATAATATCCAAATGAAGTTCGCCCATACCTCCGATAATTGTCTGTCCGGTTTCTTCATCCGTGCGGACCGTGAATGTAGGATCTTCTTCCGCAAGCTTCTGTAACGCCGTGCCCATTTTTTCTTGGTCTCCTTTGGTCTTTGGTTCGATCGCGATATGGATTACGGGTTCGGGGAAGTCGATTGACTCAAGTATGATCTCGTGTTTCTCGTCACAAAGAGTGTTCCCTGTAAGAGTTTTCTTAAGTCCCACCACTGCAGCGATGTCGCCAGCTTTTACTTGCTTGATCTCTTCGCGGTGATTGGCGTGCATTTGTACTAAGCGGCCAACCCTCTCTTTCGTATCCGTACTTGCGTTGTACACATAGCTTCCGGCGTCCAAAGTTCCCGAGTAGACACGTATGAATGTGAGTTTTCCAATGAACGGGTCTGTCGCGATTTTAAAAGCCAGAGCCGAGAATGGTGCGTCGAATTTAGGCTCTCTTGTTTGTAATTCTTCCGATCTGGGGACTTGTCCTTGTATGGCCGGAACATCCAGAGGGGATGGCAAGTATTTGATAATCGCGTCAAGTAGCGGCTGTGTTCCTTTGTTCTGCAATGCAGTTCCGCACATAACCGGATAAATCTGTGTTTCAATAGTTCCGATACGTATGCCTTTTTCGATTTGTTCCGGAGTGAGTTCTCCATTTTCCAAATAAGCGTCCATCAATTCTTCGTCGTTTTCCGCAGCTTTTTCCATCATCTTGTTCCTGTATTCTTCCACCTTGCCGTTCATATCCGCCGGTATGTCGATCTCCACTACTTGTTCTCCACTGGCTCCTTCGAACTTGTAAGCTTTTCTATGAATTAAATCTATTACTCCGATAAAATCGCTCTCCGCTCCGATTGGCAATTGAATAGGAACCGCGTTAGGGGAGAGTCTCTTTAAGATCGTATCCACGCTCATGTAGAAATCAGCTCCCATCTTGTCCATCTTGTTGATGAATGCTATTCGTGGCACGTCGTATTTATCAGCCTGTCTCCATACTGTTTCCGATTGTGGCTCAACTCCTTGCGCTCCGTCGAAAACCGCTACACCTCCATCAAGTACGCGAAGAGACCTTTCCACCTCGGCGGTAAAGTCTACGTGCCCGGGAGTATCGATGATGTTAATTCTGTGTTTGTCGTCTGTTCCTTGTGGCGCCCAGAAACATGTTGTTGCCGCCGATGTAATTGTAATTCCTCTCTCTCTTTCTTGTTCCATCCAGTCCATTTGGGATTCTCCGTCGTGAGTTTCTCCGATTTTGTGTGTGCGTCCAGTGTAGAACAGGATTCTCTCTGTAACTGTTGTTTTACCAGCATCAATGTGAGCGATGATACCTATGTTTCTTAGTTTTTTTAGGTCTGTTATCTGTTCTGTGGACATGGGGGTGTAGTTAGTAGTTTGTAGTCGGCAGTTTGTAGTTAGTAGTGCTTTATCTGTAATTTTTGCACTATGATAACTTTTACATTTGTTAAATGCAGCGCGAGAATTATAGGGATATTAAATCTAAAATCAAGGGCTTATAGGACCTCTGAAAATGCTGCCACCTAGACAGGGAAATCCTCGCTTCATTAGCAATTTTGTCATCCTGTCGTCACCAGGACTTCCAAAATTCCGACTTAAGCGTGCTTCGCTCACAGAAAATCCGCAGAGCTCCTTTTCTTATTGCTACGCACCGGATTTCTCGCTGCCACCTAGATGTGGCTTTTGAGGATTTCGGCCAGTGTATTATTTGACTCGAGGAATTGGTCGAACAAGTTACCACTGTCGTAAAGCGTGGAATCGTAATCTCCGACCAGATCAGGAGAAGTTTTGTAAGAAGTAGTGCTGTAGTATTCGACCATCTCTGTGTATTTCTCGAGGTATGTCTTTAATGCTGATATATATACTGCCAGTTCTTCTTGTACTTCCGTTTGCTGTGCTGCGTTTTTACTTTCCAGTAGCAGCAAGTCCTCGGTCTTGAGTGATTCTGTCACTGCAGTTGCAAGTGATTCCTGCATCGCTACTGTATCTATCTCCGACTCTTCCGTGACCAAATTCGGTATGCTGCTGTTATAGCTTTCTACTGTGGATTCTATGGCGATCCCGTTAGAATCTAAAATCTCTACGATTTTGTCATTGTAGTCCTGCGTTGTCAGTTTGCATCCTGAAGCAGACAGTAGAATTGAGATAGCGGATAGTATAACTATTATTTTTTTCATTTTTGTTATTTGTTAATAGTACGTAAATACTTATGAGTACATTGTATATAGTACATAGGGACTGGGCTCGAGTCCAGATTTAGTATCTTGCGTAATGAGCGAATGCCTTGTTTGCAGCAGCCATTTTGTGAGTGTCTTCCTTTTTCTTCATGGCTGTTCCAGTCTGGTTTGCTGCGTCTAGTAACTCTTGTGATAGCTTGACTGCCATCTTGGAACCCTTCTTATCTCTTGCTGCTCCAAGTATCCATCTAAAAGCCAACATTAGCTGTCTTCCTGTTTTAACTTCGATCGGTATTTGGTAAATACCACCACCAATTCTCTTTGGCCTAACTTCCATTGAAGGCTTCACGTTGTCTATAGCTCTTTCAAACACTTGCTCCGGATCTTTGCTACCTTTCTTCTTAATCTCTTCCATTGTATCTGCAAATATTTTGCGTGCTACGGTCTTTTTGCCGCTTTGCATGATGTAGTTGATGAACTTCTCTTGCAGTAGTGTTGATCCTTCTGGGATGTAAGTTGTTGTTCGTTGCATTAGCTAGGGGATAGGGTTGTAGGGTGTAGGGTGTAGGGGGATTTAAGCTTTTGGGCGTTTTGTGCCATAGACTGATCTGCTCTGCTTGCGTCCGTCGACTCCTTGAGTGTCCATCGTTCCTCTGATGATGTGGTATTTTACACCAGGTAAGTCTTTCACACGTCCTCCTCTGATAGTAACCACAGAGTGCTCTTGTAAGTTGTGGCCTTCGCCAGGGATGTACGCGATTACTTCTTCTCCATTTGTCAGTCTAACGTGTGCTACTTTTCTAAGAGCAGAGTTAGGTTTCTTAGGAGTTTTAGTTGTGACCTTGACGCATACTCCTCTCTTCTGTGGACAAGATAATTTAACTTGCTTGTTCTTGAGCGTGTTGAGAATTGTTTGCATTGCTGGAGACTTGCTCTTGCGAGATTTGCTCTTGCGGCCTTTTCGAATGATTTGGTTTATTGTTGGCATGTATGATTGTGGGAAATTTGCTGTGGAAGCTTATACTAGTTTTTTGGCTGTTGCAAGGTTATTTTTCGACTGCTAAGCGCAGGAATTATTTGGCTGCGTCCATTTCCAGTTTTTTTCTGTAAATATCGCCTGCAGGGATAAGCTTACCAATGATGACATTCTCCTTGAGTCCTTTGAGGTTGTCTATCTTCTTTGTTGTTGATGCCTCAACGAGTACACGGATTGTTTCTTGGAAAGATGCTGCAGACAACCAACTTGATGTGTGTAGGGCAATTCTTGTTAGTCCAAGGAGTAGTCTTTCTCCTTCGGCTACTGATTTGCCGTTTTTCTTTACCGCTGCGTTTTCTTCTTCGAACTTCAATGCGTCTACTATCTCTCCTGTTAAGAACGTCGTATCTCCCGGGTCGACGATCCTTGTCTTGGAGAACATTTGTCTAACTATGATCTCGATGTGTTTGTCATTGATCGTTTGTCCTTGAGATGCGTAGATGCTTTGGACTTCAGCCATTATGTATTTTTCCACATCGTAAATGGTTGAGATCTTTTGCAATTCTCGAAGATTGACATGCCCAGCTGTTAGAGAAGATCCGACTCCTACCATGTAGCCGTTTTTGACCTTCAAAGTCTTGCTGGATGGTATCTCGTAAACTTTTTCTACCGTTCCTTCGCTCAGGACTTGAATCGTAGTCTTTGTAATCTTTTGAACCGTTCCCTTGCTCTCGGCTTTCAGTACTTGCTTCTTTGTGTGTCCTTTTGCAAGTACTTGGTCCTCTTTGATCTTATCACCTTCTTTTACCTCTACTTTTAAGCTCTTGGCGAGGTGGTAGGTAAGGACTATAGGTTGATCGCTTATGATAGCTACCTCATTAATATTGCCTTTGTGCTTTAATCTGACTTTGCCGTTAATCTCCGAGATTACCGCTGCAGCCTTTGGAGGTCTTGCTTCGAACAATTCTTCTACACGTGTTAGACCTTGTGTGATGTCGGATTCGTCGGCTACACCTCCCATGTGGAATGTACGCATAGTAAGCTGCGTTCCAGGCTCACCAATACTTTGTGCCGCTATGATTCCTACTGCGGTTCCTTGCTCAACAAGTTTGTTTGTTCCAAGGTCTAGGCCGTAACATTTTTGGCATACTCCGCTAATAGTTTGGCATGTCATGATGGATTTTACCGAGACGGTCTCTACGTCATGTTGCATGATTGTTCTTACGGCTGCGTTGTCCAAAATTATGCCTTTCTTGAGAAGGACTTCACCTGTTCTTGGATCTGCGATATCTTCCGCAATAGTTCTTCCGTATATTCTGTTCTCAAACGCTTCTCCAATTTTCTCGCTTTCTGCTGCAGTGATGTCGTGTTTCTGAGTTGATCCACAGTCTGTGTCTTTGATAATTACATCTTGAACAGCATCTACAAGGCGTCTTGTTAAGTAACCGGCTTCAGCTGTTTTTAGAGCTGTATCTGATTTACCTTTACGTCCACCGTGTGTAGCGATGAAGTACTCAAGAATCGAGAATCCTTCTTTCAGATTGGATTTGATAGGTAGTTCGATCGTTCTACCTGCCGGATTGGCAACCAGACCTTTCATACCGCAAAGCTGAGTAATCTGCCCCCAGTTACCACGAGCCTGACAGTCGATCATGTAGAAGATATGATTCTCTTCCGTGAAGTTTTTGATCATCACTGCCGTAATGTCGTTCTTTGTTCTGGACCAGATTTTGATTGTGTTGTTATATCTTTCGTCGTCGGTTATTAGACCTTTCCAGTATTGGTTGTTGATGTTTTTGATTATCTCTGAAGCTTGTTCAACAAGAGCTTCCTTCTCTTTTGGAATTACCATGTCGGAGCTTGCTATCGAGAGGCCGGATAGAGTTGCATACTTGAAGCCGATCTCCTTGATTGCATCAGAAAGCATGGCTGTTGTCTGAGAGTCTGTATTCTCTAGACATTCCGAAATGATGTTTTTGAGATCATTCTTCTTCATCGTCTTGTTCTTGTAATCAAGCTCTTTTGGTACTATTTGATTGAAAATCACACGTCCTACCGAGGTATCTAGGAGTTCTTCGTTGATACGAACTTTCACCTTAGCTTGAAGGTGCACGTTTCCAAGCTCGTAATTTAGTATGGCATCTTCCGCTCCACTGAATACCATGCCTTCTCCCTTCTTCCCGTCATGAATCTGAGTTAAATAATAACATCCAAGTACCATATCCTGACTCGCTGTCGTGATAGGTAATCCTCCGGATGGTTTAAGTAGATTCACTGTGGAAGCCATGATCTCTTTAGCTTCTTTTTGCGCTGATTTTGAAAGTGGTACGTGTACCGCCATTTGGTCTCCATCGAAGTCGGCGTTGAATGCCGCGCAAACAAGTGGATGTACTTGTATCGCTTTACCCTCGATCAATACCGGTTGAAAAGCTTGGATACCAAGTCTGTGAAGCGTAGGAGCACGATTCAAGAGGACGTAGTGTCCTTTTGTTACTTCTTCGAGGATGTCCCAAACTTCTTTCTTCCCCGTGATGATAAGTTTTTCCGCATTCTTAATGTTGTGAGCATAGCCATCTTGGATCAGTTTTCCTATTACGAATGGTTTGAAAAGTTCAAGAGCCATTGTCTTAGGTAGCCCACATTGATGAAGCTTAAGTTTTGGTCCGATGATGATTACACTTCTTCCGGAGTAGTCTACACGTTTACCGAGCAAGTTCTGCCTGAAACGTCCTTGCTTACCTTTCAACATGTCCGAAAGAGATCTAAGTTTTCTCTTGTCTCCTGTGTTGAATACTGTGCGTCCTTGCCTAGCTGAATTGTTGATCAGTGTATCAACAGCTTCTTGGAGCATACGTTTCTCGTTTCTTGTGATTACCTCCGGCGCGCCGATAGCTAGTAGTTTTTTCAGACGATTGTTCCTGTTTATGACGCGTCTGTATAGGTCGTTTAAGTCTGATGCTGCGAAGCGTCCTCCATCAAGCTGTACCATCGGCCTCAGATCAGGTGGAATAACCGGCAAAATTGTCATTACCATCCATTCCGGGTTGATGCCGGCCTGTTTTAAGCTGCTTGCCAGCTTTACTCTTTTTACCAGTTTCTTCTTCTTTTGTCCTGTTGATTTGTTAGCTTGCGCTTGCAGCTCTTCGGTCATTTTTTCCAGGTCCAGTCCTTTGATAATGTCT
>MNZJ01000049.1:529-9434 GCA_001873565.1 Candidatus Peregrinibacteria bacterium CG2_30_44_17 | reverse complement strand
TGTACCTAAAGCCGTCCTCGTCATCCAGATACCATCCTTCACCGTACAAAGCTCCCATAGCTTGCTCCTGATCAGCCTGATGTATCCACTCGTCCTGATTAAGCTCCAGCAGCGGAGTGTCTATAGTCTTCGTGTATCCTATCTGGTCTATTATGTATCCTTTGTCTATCGCTTTCGAGATAGCCAGCCTAATATCTCTTTTTCCCGTGTATGCGCCGTCAGTATTCATAAAAAGCGCTGTATATTGCGGCAATTCGTACTGGTAATCTCCCAGTCTACCTTCTTGAGCTTCTGCAAGTAGATATCTTGGTATTCGAGCTGTTCCGTGCCACTGGCCCTCATTCTCCAATAGCGATTCCGTATCCGGGAATGTATGGAATCTGATGTCCGTTATCGTAGGCAAGTCGCCGTAATAATCGTCAAAACGTTTAAGTTCGACGACAAATTCTCCATCATCCACCTCTTCGTACGGTGCAACTACCATATACGGACCTGTTCCTACTGGGTATTTGTTGAATTCGTTCGTATCTAATTCATCCACAGGGACGTCTCCTAATATATGTTTTGGTAAAAGTCCTACCGTTGTGTGGGTGAAGAAGAAAGAGTTTGTGTTCTCCAGTGTAAAAGTCACAGTTCTGCTGTCTATCATCTCCACATCTACTCCTTCAAAATTAGCTCTTAATATTGGATTTTGGAAGTCAGGGCTCTGTATCACATCGTGATATGTGAAGTATATGTCTTCCGCAGTTACTTCTGTTCCATCCTGCCAATATATATCGTTTTTAAGTGTGAATTGATATGTCTTTTCATCTTCCATTAAGATATGTGTCGCAATGTCTTCTGCTATTTCTCCTGTCTCCGGATCGTATTTGCTTAAGCCGGAGAAAATAAGACTGCTAATGTCCTGATCGACCTCGTTGAACTCCGTGAACACTGGATTCAAGTGTACAATATCCCCTACCAAGCCTTCCGCATAAAGCGACTCAGCGACTGACGTTCCTGTAACCACTTCCGAAAGCCTTTCATCTCTGAAAATAGGTGGCAATATTACGATGAGTGTCAATATCGTGACAAGAAGTGATGATATTTTTTCTTTATTCGAAAAAGATCTCACCGTTTTTATCGATATCCTTAAAGCACCTTTTAAACCTTGGTAAATTTGTTTAAGTTTTTTCATAATCTTTTAAACGAAAAGCATAGCTATTGAGAGCCCAACGAATAAGACCACTAATACTATCGTGCCTGTTGCTAAGATTTTCTCAGCTCCTCTCTTAGTAGCGTAGAAATTGCCTCCACCCCCAAAAGTCATGGAAAGGCCAGATCCTCTCTGCTGAAGCATTATTGAGAAGACCAGTAGTAGTGAAACAATGATGTGAAGTGTTAATAGTGCGGTGTGCATTTTATATTAGGGTTTAGGGTGTTTTTTAGGACTTAGGATTCAGGGTTTAGGGGACAGGGACGGAGCTCTTCGAGCGAGATAGGCGGGGTAAGTTACTTCTTGAGAAGCCAGTGTTCAAGCCAATTTACGAGGCCAAAGATAATGGCTGCCCACAGATAAGTCAAGGTGCCTTCAACCTGAAGGTCGATTCCTGTAAAGTCCAACACACTAAGGACGTAGTCCATCATGCCGAGTATGACTGCATTGATGATTATCAAAAAAAGTCCTGCACTAATGAATATCGCAGGAAACGACAGCAGCTTGATGACAGGTTTTATTAAAACGTTTAGTAGACCGAGTATCGTTCCGGCTATAAGTAGGAACTGAATGCCACCTGTGAAATTGAACTTGTCGATAAGCAACGCGGTGACCCACAGTGCTCCCATGTTGACGGCTACAGTAAAAGCGACTTTTTTAAACATAATTTTTATTTTATATTCATGCGAGATTTTACTGGAGAATTCCGCATGTTGCAATGCTCTATCAAAGTTAGAGTCAGCGTTTTAAGGCGATTTTCACGTTCTGGCCCTCTAAATCCACTTCTTTTTCTATGTCCCAATCCGAACCCTCGATCTTGCCTGTAAGTTTGTTTGCCAGTGTTTCGCCGCTTATGTAGTCTGCGAAGCTATTTATCGCATCCGAGGCCTTTCCATTTGTCTCAATGCCAACCAGAATACGGTCTGACACGTTGTATTCCGCTTCCTTCCTCATATCCTGAATAATGCGTACCATGTCGCGTGCATATCCTTCGAGCTTGAGTTCTTGAGTGATCTTGGTGTCCAGAGCTACAACTACCCCGTCTTCGCTTGCGACGTCGTATCCTTCTTTACCTTCATAGCCGATCGATACTTCGTCTCCCGACAATGTGTACTCCCCTATTTTGACCGTATCACCATCGAGCTGGAACTCTCCTGCTTTTGCCGCCTTGATTATGTTCTGAACCTCTCCGCCGTATTTTGGTCCAAGTACTTTTGCGTTAGGACTTACTTTGAATTCGGCTACTTCCGATGCGTCATCAAGGATCTCAAGCTGTTTTACGTTTAACTCCTCGAGTATGACATCTTCTTCGAAGTCGTGTTTAAGGTGCTCTGGCAAAGCTATTTGCACTTTTGCAAGTGGTTGACGTACTTTGATCTGTTTTTGAGACCTAACACCGTGACCAAGTGTTACTACTTTGCGCGTTACTTTGATTTCCATGCTCAAATCTGCGTCCACAGCATCCATGTCCGGCTTAGGCCAATCTTCTAGATGGACTGATTCCTTCCCTGTTAAATTGCAGAATATCTCTTCCGATATGAATGGACAGAAAGGAGCCAGTACTTTTGATAACGTCACTAATACTTCGTGCAGAGTTGCGTAAGCCGAGTTCTTGTCTGAGTCATTCTCGTTCCTCCAGAATCTCCTGCGCGACCTTCGGATGTACCAATTAGTAAGATTATCTATGAATTTCGGGATTGCGTCTGTCGCTTTTTGGAGGTCGTATGCATCCATATGCTCTGTTACTTCTCCTACGAGAAGCTGCAATTCTGACAATATCCATCTGTCCAGTTTATGACTTGGCTTTTCGCCAGAAGGTTCCCAGCCATCTATGTTCGCGTAAGTAACAAGGAAGCTATAACTGTTCCATACAGGCAGAATCACTCCTTTGATCACCTCGTCCACACCCTTTTCAGAGAATCGAAGTGTGTCGGCTTTTACCACAGGAGAATTCATCATATAAAATCTGAGGGCGTCAGCTCCGTGTTTATCAAAAACAAGTTTTGGCTCAGGATAATTCTTTAGTCTTTTTGACATTTTTTTGCCATCCTCCGCCAGTACAAGTCCGTTCACGATGACGTTCTTGAATGGAGATTTGCCAAATAGTGCAGTTCCCAGCACTACAAGCGTGTAGAACCATCCTCGAGTTTGATCTAAGCCTTCCGCTATATACTCCGCAGGGAAGTTCTTCTCGAATCTTTCCTTGTTCTCGAATGGATAGTGCTCTTGCGCATAAGGCATAGCTCCTGATTCGAACCAGCAGTCCAAAACTTCTGGTATTCTTCTGTAAGTTTTTCCGTCTTTCTCAATTATGATTTCGTCTACGAAGTGCTTGTGGAGATCCGTGACTTTTTGACCTGAAAGCTTCTCCAGCTCTTCTATTGATCCTATACAGATCAAATCGTCATCTTCCGACCGCCATATTGGCAGAGGTGCTCCCCAGTATCTGTTTCGGCTCACACACCAATCTCGAGCGTTTTCTAGCCACTGTCCGAAACGTCCTTCTTGTAAATGATCCGGTACCCATCTTATATTTTTGTTGGCCTCAAGCATCTTCTCTTTTATCTCGGTGACTTTTACGAACCATGATGTCGTAGAGTAGTTAAGAAGTGGCGAATCACAGCGCCAACAGTGAGGATATGAGTGTTTGTAAGTTTTTGCTTCGAATACTTTTCCTTGTTTTTGTAAGAACTCGACGACCTTGCGATCTGTCTTCATGTGGTCATCAAGAGGCTTTACCTCTTCCCCAGCAAAATCCTGCATCTCTTCTTTGAATTTGCCGTCTAGCCCGACGTGTTGAACAATCGGGAATCCAAGCTCTTGAGTTATCATCATGTCGTCTTCACCAAATCCACCAGCGACGTGAACGATACCTGTACCATCTTCGGTGGAAACGAAATCCCCAAGGACGACGCGAAACCCACCTTCTTCTTTCATATGGGCATAGTATGGGAAGATCGGTTCGTATGTTTTTCCTTCTAAATCCTTGCCTTTGAACTCTTCGACTACATTGTACTCGCGATCTGCCATAACCTTCTCTACAAGTTCTTTCGCTAATATTAGCTTGTCTCCTTCGTGCTCTACTTTTACGTAATCTATGTCTTTGCCAAGTGCCAAGAAAAAATTCCCTCCGAGAGTCCATGGAGTTGTCGTCCATGCGAGAATGTATGTGTTTTCCTCACCGTCCAGCTTGAATTTCGCCGTAACTGATTGATCGGTAATGTCTTTATACCCCTGAGTCACCTCGAAATTAGAAAGAGGTGTGACGCAGCGCGGGCATATATGCATAGGCTTGTGTCCTTCGTAGACAAGCTCCTTGTCCCATAATTGTCTGAAAACCCACCAAATCGTCTCCATATACTCCGGATTCATCGTCTTATAGTCATCTTGGAAATCGACCCATCTACCCATCCTGTCTACTGTCTCCTCCCACTCTTTGGTATAGCGTAGAACTATTGATCGACATTTTTCGCAGAACTCATGAACTCCGTAGTTCTCTTCGATATCTTGCTTCCCAGATAGTCCAAGCTCCTTCTCGACTTCGTACTCAACAGGTAATCCGTGGCAATCCCATCCGAAACGACGTTCTATACGATATCCTTTCATAGTCCAGTATCGCGGCACTACGTCTTTGAGCGTTCCAGCAAGGATATGTCCGTAATGAGGAAGGCCTGTCGCGAACGGAGGGCCATCGTAAAATACGTACTCTTTGTCTTTGGATCTTTGATCTACTGATTTTTCAAAAGTTTTATTCTCTTTCCAGTGCCTGATTAGCTTTTCTTCCATAGATGGAAAGTGCTGTTTCGGGTCTACTTTTTGGAAGGGCATGGGGTTTAGGATTTAGGGTGTAGATGGAGCGTTTCACGCAAGATAGGTGGGGCAGATTATTTCTTTATTCAAAAAAGAGCTGGTTTCAAGGGCTTCCACGCTATTCGCGGGAGGCGGTACCACCTCGAGTTTGTACTTCATTACATTTTTTACAGGGTTTTATCCCTGAGGAGTTCTACTAGCCAGTAGTCTCTTGCGACTATTGATTTTCTTCTCCCCACTCGAGTGGTGATTGCCACTCTAAAGCGTGTTTGGCGTGTTTTTTTCAAAGGTCATGTCCGATTATAACAAGTATCTGAGAGAGTGCAAATTTATGAATTTATGATAAAATGGCTCACTTGTTAAACTCTGTCTGTGTATGAGCAAATCCAAAAGCCTTCGTATGTACAGCGTCCCTTATGTGGAAGATCTCGTCGAGAGTCGATCTTCATCTGTTGAGTCTATCGATGACCCTGATTTGTCTTTGATCAATCATCTCGCTATGTATTTTGGAAGAGACCTGCGTGCAACATTGAGATCAACTATGCGTCAACGCAAAAGATCGTATGACGCAGAGGGAGAATCATACAAAACCCCTTACGCATTGAGAAACGTAAAAGATAAATTGGAAAGGGCTATTTTGCTTAGCAGTATATCGGCATTCTCGACTACACAAGGTTGCACCGGAGGTTGTGCCAGATGCGGATATGACGCCCTTCTTACTAATGATATAGAAGTTATACCACTCGAACAAAAATTAAATTTTTACGACGAACTTGTCTCCGTGATATCTGAGACCGAACCGTCCTTGCTACCTGTTATTATTCGTCAGATAATGCAGTTCCATGACAGCAACTCGTTTGATGATCCCGACGTGGTGCATGTTGCCAGGCATGTGTATCGTCTTGCTGGAGCAGTGCCACAACTTTCTAATAACTCGTCTTCTGTCGGTATGGGCAATTTGATGTATTTAGCTCAGAGCTCTGAGAAGCATCGCTTACGAGAAGCTCTATCTGAATTAATAGCATACTTGAATAGGAACTTTTTCGGTTCGCGGACCATGAATCCGCGGATTCATGGTCGCTATGACCCTGTTCTTGAGGCTCTGGGGCTCAATGATCTCACTCATTATCTAGGTCTTGGCAATGACGAATGTATACGACAACTTCAAGGCGAATACGACAAGATTCATACCTCTCTCGGCGACGACCCTTATGCCAGCCTAATCAGGCTTAGCGTAGTCAAGCACCGTCCCGACATCAGCGCTACTTTGCCACCCTCCGTTGGAATTACTCATAAATCCGGGCCTTCTGCGCAATTTCCAATGATCGAAGGAGGCAAAGACTTCTATCTTTCCGGGACGTTGCTTGGTGGCTTCGGCATATCTTGCAAAAGCGGAATGGTAGTTACGCCTTTCGGCGTATTCTCTTCTGTGCCGGGTCTCAAAACTCATGAATATCCCCAGGCGCGAGTCTTTGCTCCTTATAGGGGATTATCGGCTGACCCATTATTGTTCCCACCAGATACCAATCTCGAAGCCGTTATAGACAAACTCATCGTGATTGATCGTCCTGCCTCGAGAGTACCAGGGAATGCCACTATCTGTGTTTTTGACGGGCTGAGGCGTATCAGGACCATCACCTATGACCAAGCACGCTACACTGTTGTTTCCGACACCGTATTGCATGAAGAAGTCGATTCCCCTAAATCTATTCTGCAAATGCGAGGCTCTTACAGCCTTAAGAATTCGTTGAACGGAAGTTTGGCGACACTATAGTCTCCCCGCTAATCCTATGTAAGTTCCAGGTGTCATCTTCCTAAGTCTCTTTTTGTCGGCATCAGGTATTTCCAGCGTGTCAATGAATGCAATTATTGCGTCTTGATCGAGTTTTTTGCCACGCGTGAGGTCTTTGAGCTTCTCATAAGCGCCTTCTATCTTGTACTTGCGCATCACCGTTTGAATAGGCTCCGCCAAGACTTCCCAGTTTGCATTTAGGTCGCTCCGTATAGCCGCCTTGTTGATCTCCAGCTTGCTTAGACCTTTTAGAGTGCTCGCATATGCCAGATAACTGTGTCCTATACCTATCCCCATGTTTCGCAAGACTGTGGAGTCCGTTAAGTCTCTTTGCATCCTTGAAACAGGCAGTTTTGATGCCATATGTTCCATGATTGCGTTTGCGATACCTATATTACCTTCGCTGTTTTCAAAATCTATCGGGTTTACTTTGTGTGGCATTGTCGATGAACCGACTTCACCCTTGATCACTTTCTGCGTAAAATATCCTTTTCCTACATACATCCAGATGTCTCTATCCAGATCCATGACTACCGTATTCATCCTGATTATATTGTGAAAAATTTCCGCCAAATAGTCATGAGACTCGATTTGAGTCGTGTATAAACTAGGCTTGAGTCCGAGACGCTCAATAAATCCTTTTGAAGCAGATTTCCAGTCGACGTCGGGATATGCAGCTATATGAGCGTTGTAGTTGCCACTTGCGCCGTTGATCTTGCCAAAATGTTCCTGTTTTTTAATTTGCGATATTTGCCTCTCAAGTCTTTTTGCAAATATCTTAAACTCCTTGCCTACCGTAGTAGGACTTGCTGGCTGGCCATGCGTGAAGCCAAGCATCGGTACTATTCTGAATTCCTTAGCCATGAAGTCCAGTGCGTCTTTAACACCTTCTATTTGTGGTATGAATACCTCTTCAAGCGCTTTTTTAAGCAAAGTTGCGTATGAGAGGTTTGTGATATCTTCCGATGTGCATGCGAAATGCACGAACTCAAGTAAGTCTTTCATGGAGCCTGTCATATTCTCTTTTATCATATATTCGACAGCCTTGACGTCATGGTTCGTAGTTTTTTCGATCTCTTTGACACGCTTATATCTTTTCAGCGCTTTTTCATCGAAATACATGTAAAGATCTCTCAGCTTGCCCTGTTCTTCTTTTGAAAGCTTCCTAGTGCCTTCCAACGTTATCTCGTTACATAGAAAAATAAGCCATTCCACCTCGACATAAGTCCGAGCACGGATCAGAGCTCCTTCCGAGAAGTACTCGCGAAGTGGGTCGAGTTTGCGAGCATAGCGCCCATCTAATGGTGAAATTGCTGTGAGCATTGTTTAGGGTTTAGGATTTAGGACTTAGGGATTAGTGAATGGTTAGAAGCTTGCCTTCATGTCGGTGATGAATTTTCGGTTTTTACTCATTAATTCTTTGCTTGAGAGCCCGAGAATTCTCGCCGCGGCAAGTGCCGCATTGCCAGCATCTACCACCGTCAAGGCCGGCGTACTTGATGGCATGACGAGTGTGGAGTTTATATTGATCATAAAATCCTCCTTGCTCCCAAAAGGTGGACAAGCGATTACCGGATAAGCCGTGTTTGCCGCTACGAACCCCGAGAGAGCGTTCGAACGACCTGCTATCGTAATATAGCAAATTGCTTCTTCTCCTTCTTCGTTGGCATGAAGTATTTCTAAGACTTTTTCCGGAACTTTGTGTGCTGATGCTATGTGTACTTCGTTTGGAACTCCGTATTTCGACAAATGCTCCGTAATTTTGTCCGCATGGTCTTGATCCGACTTGGATCCCATGATGATGATGCTGCGCATAGGGTGTAGGGTTTAGCGGTGAGGGTGTAAGTGTTGGTACCCTTCGGGTAGATTGTTACTGCATATATTTCTGCAAATTCGCTTCGATACGAGGCATTGGATCGCCATGAGTACCCTCGAAAGGTTGGCCTGTGATGCCTTCGAAAGCTTCGATGTATTTTTTGGCTGTTTCGACCTTGATCTCATCCGGTATCTCCGGCACTTCGCTATCACCGGCGAATCCTTTGTCTGCGAGCCATATGCGCAAGAACTCCTTATTAATATTGTCTTGGTCTGATCCTTCCTCGAAATGT
>MNZJ01000049.1:0-494 GCA_001873565.1 Candidatus Peregrinibacteria bacterium CG2_30_44_17 | reverse complement strand
GTCTGGGGTATGAATCTCATCTATAAGCACTATTTCGCCTTTGCTGTTCCTGCCGAATTCGTATTTTGTATCGACTAGTATGATGCCTTGTTTTGCCGCTGTCTCTTGCCCTAATTTAAAAAGCCTCAAAGATACGTCAGCTAATTGATCCCAGTCTTCCTTTGTGACAGCTCCCCTCTCCAGCAAGACATCAGGCGACACCGATTCGTCGTGATCTCCATGAGCAGCTTTTGTCGATGGCGTCAGTATCGGCTCAGGCAGTTTCTGATCCTTCTTAAGTCCGTCAGGCAACTTGTTGCCGCAAAAATCTCTGCTTCCGTTCTTATAATGTGTCCAAATGGAAGTACTTGTAGTCCCTGTTACGTATCCTCTTACTACCATCTCTACCGAAAGAGGCTGGCACTCTTCCGCTACTACGACGTTTGGATCAGGAATCTCTATTACGTGGTTCCCAACGATATCTTTTGTCACTTCGAACCAATACTTAGTTAGTG
>MNZJ01000018.1 GCA_001873565.1 Candidatus Peregrinibacteria bacterium CG2_30_44_17 | reverse complement strand
CAGTATGTGCTTGATTGAAATCCGGGTTATAAGCAACGCCTTCACGCAGTGCGTCATAAGCTTGATACTCTGCCGAAGACTGTCTAGTCTCTTCGGAACAACTCATGGTTGGAATCAGCGAAACAGCGCAAACAATCGCAAGCCTTAAGAGGTCTCTGCGAGAATGACCATAATTATTATGACTGTCAGGTGACTGCCTCATAAGGACACGATAAATAAACAGATGCAAATCATGCCATTGGATTACGGAATTGTCAATATTGGTGGGCCTGGCTGGACTTGAACCAGCGACCAATCGGTTATGCATCTCACTATCACTTTCATGATCTCTTTCGAGTTTGTAAGCTGGACTATCCCTTCATCCCAAAGAGAGACAGGAAGCGAAGCGATCAAGTCGCCTTCCTTGCTATCAAAAGGATGTCTGCCGTCTAGTCTCTACACCTTTCTCCTGCTAAGCAGGAGACTTGGCTCGGGATTGCCATAAATCGCATAACGATCTTTAGGTTTCCCCGAATTTGACAGATATTCATGATCGGATTACTCCGATCACAGCCCTATGATGGTGATACGTATCGTGTTATAGTGCGGTTATGAAACAAATCATAACATGCATTGTGTGTAATCAGCCTTTGCAAGGCCGACAATCAAAATTTTGCAGTACTAAATGCAAGAACAAACTTCACCAAGGATATAACGCCCAAAAAGATAGAGGGGTTAAGAGAAAGCTAGAATTGATTAAACTAGCAGGAGGGAAGTGCTCTAAATGCGGTTACTGCAAGAATTCAGCCGCTTTGTCTTTCCATCACATAGATGCAAAAGAAAAAGAGTTTAAGTTAGACATGAGATCAATATCAAATAGAGATAAAAGATCTATCATGGCAGAACTTGATAAATGTGTTCTTCTTTGTAGCAATTGCCACGCAGAGGAACACAATCCACACCTCGACTTAGTACCAACACCGTTAAGCCGACTGCTCTAACCACTGAGCTACAGGCCCAAATTGTCAAAGATACCAGGAAATCCGCAAAGGCAATTTTAATGTGAATAAACGGAAAATGCAAATATAGCTGACTTACCATCAAATGACATAAAGGATGGAGGCTGATTTGTCTATATGGCAAGGCATCAAAAACAAAGAATAGCAGCGCTATTTAAGGCTTCTGATAACGAAGCCATATAGCAAAACAGCCTTTGGAATTTACTGTTATTTGATGGTAATTCGGCTATGATACAATAAAACACACGCATAGAATCATATCGATCATTGTGTGCGGAAAAGTCCTATTTGCCGATACTAACAGTCCTAGCAAGTAGTGATTTCCTTCTGGCAGCAGTCTTCTTGCTGAGAACTTTTTTCTTTGCAGCCATATCAATCTCTTTTTGTGCGCGAGATAGGGCTTTTGTAGCTTCCTCAGGTTTGCCAGCCTTGACGGCGTCAACTACATCACGCATAGCTCTCTTATACTTAGTACGTGTGTTGTAATTACGCTCTTGTTTAACGCGAGATTGGCGAAGTGCTTTCTTGGCTGCTTTTGTAATTGGCATAAATTTTTTCTAAAAGTTTTGCGAGGAGGAATATAAGGTAACTTACAGTATAAGTCAAACAAAATCCGAGGAAAAACACATAAAAACAAGGTGATAAGAGATGGTTATCGATTTGAGTAGCTTCTTATAAAGCATGCATTTTTTTCAGGTTTTTTTAATATCACTATGATATTTTTGGCGCACTTTCTCCCGTGTACACGAAAAATTACAAATTAATCAAAACGAAAAATGAAAAAGTACATTTCGATGCTACTTCTCGTGCTAGCGATTATGCCTAATCTCACAATAGAGGTAAAGGCCGCATCTTCACTGGATGTTGTAATCAACGAGGTAGCTTGGGCTGGATCGGCTGAAGACTCATCAGCAGAATGGATTGAGCTCAAGAACAATACAAGTGAAGCATTAGATTTAGCTGGGTGGACAATCGTAGATGATGGCACCTCTACATACGAATTATCAGGAACGATTTCAGGGAACGGATACTTAGTGCTTGGCAAGGATACCAATGCGGATTTGGACATCAGGTTGTCGCTTGCCAACTCAGGCGATTCGCTAGCTCTTATTGACGACTCCGGTAGTACGATAGATACGGTGAACTCATCAGGCGGTGCCTGGCCGGCGGGTAACAACAACACGAAGACGTCTATGGAAAGAATCGTCAGTACAGAGTCCGGTAGTGACAACTGGAGCGATTGCGCAGACAGCAGTCTATCAACTCCTCGTGGTCTCAACAGTGTCAGCGAAAGCTCTACAGGAACTGAGGTAACCTTAACAGTCTCAGATGCAGAACCTAATATTGGAGACATCGTCGAAGTGACAGCATCCATCAGTAACGTCGAAGATCTGTTCTCGTATGGATTTGATATCGATTATGACACAGCAGCCCTCACTTATCAGGCAGCTACTCAAGGAAGCTTTCTGAGTGAGTCAGGATCAGTAGCGACTTCTTTCAATGCGGAGATGGAGAACGGAGAAGAGGGTACGATCATAGTAGGTGAGGCAAGAACCGGAGATGACAAAACGGGGGTGAATGGAGATGGGACATTGTTCACAATAGAGTTTCTTGTAACGAGTAGCGGAAGCGCAGAAATCAATATCGTAAGTGCGAATAGTTTTATAGCTAGCGTAAATGCAGATATTGAGGCCGATTTTGAGAATACAGGTATTGGATCGTCTTCCTCCTATAGCGTGGCTCAGGTTGGCAACGCAATCGCCGTAGAGAGCGAGGAAAGATATTCCATCGTCTTAACATGGGATGCGGTAAGCGGAGCCGATAGTTATAGGGTTTTGCGAATGAACTCTGCTGGTGATTACGAGGAGCTGGATGAGATAGCCGAGACAACTTATACAGACAGCCTATATGTCATCCCAAGTAATACATATTACTACCAAATTATTACAATAGACGATGGTGTGGAGAGTGAAGGTCTGGTAGTCACAGGGTCAGATACGCGTGGCATAAAAGGGGACAACAACAGATCCGATAGAGTCGATGGACGTGACCTCGAAAACATAGCCAAGCATTATGGCGAAACGTATGCAGATGAAGAGTACGATGTGCTGATAGACACGACATATGATGGCGGTATTGACGGAAGCGATTTGATAGATTTAGGAGTCAATTGGGCGCTAACGTACGAATAAATAATTTTTAGCTGGGGGAGGTCTCTTATTCGCAAAGCCAATCCAGGCCTCCTCCCTAAACATATAAAAGTATGAAAACATGGATAAAACTCATAATGATATGCGCGATATGCGTAATACTACTTGCGATATCGGCAGAAGCTTATGCGTCGGTGGATCAGATAATAATATCGACATATCAATCAGAAACGAAACTAACTGCAGTCATAGAGGCAGACAGTATAACTCAGCCTGTTATAGGAATGGCATTTGAACTTGAATACGATCCAACGGTACTGTCTTATGACTCTTATGATGTGGGAGCTTTTTTCGAACAGGGTGGAGAGCCCATATATCTGGTAACATACGACATAGATCATCGTGGAGGCAGAGTCATAGTTGGAATAACTCTGCGAAGATCGGATAGGGAGGTTGATGCAAGTGGCACCATCATTGCTTTGGATTTTGATATTTATGGGAATGAAGACACGGAACTTGAATTCAAAAACCCAATAATAGCAATGATTAATGAGTATGGAGAACGTGAAGATCTCACAAGTATTGAATGGGTGAATACAGAAGTCTCAATGACCGCTTATAACGTAGACATGATAACCACGGAACAACTGGCAGATCCCATCATGCAGGAGAGTAGGGGTTTTGGAATGACTAGTGTAAAGGATGGTAACGTCGCAGATACCATTATGGCGAACATATTTACTGTTGGTGGATCAGTGATTGTATTAAGTGTGCTTTCTCTGCTGTCTGCCATCTGTTATATTGCTTGGCGAATACATAAAAAATATCGCCATGTTGTGCAAACAGCTGATTCTCGCATCACGGAGCCCACGGAGGAAACAATTATTAGAAGAAGCTGGTCTTAAGTTCAGCATAGATCCGGCAACAGAATTTGAAGAGATATTAGGTTCGGAAGACCTGACGCCGGAGGTAGTAGCAATACACAATGCGGAGGGAAAAGCTCATGAAATTGCAAAAAAACATGCCAACGCATACATACTTGGTGTGGACACGATCGGTGCTTATCAGCACCACATACTTGGTAAGCCAAAAGACATCGCCGATGCAAAGCGTATTTTGCAGATTCTCAATGGAACAACTCACGAGGTTATCTCAGCCATATGCGTTGTGTCTACAGACGAGAATGGAGGAATAGAGCGCAAAAAATCGCATGCGGAAAAAACTTTGGTCAAATTCGCAAAAATGAGCCCAGGCGAGATAGATAGATATTTAGAGTCGGGTGAGTCCATGGATAAAGCCGCAGCATTCGCAATACAGGGTCTGGGGTCACTTTTTATTAAAAAAATAGATGGAAATTACGATAACGTGGTGGGTCTGCCGATGTGCAAACTTTATCAAATGTTTAAAGAATTTGGCGAGGAGATGATATGATGGTATAAAATATTTAAAGACATATTAACACAAAAATAAAATGGCAAAAAAAGGAGGTAAAATAGCATTGGCACTAGGGCTGGTTACAGGTGCAGTTACAGGCATTTTATTCGCGCCGGGGAAGGGACAGGACTTGCGAAAGAAAATTGCAACAGAGAGAAAAAGCGGTGGAAGCGGTGCGAAGGCCGTTGGTAATGATCTTAGAAAAATGGGTGAAGAAATTGTAGACCTTATGAAGGAAGTCGTAGAGACGGATGAAGTTCAGGGAATTTTTACAAAGCTTAAGGGTGAAACCGCAAAACTCACTAATATTAAGGCGGCAGACTTAGACGAATGGGTGAAGAAAGCTCATACCAAAGCGGAAAAACTAAAAGCATTGGCAAGCGAATATGCTAAGCACAAGAGATCCGAAATAGAGGGTAAGGTAAAGAAACAAACAACAAAAGTTAAAAAGGTGGAGAACGCAGCCAAGAAAAAAGTGAATAAAGTAGAGAACAAAGTGCGTAAAACGGTTAAGAAGGTGAAAGCCAAGGTAAGAAAAACTGCAGCAAAAGTTGAGAGTCAAGTAGCTCCGAAGAAGAAAAAAGCTACAAAGAAGAAATAATTCATATCTCAAGAAATGCGAAACCCGAAAATAGGAATTATTGGGGGGAAAGGCAAGATGGGTACTGCCTTTGCCGAGTTTTTTGAGTCGCAAGGATTAGAAGTCCTAATATCAGACATAGGAACTAAATTAACGACGCAGCAGCTAGTCAAAAATGTTGACGTAATAATAGTATCAGTCCCCATCGCCTCAACAGAGGCTGTGATCAAAAAAATTGTACACAGACTGAAGCCCTCTCAGTTGATTATGGATCTGACTTCGATAAAAGAGATGCCGATTCGCGAAATGGCGAAAGGGAAAGCTTCTGTGATAGGTCTGCATCCAATGTTTAACAGTACTACATTCGGTCCGGGGCAGAAGATGATCGTATGCCAAAAAAGACCAGGTAAATGGCTGAAATGGGTCGAAGACATTTTCGCAAACAAAGGAGGAATAAATCTGCTCAAGCTTACAGGGAAGCAGCATGATATGTTGATGAGCTTGGTACAGGGGCTTGTTCACTTTGTTGATATCGCTTTTGCAAAGACTTTGGAAGAGAAAGGAGTAAAGGTAAAAGACTTCCTGCCATTTGCAAGTCCGGCCTCCGGATTAAAAATAGAGATAGCAGCAAGAATCTTGTCTCAAGACTCGGACTTATACGGGAATATACAAATTCAGAACGAATACATACCGGAAGTAATAGAAGCATTCATAAAATCAGCTCAAGAGCTGCGTGAGAAAATAACAAAAAAAGACCTGCATGGGTTTTGTACGTATTTCGACAAGGCGTCCGAATTCCTTGGCGATTACAGGTATGAAGCTCAGAAAGAAAGCGACTGGATAATCATACAGTGGTTAGAAAAGTTCAACAAAAAACCGACCATTCAACAAAAAAAGTGTTCAGCAGGAAGCATAGCAATTTTGGGGCCAAAAAACTCTTACTCGTATTTTGCGGCAGAGAAGCTGAATACTAAGCATAAACTAGGCCGTGACATATGCTGCATGCCGAGTATTGAAGATGTTTTTACTGCTATAGCTCGTAAGGAAGTATTCGCAGGTGTTGTACCTATCGAGAATATATTACAGGGCACAATAAGAGAGACGATGGATGGTGTATTTAGGAATAAAGTTCGGATTAGGGCAAGATTTAAGATGCCAATACATCATTGCTTAGCTGTGTTATCCAAGAACGCAAAAATCAAAACTGTATGTTCTCATCCTCAAGCACTGCATCAGTGCTCAGACTTTTTGAAAAAACATTACAAAACAGCGACAATAGAGAAGAAAGCGAGTACATCGGCAGCTTTTGAATACGTAAAGAGGATGAAACTGGATGACGTTGCTGTCATAGGCCCTGTCAAAGCGGCACAAAACTTCGGATTCAGAATCCTAGATACGAACATTGAAAATGATAATCGAAACACTACAACATTTCTCCTTATAACGCATCAAGACACGAAGATGGATCTCGGGATCAAGCCTAAAAACGTCTCAATAGCTTTTCATTTTTCAAAGGACAGCGCTGGGTCACTTCATAGCGTGCTAGGATATTTTGCACAAGCCGGTATCAATCTCACCAGATTAGAATCGCGTCCGGCAGAACACTCACTGGGAGACTATGTGTTTTTCGTGGATTTCGAAGGTGCGCTAAAAACAGCAGACAAAACATTGAGGCTTATCAAGAGCAAAGTGGCAAAGCTTAAGATACTAGGAGAATATTAACAGCTCCTAAGTCCCGTCATCATATCCATCTTTTTCTGAATAAGCTCTTTGGTTCCAATATCTTTTCTGTAGAACACAGGTCCTCGGACGCTATCCATAGCTGATGTAGCCAAAGCGGCAGCCTCATCTAATTCATCTGCAATACCAACAAACGCAATAGCCCTTGATCCACCCAGATATAGGCCGTCTTCACGCTGATCAACAGAAGCATAATAAGTTTTTACGCCATCAGGGATAGATCCAATTTCAATTTTCTCGCCTTTGACAGGACTATCAGGATAGCCTTCTGGCACAATATATTTGCAAACAGTAGCTTTTTTCTCGAACTCAATCTGCATACCATCGAGAGAGCCCTCAATTGTAGCCAAGCAGATATCTACAAAATCCGTTTTCAAAATAGGCAAGACATTCATGGCTTCCGGATCTCCAAAACGGGCGTTGTACTCGATCAAGCCGACTTTGTCCTTACAAGCGATGAATCCACCATACATAATGCCGGTGAAATAAACTCCAGTCTCTTCATATAGGGCTTTCGTGACTTGGACATTGATGTCATGCGCATCTTGAATATCGGAAGGTCGCAAGAACGGCAAAGAATGATCGGCGCAGCTATAAGTGCCCATCCCGCCGGTATTAGGACCTTTATCTCCATCATAAGCTCTTTTGTGATCTTGTACTGCCGGCATAGATACGACGGTTTTGCCATCAACAAAACTCATAAGCGAAAACTCCTGACCGATAAACTTTTCTTCAACAACCACCTTGCCGTCTTCGCGCAAGCACTCTTCTGCATACGAAACGCCGTCAGAAATAGTCTCAAGGTGATCTCCGGACACCTTGACTCCTTTGCCTCCTTTGAGGCCATCAGACTTAACAACATAGTTGCCACCCAGTTTTTCCATAAATTCTCTGATCCCTTCAGATTTATAAAAGACCTTAAACGCAGGATTACCGGGGATATTGTATTTTTGCAAAAGATCTCGAGCGAATGATTTGGAAGATTCCAGCGCGCCAGAGACCTTAAGTGGGGAAGCGGACTTAATGCCAGTTGCAAGTAACATGTCAGCCATACCGGCAGCGATTGGAGCTTCCGGTCCCATGATAGCAAAATCAGGTTTTGTATGATTAGCAAAATCTTTAAGATTGTCGAAATCAGACAGACTACCGACTTCATATGCAGTGGAAAGTTGCAAAAGACCAGGATTCGTCGCGCTGCCATAGGTGATGACGGAAGTCTGGTGCGAACTGCGCAACAAAGTCTCGGCAATGACATGCTCACGAGCACCATTACCTATTATTAGAACTTTTTTCATATTAATTAAGTTTACTACTACTCACTAGAGCAGCGGCGCCTGATCGGCCATGTAAGAAGATCCACCTCTTTCAGCATCCCGTTCCTTTTCAGTTGCACCCAAAGTAGCGTCATCGACGTCTCCCGTAGGATATTTGCCATCAAAACATGCAAGGCAGAAATTATTTACATCACCAAAGCTGACAGCCTCAACTAAGTCATCGAGATCCTGATAAAAAAGAGCATCTGCTCCAATGGATTTGGCGATCTCATCAATACTTAGCTCATTAGCAATATATTCTTTGCGACTTGGGAGATCTATGCCATATAGACAAGGATAACGTAGTGGCGGAGCAGCCGAAGCAAAATAAACCTTCTTTGCACCGGCTTCCCTAACCATAGCTATAATTTTTTTGGAGGTATTGCCTCGGACGATACTGTCATCGACAAGCAAAACATTCTTGCCCTCAAGTTCAGGGACATTAGGTGTCAATTTGTACTTGATGGACTTCTGCCTAATTTCTTGCCCAGCCATTATAAAAGTTCTGCCTATGTAGCGATTTTTGATCAGCCCCTCACGCATCTTAACGCCAATTTCATGAGCGAGAGCAGTGGCAGTTGATCTGGATGTGTCAGGTACGGGGGAGACAACATCTATGTCAAGATTAGCCGCTTTTACTTTTTTTGCGAGTAGCTTGCCCATATGTAAGCGAGATTTGTACACAGATATGCCATCCATGATGGAATCAGGTCTGGCGAAGTACACATGTTCAAATATACAAGGAGAGAACTTCTCATGAGCAACAGTCTTGCGATGTACTGTCTTGTCCTTGTCTATAAAAATCACTTCGCCATTGCCTACGTCAGACACGCGCTTGCATCCAAGTAGCTCAAAAGCTACAGATTCCGAAGCAAATATATAATCAGTATTTAATCCAACATCACGTTTGCCGAATATACCAGGTCTAAGTCCGCGAGGATCACGGAAGGCAACCATCCCTTGGCCGGCAATATGAGCCACCACAAAGTATCCACCGCTAACTTTTTCGTAAACCTCCTGAACAGCTGCAAAAACGGCTTCAGGCTTAAGTTCGGTCCCGGGGTTCTGTCGGAGCAGTGCTTGTGCAAAAACATGCATAATAATCTCAACATCACAGTTCGAATTAACAGAAACAAGCTCTTTCTCGGCTAAGTCTTTCTTCAGTTGCCAGAAATTCACCAAATTACCATTGTGAGCCATCGCAATTCCATACGGGGAGGATCTTTGGAAAGGCTGTGCATCCAGCACCCCTCCACCTCCAACTGTTGGATAGCGCAAGTGAGCTATTCCGATTGGACCTTTGAGTCTCTCCATTACATCTGGTGTGAAAACATCACGAGTCAAACCAAGATCTTTGTGAAGATGGAATTGGTTTCCATCATAAGTAATAATGCCGCATGCATCCTGACCTCGATGTTGCAAGACAATCATCGCATCGTACAGATCATAAGCCGCATTACCACTACCGTATATTCCGATGACTCCGCACATAATTCATGAAGGTTAGTATATTGAATTACTTTTTTACAGTATTTTTTTTGTATGCCATCAAGGTGTTCTCCATAAGACAGGCTACAGTCATAGGACCAACTCCGCCAGGAACAGGGGTGATATATGATGCTTTCTTTGAAACATTTTCAAAATCAACGTCTCCAACGAGCTTACCATCAGCCAATTTGTTAATTCCAACATCGATGACAATAGCGCCATCTTTCACCATGTCTGCCGTAACAAGGCCGGGTTTGCCAACAGCGACGACTAAGAGGTCGGCACCTATGGTGTGACTCTTAAGATCTTTTGTATCTATATGGCAAGTTGTCACAGTCGCATTCCTGTTAAGCAGCATTGTGGACATAGGCTTGCCAACGACATTGCTATGTCCGACGACAGTAGCATCCATCCCTTTAACATCTATATTGTAATGATCAAGAATTTTCAAAACGCCCTTGGGAGTACATGGCGATAAATCCATAAACTCTTCGGATAAAAACATTTTGCCAAGATTGTAGGCTTGAAATCCATCAACATCTTTATATGGGTCAATAGCTTTGATAACTTGAGGCACATATACATGGCTAGGCAGTGGAAGCTGTACCAATATCCCATGAACATCATCGCGCTGATTGAGCTCGTGTATCAAGTCAATCACGGATTCTGTAGTGACATCTCCGGCAGAAAGCCTGATAAGCTCCCAAACAATGCCTACCTGCTCACATGCTTTGCGTTTCATACGAACATAAGTTTCACTCGCCGGATTATCTCCGACAAGTACAACAACAAGTCTGGGAGGCACGGTCAAAGAGCGCACCTCGACTGCAACTGTATCTAGAATTTCTTTTGCCACAAGCTTGCCGTCGAGAATTTGCATGGTTGATGGTAGGGAAATAGTGCAAGTCGATTCTAACAGACAGATGACCACTAATCAATTCTGGAGTTCGTTCTGAACAATATCCCAGATGAGAGCGGCGGTATCATCGATTTCATCTTGCAACATGACATTGCTCCATCCGTATTTCTCTCCCAAATCTTGTAATACGAGACGACATTTTTCTATAAGTTCGTCGCTATCTTCATGTATATGTCGCGCTTCCTTGGCGCTAGCGATTCGAGGTCCATCTATCAGGATGGCCAGATCTTCTTGAATGAGATACCTGTTGAGATTTTCTAGCCAAAAAGCATCCAGTCCCTTCGCCATACCCCATGCAATCCCCGTCCCGATGTAATCTTCTGCTACGACGATATAACCTTCGGCAAGCCACTTCTTGAGTTGAGGCTCAAATTGATAACGATTAAGAGCAAACCACATCTGTAATTCCGCTTCCGTTATTTCCTGATGCTCGCTGCTTCTTATAAAATCATTTAGATAAGGTCCGGTTGGCTCAAGATCGTAAACGGGGAATTTGACGTACTTGGTCTTTTTGCCTATGGACTTCAGCTTGGCGACAAGTCTCTTGGCATGAGTTGTCTTACCTGTGTTGTTTGTTCCGTATAATGTGATAAACATATGTGAAATAGTTTTTTAAGGGCTCTTATCCTGTCGAACCGAATCCACCTCTGCTTTCGGAATTAATCTCTGAGGTTTCTTCCCAATCAAACTTATCAATTTTAACAAAAACTCCTTGAGCAATCTTAGTTCCACGCTCTATTGTAGCAGTCTCGCCGCTGAAATTATAAACCTGAATCTTGATTTCATCATCAGGACCACAATAATCATGGTCAATAATTCCAAAGCCATGAGGCGGAGTAACGCCATGTTTACGAGGAGTGCTTGAACGCGAAGCAACGATTAGCATATAACCTTCCGGTACCCCAATAATAACGTTCCCAGGGATAAGCTCGATCTTGCCGGGTTCAATAGTAGTTGTTTCACGCGCCATTATGTCAAAACCTACAGAACCGGCAGTTTCGTACTGCGGCAGTGGTATATCCTTATCAATACGTTTGATTTTGATTCTCATGATTGTTTGTCATCAACTAAAAGCTTAAGCTCCTCAAGTAAATCGCCGTCTATAACTCTACCATGTCCGGGAAAAATCACATCGGCAATCTCGAAAATCGACTTGAGTGATTCCAAATATGGACCTGGATGTTGGGCTGTGACTTCCGATTCATCACGTATCATGTCTTCGCGTACGGCATCACCGGCGCAAACATAAGTTTTGCCTTCCCATTTGTATACAAAAGATACATGATCGAAAGTATGTCCGGGAGTATGAAGGAGTTCTATGTCGGAAGGCCATTCAACACGATGCATATCATGATCCTTGTAGATATAAGTTTTGCCATTCGGCCAAAGAATCGCTGATCTCGTAAAAATAGGGCAGTAATCGGAAAATATAAAATTGTTGGATGTATGATCCAAATGGTGATGCGTATTTAAGACGGCATCTATGTCGGCGGGTACAAGACCATGGAAAGCAAGTTCGGAAATCAGCTTCTCCTTGTGTGAGAAGGAACCTGGATCAACGATAATCCATTTGTCATCGGAGTTTTTTATCAAAACCGGACCGGCGGTTAATGGACTTATAATATAACCGCCATCAAACTCACTGTTCTGATGTTCTCCGGGGAAAAGCTGAATGATCATGCTCTAGAGTTCTTTAATTGAATTGATATGATCAACGTGTACGGCAGGCCCCATAGTTGTAGCAAGAGTGATACTCTTAACAAAAACACCTTTAATATCTTTTGGCTTATGCTCAATGATTGTGCGAAGATATACCTTGACATTCTCGGCCAAATTATCAGCACCAAAAGACACTTTACCAACGATATTATGAAGATTTCCATTTTTGTCGTTTCTGAACTCTACTTTACCCTTACGGATCTCTTCAATGGTTTTTGATACATCTTGTGTAACTGTTCCAGCTTTTGGATTAGGCATTAAACCTTTTTGTCCAAGTGTTCTGGCAATTTTACCAAGACCTTTCATCATATCAGGCGTAGCGACAGCAACATCAAACTCAAGCCATCCTTTTTCTATCTCAGCAATCAACTCTTCATTGCCGGCCTTAATGGCTCCTGCAGACACCGCTTCTTTGACTTTGTCGTCTGAGACAAAAGCAACAACTCGAACTTCCTTACCTGTTCCATGTGGCAAAGCCACAGTGTCTCGCATCTGTTGTTCAGCCTGTTTCGGATCAATGCCCAAATTCAGATGAATCTCAACAGAAGAGTCGAAAGAGGTGACAGAAGTCTCCTTCATAAGCGCACAAGCTTCGTCAACCGTATAAAGCTTGTCTTTGGCGATCTTATCGAGCATTGCCCGATACTTTTTACCGTGTTTCATGGTATTGAAATGTTAAGTGGTGCAATCGACCTTAGAGGGATCCTTAGGTCTCCCACGAATAAATGATTTTGCTTACTCTTCTTTCTCTTTGCGCCTCTGAATTGTTTTCCAATGATACAGCCAAAGCGGCAATCCAACCATGAGATTGGAAAGACCGATAGCCATATCGCGCTTCCTAGCATCGGAATCTGCAGTAGCCCTGTCATCAGCTTCGTTTGCCTCGCAAGTTTCCATGTCGAAATCTTCCTTAGGGCTATCCATGTAAATGTAATCAGCACATCTGCTGTAATAGTATTCGCTGTAATGCTCAAGCGGAAAAACATATGTTTTCAGCACAACATTAACAAGGATTGCAGCGCCGACGATCATAAATATCAGACCTACCGCTGAAAATGTGTAGAGGTAGACATTCCTGATGATTTTTTTGAATTTGGAATCCATGTGATGGTTGATTTATAAGGTAGCAGGCACGGAAATATACGCTTCCTAACCTTTGACTTCAACTCCCATGCTTCTTGCCGTGCCGGCAATTATCTTGGCGCCAGCCTTTACGTCATTAGCATTAAGGTCATCTTTCTTGATAGTAGCAATCTCCTCGAGTTGAGCTTGAGTGATTGTTCCTACTTTGTTCTTGTTAGGTTCTCCTGATCCTTTTTGCAGTGCTATAGCTTTCTTAATAAGAATAGCAGCAGGTGGAGTCTTCATTATAAAAGAGAACGTCCTATCCTCGTGAACGGATATTTCAACAGGAACGACTGTGTCTCCCATCTCTTTTGTTGCGTTGTTGAACTGGTTACAAAAATCTTGAATTTGTAGACCATGTTGACCCAACGCAGGTCCGACCGGTGGAGCTGGATTAGCTTTGCCAGCTGCAATCTGTAACTTGATAACTTTGATAACTTTGATAACTTTCTTAGCCATAATTGTGTGTGATTTAAGTGCTTTGAGACAGTTCTAAAATTGAAGCAAGACTATCCCTGAGTGCGCGGAGAGATTTTAGGGAGTTTGTGGATCTAAGTCAAGGACTCGCCGAATAATACGGTTACATTACGAGATGCCCACAATTTGCGCGAAAAAAGTGAAGAGCTGCGAAGGCGTATCAGGTTAGATACGACTGTGGACATTACAGTAGTAAACAGCATTATTCGGCTAGTCCCGAACCTTAGAAAGTCTGAAAAAGGTACTTGAAATAGTCGTGATACGAATGGACGTACGTGAACGCATAAACGCGATTCTCTTTTAGTACCACTAAGAAGATACTTGTCGTCTTAACATTGTCATTGAAATAGAAAGAAGCATCACCGTAATTATTCACCTCATTCAGAGTGCCGCTACCTTCTTGATCAATGCCACTTTGCTTAAGGTCGGTATATACGGTAAAAGCCTCGGTAGGATCGCTACATACGATTTCATATAGCCCTCCAACATATGTTTCCCCTTCAAAAAGCTCATAATAGTAAGGTATCACGCTGTCATCATCAAACTCCAGTAGATAGAAAACACTTGTTGGAAAAGTTTTCTCACGAAGCTCATAGTCAGTAAATCCATAAGAAGCGTAATCCAAACCTGATAAATAAGTATCGGAAGAAGCATCTGCTGCCACATCCTCTGTATTTTCTGCTGTCTGTGTCTTGCTGTCTGCCTCTTGTGTCTCTGCCTCTTGTGTCTCTGCCTCTTGTGTCTCTGCCTCACTTTCTGCTGTCTGTGTCTTGCTGTCTGCCTCTTGTGTCTCTGCTTCGCGCCTTCCCAAATAATCGTTCACAACAAGCTCGCCAACAGTAATGATGACAATGGCGGAGAAGATGATGGTGAAAATGGTGAATTTTTTCATTTTTGTGTTTTATAAATATGCTCAGAAAATACCAAAAAAGAATTCCAAAAGCAAAAACGGATAAGATACTTACTTCTTCTTGATCTGTGTGAAATCAAGCTCGACAGGCGTTTCGCGTCCGAAGATTGTGATGAGTACCTTCACTTTACCTTTCTCTTCGTCAACATTATTGATGATACCTTCGTAGTTAGCAAAAGGACCATCGAGAACAACAACGTGGTCGCTATTTGCAAAATCAATTTTGAACTTAGGTTCTGCCTGTCCCATATGCCTTTTGATAACCTTGAACTCTTCCTCCGAAACGGGAACAGGGATAGTGCCCGAACCTACGAATCCGGTTACGTTAGGAGTGTTCCTGACTACATACCAAGATTCATCATCTACCATCATGTCCACGAGAACATAACCAGGGAAAAGGCGCTTCTTTTCAGTCTTTGGCTCTCCCTTTTTAATTACAATTTGAGTCTCCTTAGGCACTACAACATCAAAAATCTTGTCCTGCATATTCATAGACTCGATTCTCTGAATCAAAGCTTCACGTACAGCATCTTCATAACCTGAATAAGTATGTACAACATACCAGTTACGTCCCGTACCTTTAGCCTGTTTTGCCATATTTTGATGTTAATATCTTGTAATTATAGAAAGACAGATCATCTTAGTTGCCACCAGCCAATTTGAGCAGTTCCTCAAGGCCGATGCCGAATACCAAGTCAAGAGCACCAAGTAGAGCTGCAAACACAGCACAGAAGATGATAACGACAACCGTTAGAAGTACAGCTTGATTCTTTGTAGGCCATGTGACTTTGCCAAGTTCCGAGAAGCTATCCTTGAAGTATTGTACCAATTTGTTAGACATATCCGTAAAGGTTTTAAACTATAAACTCTAGCGTCCAATCTACCTCCAAAAAGCCTCCTCGGCAACATTCGTAACAGAATTCTATGTAAGACATCTAGAAAAAGCAATAGAAAGTTTGATTAGAAACCTAAAAAATGGTAAAATATACAGAAATAAAAACCAAAAACACGCATATCAATGCGAAAAGTCTCTAAAAAGCATTCTTATATCAAGGCTTTGATCGTGGCAGCGATTCTGGTTGGAGTACTCATATATCTGATATGGTCATCTCCGATCTCCGCCAACGCAGCTTTTATTGGTTTGCCTGATGCATCTAATTTTGGAGATGTTCCAAATCCGGAAGGCGCCGATGCGGTAGAAAAAACCGGCAACCTGATAGCATCATTGATGGGACCGATACGCGTCATCATGGGTGCAGTCGGTATAGCGTTAATCGTTCTGTATGGTTTCATGTTTGTTATATCTGGTCGTAACGAAGAAACGGTAACAAAACAAAAAAGAGCTCTTATATGGGGCATCATAGGTTTGGCTTTGATAAGTATTGCAGCATCGCTATCAGAAGTTTTCAACTTCAGCGACGGTAGTTTCTTAAGTAGCGAAGAATCAATCATAGAGCGGGCTGGAATATTTGATGAAAGAGCCACCCTCATAATTACATTCCTGAAGTATATTCTCGGCAGCATTGCTGTATTTACAATCGTAAGATCGGGTATGGTGATGATTATGGCCAGCGGTAGTGAAGAGAATGTCACTCGGGAAAAGAAGAACTTAATGGGTGGATTCGTAGCGATCTTCTTCGTAATCATCGGAGATTTTGTGGTCAAAAAAGTCTTATTCAAAGTTACTCCGGATACAGGCGATAATATGGCCGTAGTCAGCATAGATGCCAAGGCCGGTGTTGCGGAGATAGTGGCGATTACGAATTTCATGGTGGCCTTTGTGGGGCCATTGATGATACTTGGAATGGTTGGGGGAGGGCTGATGTATGCAATGGCTGGCGGAGACGAAGAAAAAGCCGGGAAAGCCAAGAAAATACTAATGAATTCGGTTCTCGGTGCTCTTCTGATTTATGGTGCTTTTGCAATCGTAACAACAATCATCAGTGGACAAATTTAAGGAGATCAAAAAATTCACAGTATTCATGCTTCTGCTGGTCACGGGATTAACAGTTATGCATTTTGCAAATATACAGAACGCGGCGGCGGCTGTTGGTTATGACGAGCTGCTTGAGACGGCGGGCCAGACTATAGAATTGCCGAGTTATGACGAGGCCGGAACGGAACACGGGAATGCTTATGAAGGGGAGGGGCTCACGGGGATAACAAGCTCGATTTATTATGTGATAGATTTCATCAAGTATATTCTGGGTGGATTGGCGGTACTTTTCATGATGATATCGGCATTCAGGCTGCTCACAGCCGGTGAAGGATCCGATGAGGAAATTAATAAACAGAAAGAGTACTTCTTCTGGGCAATTACGGGGCTTATACTCATATTCATGGCGGACACAATCGTAAAAGATATGTTCTTCGGAGCGGAAGGTGAAATCTTCCTTGAGGGGCAAGAACAGGCACTGGAGTTTGGAGACAGGGCGAACAAGGCAATAAAAGGTATATACACACTGATTGAGATCTTTGTATCGGCGTTGGCAGTCTTTGCGATAGCTTACGATGGTGTCCGTATGATTGCAGGCGCATACAGTGAGGAGCAAATCAACAGCGCAAAAAATCACATTTTCTGGTCGATTATAGGTCTTGTGATGATCGGTATTTCAGAACTGCTAGTGAAAGATATCTTGTTCCCATACAAGCCGGGAGAAGGTGTTACACTTGGTATCTCGCAAGGCAAATTATTAATAGCGAGTATCACAAACTTCGTGTCGGGACTTATCGGTCTTGCATCTGTCGGAGCGTTGGTAGCTGGCGGATATATGTATCTCACGGGAGGAGTTAGCGAAGAAAACACAGGAAAAGGGAAGAAAATTATCATGGGTGCGATTATAGGAATAATACTTGCCGGTGCAGCTTACGCTATAACAAATACGGTCATCGGACTTGGCTCTTAAAGCCGCATAAAAAAAACACAGACCGCCTCTTGAACAAAAGGCGTTTTTTTGGTATAATTAATAGATATAAAACCAAACAAAATGATGCTAATACAAAAAAAACTGGCTGTAATGCTAATCGGCGTAATGGCTGCGGTAATGTGCATGATCCCTCTTGCGTCAGCCGCGGACATAGCGATCGATCTTGTTCCGGATGGAGTGGAAGACTCGCTGTGTGAAGGGATGGAGGAGTCCACAGGTGGTATTCTGAGTTGTGAAGACTCTGGAGACATCACAAGCTTCACAGAGTTTGAAGGATCTTTCGAAGCACCAAGTTCGGAAGGTTACGATTCGGGACTTACAAAGGCCAAGACGGCACGTGAGTATATTCTCAATGTAACAAACTTCGCTCTGTCATTCCTTGGAATTGCAGCTATAGTTGTAATCATTTACGGAGGTTTCCTTTATGTAACTGCGGGAGGACAAGAAGAACAGACGACAAAAGGCAAGAAGTCAGTTATGTACGCAGTAATTGGTATCTTGGTTGTGCTTTCATCATACGCAATAGTCAACACTCTACTCAGCGATGCTGCAGGTGGAGGGGAAGACCGTGGAGAAGGATCCGTCTACTCATCCGGCGACGAAGTAACAGGTGACCAGGTTGATGTATACAACGTCAATCAAATCGCAAAAGATTTACAGGATATGGCGACAGAATATATCGCTGCATTTACAACGTATTCCAATGTCCATGCTTATATAGAATATGCTTGGTCTTTTGAAACACCTGATACTGAGCCTGTTAAAGACATGTTCAGTCTGTTTGATAAAGACGATTATGATGCTGATGAATCAATTGATCAGGAGAAAGTTGCTTTAGTAAGAGAATATGTGGAAATTATAGATAGTGTCGCACAGGAAATAATGGACATGGTCGATAGGAATAGTGACACATATCAAGCTGCATCAGACTTGAAGGCATATACTGAAAAAATATTATATGATGCGAGATGGGGTGTCATGTATTCTGACAATAATCATAACTGGCTTATACCGGTGGCCTATGCGGACCGTTATGAATATGGTGACTTTGATACTCTGCAAAAAGACATCAAAATGGGTCTCAAAAGCGTTGCGAAAGCGGCAAGTATAGATTTTAATGAAAAACTGGATGAATACGGGGCAACTCTGACGTCATATAAGACACTATTTGATGCGACTGGATCACAGGCAGCGGTTAAGGACGGAGGATCAACTCTCAAGACAATAGATGACCAAATCGATACGGTACTTGGGTATTTCGGTACGGATGGAGTAAGCCGTCTGGATTGGGATGCCAACAAGTCATTCCTGGAAGACTCCAAACTAGGAGATCTCATTACCGGATTATTCCTCGCAAACTCCGTACTTAGAGATGTCATTACGGATCTGGGGACCCTGTATTCCCTTGTCGAGAATCTTGAATTTGTGGATACCGTCATTACAGCAAGCGTGAAAGAAGGCAGTTCACCTCTAATAGTAAGCTTCGACGGTTTGGACTCTTACGATCCAAGCGATCTGACGATAGACTCTTCTCAGTACACTTGGGACCTTGATGGTGATGGCAAGTATGAATCAGAAGGAGCCTCGGTAAGTAAGACTTATTATGATGTAGGAACATACAGGGTCGGACTAAGGGTATACAGTCAGGATCCTGATGTCGCACCTGGACAGGCTTATATAAGCATAGTTGTCAATCCTCCGGAGTCGAACATAGTTTTGAAAGCTTACGCAAGTTCAAGCACGGTTGTATTGGCGAATTACGAAGAAAATATAATTGAGTCCACTGCTAAATTCACTGAGGCGGAAGGAACAACCGGTATAACTATTTCGATGGCTGGCACAACTGACGGCAATGGAGATCCTACTGTCTATCACACACTTGATTGTGGAAATGGTGTGGAGAGTTATACAAGCGAAAGCTTGATCGAAGAAATTTGTACATATCCTGGGGAAGGAAGTTATACGCTTAAAGCGGAAGTGACAGATGTTACAGGCACTACTGATAGATATGTAGGCACTATAGTAATAGCATCGCCTGCAGCCAGGATTGAATCTCAATTCTGGTCAGGAACTCCTGAGACAGTGTTCTCATTCGATGGATCTGCGTCAAAGACAGACATAGGAGCGATTACAGCTTATATGTGGTCGGCCGTGTCAGCTACCGGCAAGAGCATAGATTTGGGATCGACCGAAGATTTGAGTTCCAACTTTGACGAACCTGGAGTCTACACGGTGTCTCTGACGGTTACAGACAGTTCCGGCAATCAGGATACGGACACGATAGACATAACTGTCGAATCTCAAACTCCCATCGCTAAATTCGATTATTCTATACCGGACGACTCACAGCCAGGCACAGTCCATTTCGACGGAGGAAACAGCTATGACCCTGACGAAGGGGACACACTGTCCTATCTTTGGACATTTGACGGAACAGAGGGCAGCGATTACGAATTCGCAGAAGGAACAGACGAAACGTCAGAGTCTCCAATAGTGAAATTTTATGAAGCTGGAAGTCACAATGTAACGCTTCAAGTCAGTGATCAGTACGAAGATGAAGATTTGAAACAAACCGGCGAAACAAGCAGTGACATTATGGTCTATTCCGTGCTGGATGTGCTGCTGGAAATGCCAAGCGGAGCGGCTCATCAGCTAGATGACGAAGCGGGTAGCGTGGAAGTGTCTTTCACAGGATCAAGCGATAATGCTGTTGCATACGTCATGGATTACGGTGATGGCGAAGACGAAGCACAGGAAGGTTCTTCATCAAAAACTTTTTACCACACATATACGGAGACAGGCACATACAACGTTGAGCTTACCGTATACGATGATGACGATAACGAAAACACTTATACAAAGAAGGTATATATAGGAGACAGCAATTCGACTATTGCAGTCATATCTCTTGAAAAAGACGGCATGCCGGTAAGCAGCCTCAATATTGAAGGCAATATTACAACGGTCTTCACGTTCGACGCGAGTGGATCTCAAAATACAAACGGTACTTCAAGAGACTTGAAATACAGCTGGGATTTTGGAGACAAAACTCTTAGCACGGAGAAAACGGCGCGTCATACATACGACGAACTTGGAACCTATAAAGTCACGCTAACAGTCAGCGATAAAGACGATCCGTCAATCAACTCGGAAGACACTTTTGAGATCGTAGTCGCAGAAGAACCACCGGAGATTGACTCTCTGACTTATAGTATCAAGTCTGATTCAAACGTAACACCGGTTGATGTGAAGGTGGAAGTGGACGCACAGGACCCGGATGGAAGTATCGCCAACTATTACTGGTATTATTACGATACTGGCAAAACCAGTGAAAAACTGGGTGCTCAAATCACGACAACATCTTCGGCAACATTGACTATAGGTACCAATGGCAGCACAGGAGATGAAAAAGAGTATGCAATAGCAGTGGAAGTCACAGACAAAGCGGGAAACACAGTGTCGAGTCGTGACGAGCTTGATGAAGATCCTACCATAACGGTAGAGAATGGCGAAAACGAAGCCCCTGTGGCGGACTTCAGCCTAAGTGATACTATTATAATGCTGGGAGATACGGTCACGTTATCAAGTAGCTCGTATGACCCTGATGGTGACGATTTGGCATACATTTGGGATTTGGAAGGCGATGGTTTCAGCGACAACACAGAAACGGCAGATGCAACATATGTGTACGAACCTAAGGCTGTAGGATGCTACGACATAAGGCTAAAAGTTGCTGACGAGAAGGGACAGTCTACGACTTCGGATAAGAAGATACAGCTTTGTGTGGAATCGACAGCTCAAGGTCCCGAGGCGGCATTTGTTTACGACGTCAGAGGTTTCGATGTTGATTTCACAAACCAATCAACAACAGACGAAGCTAATGGAGCTGATTTATACGCTGTGTATTGGGATTTCGACACGTTAGTGGACTCGGATGGAAACGGCGATGCAGGCGATGATGCTGATTCAAAAGAGCAAAATCCATCTCACACTTACGACATAGAGGGAACGTACAAGGTTAGTTTGGTCATATACGACTCAGCGGGACAATCAGATAGCGTTGAGCAATCTATATTAGTTGCAGATACGGATCCGCCAACAGCGGCATTCACATCGGAATCAGAGGGGTTAGAAGTGTCTTTCGCAGATAATTCATCTGTAGCGGAAGACTATATAGTCATAACATCTTACTCTTGGGATTTCGATACGCTAGTTGACTCGGATGGAGATGGTGATCCGGCAAACGACACGGACTCCGTCAGTAATGAGCCAAGTTATGAGTACGACGATTACGGTTCATATACAGTGGGATTAACAGTCATGGACTCCATGAACAAGGAAGACTCTGTAACTAACGATATAGACTTAGAAGAGCCTGTAGTTGACGTAATAGCTTATTTGACGACTAATCCTGAGCCAAGCCCAAGCGATGAAAAAATTCATATAACCGGATCTTCGGGGAAAATAGACATTTCGTACTCTACCAATCTTGATAGCGGCGCAGGTATCACCTGTTGGCTTGATAAAAACGTATATTTTGATACCGACGGCGATGGCGTGAGAGACAATGATCATGACCTCGAGGATACGACATGTTTAAGCGGAACTTTCAAAGATGTTTCTTATGAATCATCATGGGGCCTTGTAGTGATGATGCTTACTGCAGAAAGCGATACAGGAAGCTCTTATTCCGTTACAAAAGAAGTAGTATTCGATAGTTCGGGGGCAGCGAACTTATTCCCCGTATCAAGTGCTCAAGGACTTGTTCTTATTATGGTTGCCACTGCATTTGCACTTTTGGGGGCTAGCATTTACACTGTGAGGAAGATAAACTAAAGGAGCTATTCATATAACAAACTTCAAAGTGGAACAAATATATTTACGTAGGTTAAAGGAAGGACGACGAAGGAGTACTGAAAAAGTACTTCAAGGAGGAGTGACGCAGAAACTGCTCAAATATATTTGTTTCCGAAGGATTACCGATATAAGAAAACATTTTCTTCGTTATTCGTCGCTTACGTACTTACCAGTACGCTGCGCTCCTCATGCCTTGAATATGTTTTCTTATAAGGTAACCACTTGAAGTTGGTTATATGAATAGCTCCTAAAACAAAAATAAAGATGGATGAAAATACGCAAAATAATGGGAATCAAATCCCTCAGACTCCTCCGAATCCGGGAGGTGAGCAGCCTAAAATTTATATAAACGAAAAAACAGTAGAAGAACATAAGGAGGATGTTGCAAAAGCTGCCGAAATAGCCAAGCAGCAACAGCAGCCGCAGGTAGTCACGCCAGCTCCTGCAGTAGCACCTGCATCGGCTCCGACACCACAATCAACGCCTGCACCTGCACCTACTCCGGTAGTAGTCACGACGCCTCAGCCAGCTCCTGCAGCTCAACCTGCAGTCGCGCCAGCGCCCAAGACACCGGAACAAGCACTGACGCCGGAACAGAAGAAAGCATTGCAAGAGAAAAAGAAAAGAGCAAAGAAGAAAAAAGCTATAACAGCCGGAATTGTCACGGGTGGAATAGTGTTTGTACTTATTATAGTGATGATATTTCTGCTTTTGACTCAAGGAGGTGGGGCTGACAATCCTCTCCTTAAGATGTTTGGGATTTCAGAGGAGAATTTTTACCCATTCTTGATAACACTTACCAACGTCATATTTGGAATGACGATATTCGTAACTTTCATAGTAGGAATCATAGGCCTCTTCAAAGTATCAATGACCAAGAAAGACGATAAGGCTGGTAAAAACAAAGGCATTATGATGGCAATCCTTGGAGGTTCGCTATTTGTCATATTGGCCTTTGCGTGGACTTTTACATACATGTATCTAAGTTCGCAACAGGTGGAAACTCAGACGGCGCAAGATACTTCGATTATCAAGACAGATCCGGAAGATTTATCTAACCTAACAGCACCTGCGACAATCACGTTCGATGCATCTCAAATACCGTTCAACCCGTATCAATACAAACTGATATCTTTCGAGTGGGATTTTGGAGATGGCTCTACGGCAACAGGCGAGACAGTAAGCCATAGATATACGACAAAAGGTCCGGATGCCGGCAGATACGAAGTTGTTCTGACTGTCACTTATGAAGATGTCGAAACAGGTGAAGAAGCAACGGAACAGATCATTTTGGACGTAATATTCAGTAATGACAAGGTGGCGGCAAGCTTCACCGTAGATCAGGAAAAAGGAGATATACCGCTAACCGTAGAGTTTGATGCTTCTGGCAGTGTCGATCCTGATGGAGAGATAGTCTCTTACGAATGGGATCTCGACGGAGACGGCAAATTCGATGATGGAGAAGACGTGACGGCGGAGTACACATATGAGCAAGCCGGGACATACGAGGTGTCTCTCAGAGTCACTGACAATAATGGAGATTACAACGTTGTAACAATGGACATAGCAGCCGGTGGCGTCGACGTCGTTGCAGTAATAGGCAGTGATAATGACGAGTATTATACTGGAGTTTCATATTCGTTCTCGGCGGCCGATTCCGAGTCGATAAACGGGGAGATTACGAAATACACATGGGATTTTGGTGATGGCAGCAATGATGTAAAAACCAGAACGGCGAAACACACTTACGAAGAAGCCGGTAATTATCTGATCACATTGGAAGTTGAGGACGAAGTCGGTGAAACTGGTAAAACAAAAATTGAAATAACAGTCATTGGCGCATCGGAAAAACCCGTAGCCGTAATTATGACAGATCCGGAAGCTAACTCGTCGACCGGAGTGGTAGAAGGAGAAGTTCCACTAGAAGTCATTTTTGACGCCTCAAGCAGTGTTGATGCGGACGACAATATCGTTGATTACGAATGGGATTTCGATGGCAACGGCGATACCGATGACACAGGCGAAAAAGTCACATACACATACGAAAAAACCGGCGCATACATAGCCTCATTAACAGTCATAGACGCGGATGGAAATACGAACACGGAAACAATAGCAATTAGCGTTTCTGGTCAGGCCTTGGATGCCGCACTTACGGTCACTCCAACGTCGGGAGAAGTCCCGATGGAGGTAGAGTTTAGCGCGGCCGGATCAACATATCCCGACGGAGAAATAGTGGCTTACACTTGGGATTTTGGAGACGGTTCTGACGAGTATGTCGGTGGAGCGGAAGTAACTTACGAATACGACACGGTAGGGACATTTACAGCAACTGTTACGGTCCTTGCAGACGACAATTCCGAAGACTCAGACTCTATAACAATCACGGTAAGGCCTGTAACACTCACTGCTTGTTTCGAAGCGAGCTTGGAGCAGGGCAAGGCGCCGCTTATCGTAGCTTTTGACCCGCTTTGTAGCGGAGGTTCAATCCAGAGTTATGTATGGGATTTCGGCGATGGAGACAAGAGTTACGACCGCAAACCGACTCATACTTTCGATGAGGTGGGCATATACACAGTCGAACTCGAGGTCGAAGACGCAGGTGGCGTCAAAGACACTTACGAACTGGAGATCACAGTGACGTCGGAATAAAAAACGCACCCTACACCCTACACCCTGTCCTCATCATCCATCACTTCACGAAGCCCTTTACCGCTCTTCATAGCTTCTTTGACGAGACGTGTGACTTCATGATATCCGAGTTTTGGAACAAGCTCTGTAGCGGTGCATAGACTCCTGTCAAAAGACCCTTTGATCTCAGCCTCGCAAGCTTCGATTCCGTCGATACATTTCTCGCGTGTCATGCGGAGTCCGTTTTCAAGAATACGGACAGCCATAGTCATATTGAACATAATCAGCGGGGTGTACCAGTTTAGCTCAAATTGACCACCTTGTGCCGCAAAAACTACAACAGAGTCAGCTCCAATAACCTGGCCGCAAATCATACTCATGCACTCGGGGATGGAAGGATTTAATTTGGCCGGCATGATAGAAGAACCCGGTTGTACTTTTGGCAGTTTGATCTCTCGTACTCCTGCGCGTGGGCCTGCATTCATGAGGCGAATATCACCCATGATGCGGTGGATTTCGATAGCCAGATTGCGTAGAGACGCGGAGTAGCGAGAAAAAACCTGCATACTATGAGTAGTCGTGATCGAGTTTGGAGCTTTGGAGAATTTCTCTCCCGTTAATTCTGACAGCTCGGCAATTATTGTGTCTTTGAACTTAGGATGTGTATTTACTCCTGTGCCGATTGCGGTGCCGCCTATACCAAGTTGTTTGAGGGCGGAGATAGCTTCCTTGAGAGATTCCAAGCTGTTTTTGATAGCCTGAGCATAAGCTGTGAACTCCTGCCCAAGTGTTATAGGTACGGCATCTTGTAAGTGAGTCCGTCCAACTTTTTGTATGGATTTAAATTCGCGCCCTTTGGCCTCAAGACTCTTGATAAAATCCTCAAGCTCCGCAGTTAACCACTTGCTCATCATAACGAGTGCTATCCTTGTAGCTGTAGGGATGACATCGTTGGAAGACTGAGCCATATTGACATGATTGTTTGGATGGACATACTCGTATTCGCCTTTTTTCCCGCCTAATATCTCATTTGCACGGTTCGCAATAATCTCATTTGCATTCATATTGTACGAAGTACCGGCTCCTGCCTGAAAAACATCAAGCATGAACTCAGAATCAAACTTACCATCTATGAACTCCAATGCAGCCTTATCAATAGCCTTGGCTTCTTTGGCTCCGAGTTCACCGAGCTTCTTGTTGGCTCTTGCGGCAGCAAGTTTCACGTAGCCTAGCGCGGTACAGAATTCTTCTGGCGCTGACATATCGCTGATCTGAAAATTATCGAGAGCTCTGGAGGTAAAAGAGCCGAAGTAGGCATCTTTTGGAACCGAAACCTCTCCGAGAGCATCCTTCTCGGTTCTGTATTTAGTCATGTGTCTTTGGAAAATTAGGAAAACGAGGCTCATTTTACCACTTGAGATTGGTGGCAACAATAGGAATCTTTCGGAGAACCCAAGGTTACCCCTTGCCACTACATACAAAAAAAGAGGTGAGGAAAAACAGATCCGAGCACGCGTAGTAAAACATGCTTTGGGTCTTGTGGGTCCCAAACGCAAGTTTTACGAGCCTACGCGAGGACTGTTTTTACGAACAACAGCTGGGAGGGGGATTAGGTAAGGGGGAACCCAAGGTTACCCCTTACCACTACATACTACATATATCTCCGTACTCGTGCTGCGCACAGCATCAGGTTTGACGAGGTGCACTAGTTTGAAGACCCTCTTCGCGGCATCGATGAATTTCTTCATCTCATTAGATTGAAAAATCTTAAAGACGGCACGTCCTCCATCATTAAGGTGCTTTTTGCAGATCTCAAGTGTAGCCATATTCAGTTCGACGCTATCGTCATTATCGATAAATTTAATACCTGTCGTTTGTGGAGCAAGATCGGATGTGATTACGTCAAATTTGCCCTCTGGCCTGTAGTCGAAAACGTCTCCGACAACAGTCTCAACTCCCTCTATAGGCTCAATCTCTTTGAGATCTATGCCGATGACATGGCCCTCGCTGCCAACCACCTCCTTTAGCACCTGCAAAAAACTTCCAGGGGCGGCTCCAACATCAAGAACCAGATCTCCTCGTTTTACGATTCTGTAGCGAGCGATAATTTCCTTGAGTTTGTAAGCGCTACGGGCACGATAACCTTCGCTCTTTGCTCTATGGAAATACTTATCGTGCGCCTTATAATGGCCTTTTTTTCGGGAGCCCATTTTGGCGTGGATATTTAGAGTCTAAAGTTTTGTTCTTATTAAATACCATAAGCACCCTTCTAACCTCGTCATCAGGCAGCTTATATTGGTGGATTTTATCCAGAAGCAAATTCATCTCGAGCATCGCATGCTTGGAGGATGTAAGCTCCTCCTGATAATTAGGGCCTTTGTACGCGATCAAAAGTCCTCCTCGACGTACAAAACCAGAAGCAAGTTCGAGCAATGTAGGTAGGGGAGCGAGTGCCCTGGCAATCACGACATCGAATTTCTCACGAATGTCATGCGCAAGTTCCTCGGCACGACCGCATATAACCTTAACATTGGTAAGTTTTAACTCTTTTGTCATACGTTCTACGGAGACGCACTTCTTGCCAATCGAATCCATTAGCGTGAACTCTGTCTTAGGATGCGAAATAGCCAGGACTAGCCCAGGGAGACCGCCGCCAGTACCAAGGTCGAGAACTTTTTTGGCTTTAGCAAGAAACTGGCTACTCTCCAAGGAGTCCATAATATGCCTCGATATAAAATCTTTCCTGTCTCCAAATTTGCACAAATTAAGCTTGTGATTTTCGGCTTCAAACAGGTCTATAAACTGTTCAATTTTTTTGTTCATAAATAGCTCTTTGATACGGAAGAATACTAACAGGAAAAAACATATAAAAAAAGCCCCATACAATCCCTATTCAATAACTTGATTATTCAGGCATTCGTACACCCTCTCGCACACTTTGCACGGAATCGTCCGTCACGGTTTGTTGCGCATTTGCTCTCCTTCTGAGGTTATCTACCGCAAAAAGTAGCTCAGTAACAATATCAGGATGTTCATACTGATCAGCAACGGAGTTAAGTGCTGTCAGCAAATCAGGAACCCCGCTTCCATCGTCGGTATCGGCTTCTTCTACAAGGCCTTCAAGGGCTTGAACAAGGCGGGACTGATCAAAATTATCAGGGTCACGATACCATTCCTCCAGCAACGGAACAATGTCCTGAGCGATTTCAGCAAACGATAATGCCTCGTTTGCGCCTCGAAAGATCTCACCATACTAGCTTCAGATATTCTACTCAGCAATTACATCAGCAGTTACTTCTACTGTAGCATCAGTAGTAGATTCTGCATCTGCATCCTCTGCAGCATCTGCATCCTCTGCAGCCTCTTCCTCTGTATCTTCTTCGATCAAGCAGACTGTTCCATCTTCGCATATCTCTGCGTCAACAGGTGTCGCGTCAACGGAGACCTGCTCACCAACATAAACTCTAACGGAAGCTTCGGTCTCTTCCACTGTAGACGCATCGGAAGCAACGACGTATACATCACAAAGCATTCCATCGAATTTCTCTAGCTTGGATGTGTCTAGGTTGAAAACAGATGCAGCGTCGGTATCGGGCTTGGAGTAAGCGCTCTGCAGCGCAGGTCCTCCTGCATCAAGGACGTCGGCTTCTCCGCAGATCACTTTGGAGATATAAGCGTTTGTGTCAAAAGTTGTAGTAAGATCAATCGTGTCGTCTCCCGGCGTAATGTAAGAATACGCTGCGGTAGTGAAAGTGATCGCTTGCGGGGATGTGAAACATCCGTAAAAAAGACCGGTCGTCATAGCAATCGCCAAGAAAATTGCTGCTTTTTTCATGCTTGCTTTTGGTTAATGTCTAAAGCAGGAAACTTATAGCACGATTCGCGATAAGACTGCAACAGAAGCCGTCTCAGTCCTCAAAATTCGCTTGCCGAGATGGAAAGTTAAACCGCCATGACTGCGAAATAACTCAGCTTCATCTTCCGTTATACCACCTTCCGGACCGATAAATATACTGACCTCGCCCGACTGCTTGATGTTTGAGACAAGATCCTCAAGAGAGCGGTTGGATTCGTCTTCGTAAGCCATTATTTTGATACCAGGCGCGGACTTCATAGCGCTTTCGAGGCTTATGACGTTGTGCAGCTTAGGAAGGACACTCGCTCCGCACTGTTCGCAAGCTTCGATGATGATTTTGTTCAAGCGGTCTTCCTTGGGAGGCTCTTCACCATCCTTGAGCTTGGTCTCGCACCTGTGCGTAATAAGCGGATAGAAATCTGACGCGCCTATCTCCGTACACTTCTTCAGAACATCTTCGAATTTGGACCACGTGTGCGGCACGGCCTGATAAATATGGACATAAAGTGGACGCTCGGTATCAGGCTTGTTTTGAGACAAAACATTGCACGCAACAAGGCGCTTGTCGATCTCGGTAATCTCGCATATGTAATCGATGCCACTCCCGTTAAAGATAGCAATTTGGTCGCCGACTTTCATTCGCAGCACGCGACTTATTTGATGAGCGACATTAGGGTCATTGAGGATGAAAGAATCTTTCCCTTCGAGGGAAATTTGGTGATAAAATCTATGCATTTATTTTTTGAGGTTTAGATGCTTCTTTAATTTTGGAAGGCTCATTGTATTCAAAACATTCTTAGGTTCAAGCCAGCCACGACGAGCGATAGACACCCCGTATTTAACAAAAGGCAGGTGAGCTGTATTGTGGGCATCTGTATCGAGTGCAATCAACACTCCCATATCTCGTGCAGCTCTCAGATGTTTCGCATCCAGATCAAGGCGCTTAGGGTTGCAGTTAAGTTCGATCGCCGTACCTGTATCTTTTGCCGCATGCATCAGCTTATTCAAATCTACGTCATAAGCCTCTCTTTGACCTACCAGTTTGCCCGTGGGATGTCCGAGAATATTGACGTATGGATGCCTAATAGCCCTGATTAGGCGCTCTGTTTGCTCTTTTTCCTCAAGTTTGAAATATGTGTGTACGGAAGCAACGACAATGTCGAGCTGGCTCAGTACATCATCAGGCATGTCGAGTGATCCGTCTCTAAGAATATCGACTTCCACGCCTTTGAGCAGAGTCAGCCCTGTAAGTTCTTTGTTGAGTTTGTCGATCTCGCGTATCTGAGCCTCAAGACGATTTGCGTCGAGACCATGTACGACTTTTAGCGACGGCGAATGATCTGTAATGGCCAAATACTCGTATCCGAGTGCCTTAGCTGCGGCTGCCATCTCTTCGAGAGTCGAATCGCCATCAGACCAGTCTGTGTGCGAGTGCAGTTCGCCTTTGATATCGGCGACAGATACGGTTTTGTAATTCGGATGCTTCCGCATGAACTCGATCTCTCCAGTGTCTTCGCGCATTTCAGGGATGATATAGGGGAGTTTGATTGTTGTGAAAATCTCTTCTTCGGTAGTTCCGGCGATAGATTTCTCTCCTTTGAAAACGCCATACTCATTGATCTTGAGACCAAGTTTTTGAGCGATTTTGCGAGTAGCGATATTATGAGCTTTTGAACCTGTGAAATAGTAAAGAGCAGCGCCAAAACTCTCTTCCGGCACAACGCGCAAATCCACTTGTACGCCGCTTTCCAGTATTACTGTGGCCTTTGTGTCGCCTTTGGCTTCCACATAAGAAATATCAGGGAATTCGCAGAAATAGTCGATGATTTCGGAAGGTCCGGACGCAAGAATATCTATGTCTCCGATAGTTCTTCGGCGACGGCGCAAACTGCCTGCATAAGTAGCTTTTTTCACAAGTTTGGACTTGTGCATATATGCCAAAATCCCTTCGGCGGTTATCATGGCATCATGCAAGGGGATACGCGCGGTAAGCCTGCCATAAGACTCTATAGATTCGAGAACATCGGCCTCGCTTTTCTCTCCCATGCCGGGAAGCTCGCGTAGCAGGCTACGTCTTGCCGCGTCCTTGAGTTTTATGACAGAATCGATACCCAGCTCATCGTAGAAGAGTTTTGTCTTCTTAGGGCCGATTCCACGAAGTCTAAGGACGTCCAGCAGCCCCGGTTTGACCTGTTTGACAAGTCTGAGATAGGTTTGGCAGTCTCCTGTTGTCAGTATCTCAATTATTTTCTCCATTAGCGCTTTCCCTATGCCCGGAATGTCATCGAGTAATTTGGGATCTTTTTCGTAAATATCGCGCAAATGATAAGGATAAGCATGAATAACCTGAGCTGCTTTGTGATATGAGCGTATGCGAAAACGACTATCTCCAAGAATCTCTAAAATATCTCCTATCTCCTGAAAAATGTGCGCTATTTTCTGATTTTCCATGGCTCAATTATAACTCCAAAAGAGACCTTATCAAAATGGAAACACCATGCGCTCATTGGCATGAGTAGGGAATATGATGAATCAAATCTTCTCGAGAAGAGGAGCAAACTTAATTCTGAGCCTTGTCCGTTCGGCAACAAATTTATACAAGCTGATTATATCTTTTTGTACGTATAGGAATCTGAAAAACCGAACAATGTCAATGAAATCGGGAATTTTATCATTGCCAATATGAGTGATTGATAAATAGAAAGGGTTGTTGAGTAGCAATCCGGCTTGATAATAAGACACATCAGCTTGTCGAGTATAAAAACCCAGTCGAGACTTATCGGTCTGAGTACTTTTTAATGGCGCCATGCCGGCAGCAGCCATGAGTCCGACATTTCCGGCTTGCAGATACGCATTGCCTTTGACAAAAACACCATCGGACATGGAAGCCCGATGTAGCATCTCAGTCAAAGTATCATCTTTGCCAAGGATGTCGTTGAAATTTAAAATCAGCCTGACAAGCCAGATTCTTTCAGGTCCTGTTAAGACAATGCCGAGATTTCTCTCGGCAACCGAAACGGCATCTGTCAAAAAATCGCCAAGCGCCTCGGAATCAGATAGCAAAATACGCGCCCCTCTAACGAATTCTATGACCTCGGCATAAAAAGAATCAAAATTTCGTTCAGCCTCTGGTTGCTCAGTCGATAGTGGCGCAAAAGGTATGACTAGAGGAGATGTAGGTGCTTGTACGACAGCAGGATGTTCCGAGGGTTTAAAACGATCTGGGAATTAGAAGATCTTAGCCATAAAATTCGACATGATAATGTAAGGAAGGCATTCTAAATGGAAGATCAGCAGTGGTCAAAAGATTTATTTCTTGAAATCACTCTCAAAACCATATAAATTGACGAGGCACACATTGGGGCGTCGCCAAGTGGTAAGGCACCAGGTTTTGGTCCTGGCATTCGTAGGTTCGAATCCTACCGCCCCAGCCAATCAAAAAAACACTCCGCCGAAGGCTGGAGTCTTTTTTGATTGATTTGGAGAGAATAGGATGAGAACCCAAGGTTCGAGCTACGAGGATAGCGAGAGTCATGACGAAGTGGTACAATTCAGCATGACCGAGCGGCGCAGGAGCCTAGCTAATCGCGAAGCGATTAGCGTCATCCTACCGCCCCAGTCATGAGTGGCATGAAAGAAGTCTATGACCTATACACCTAGGTTGTTTGACTTTGGAATTTTTCTGGATTCACGAAAAATCTACTCCTGTTGTATGCCACGATTTTGTGACAAGACTTTCAAAGGGTACTAGACCGATCAAGTCCAGGGGGAGTGGCATTTTGTGAAGGTGATTTATGTAGTGTGGATGATAAAACTACTTGATGTGTTTTATTAAGTTTCGCAATCTTTTTACTAGGTGGTTTATCAAGAGTTTATTGTCGTTTCTATCCATATATTTAAATCTGGCCACCATATATATTCAACGTCTTGGTCATTAAAATCACTTTGAACTTTATTTTTGCAAAATTTTCTATCTATAGGTGTTTCTTTAATCAGACCCCAATATGGTTTTGGTGTTATCTCTTTGGGGAAACAAGGGTTTTCAATAGAGGAATCTATGTTTCCGTCTACAACTTCTTTTTTGATTCTTACCCAAGCATGTTCCCATTTGTACATAGATTTACCTTCTTTGTTGTAATATATGCATTCTCCCATGATAAATTGTGCTGGTAGCCCAAAATGTTGAAGAGCTTTTGTTAAAAGCTTAGCA
>MNZJ01000009.1 GCA_001873565.1 Candidatus Peregrinibacteria bacterium CG2_30_44_17 | reverse complement strand
CAGTTTTGGCTGATGTATACCAATGCTTCTTCGAAGGCCGAATTGGCGGAGGATTGCGCCTGCATCACCGCTTGCATTTCGCCGACACGTCCAATACTACGTAAAATAGTTTCGCTCAGAGTTACTGTCGTGACCATCATGGCGGTAACGACGATGATCGCGAAAATGAGGGAAATGCCTTTTGGGCGATGTCCTTCACTAAGTGAAGGCTCGCTAACGCTCGCCTTCACTTTCTTATCGAGAATTTTTTCTGAGTTTTGTTTCACGATGAGATTTTACCACAAAACAAAAAAAAGGAAGCAAAAAAGCCGCTCTACTCCAACACCGCCTTAATCCTTCTCACTCCGGAACTTGAAGACTGTTCTTTTTTGATACGGAATTTGCCCATACCTCCTGTTTTTTCTACATGTGGCCCACCGCAAATTTCCTTGGATGCTCCTTTGACTGTGTAAACTTTTATAATGTTTCCATACCTCTCGCCAAAAACTCCGACAGCTCCACGTTCATGCGCCTCGTCGGGAGTCATCTCTTCGCAACCAACTTCAAGATCGGCCTCTATCCACTCATTTACCAATTTTTCAACTTCGGATTTTTGCTCATCGGTCATCGCCTCGGGATGAGAGAAATCGAAACGCAGTCTCTCCGCGGTAATATTAGAACCTTTTTGGTAAACATGATCGCCAAGCACTTGGCGAAGAGCCGCAAGAAGTAAATGAGTCGCCGTATGTAGTGCCGTAGTAGCCGCGCTATCATCTTGAAGCCCACCTTTGAACTTGGCTTCGGCACCGGCACGTGACATCTCTTGGTGCTTCTCAAAAGCCTGATGAAAGCCCTCTTCATCTACGATGAGGCCGTTCTCTTTGGCTAAATCTTTGGTCATTTCAAGCGGGAATCCGTAAGTGTCGTATAGCTTAAAAGCCAACCTGCCACTCAGGATTTTCGCATCTCCTCTCAGTAAATTAGGTAAGATTTTCTCAAACTCTTTCTCGCCTTGATGCAAAGTCCTGCAGAATTGCGCCTCTTCCTTTTCAAGAGCTGTCAAAATATGATCCGCGAAATCGCTAAGTTCCGGATAAATGTCGATAAAAATTTTCGCGACATCGCAAACGCTGTCATCTATTCCGATCTTCCTCATTTGTCTGATTGAGCGTCTGATAAGTCGTCTTAGAACATACCCTTGATCCGTATTCGAAGGCATTACGCCTTTCGGATCGCCAATTATGAAAACAGCAGCACGAATATGGTCTGCAATAATGCGCTCGGCTTCGGTAATATCCTGCGCGGTAGCTTTCTCTCTTAAAAACTCCAAAACAGGCAGGAAAAGCTCGGTATCATAATGAGTAGGAACGCCTTGCATAAGAGCGATCACTCTCTCAAGCCCAAGTCCGGTGTCTACATTCTTCTGCTCAAGAGGCTCGTACTTGCCATCGGCAGTCTTGTTATATTCCATAAAAACATCGTTCCAAATCTCGACATATTTGCCGCAATCGCAGTCAACTCCATCTTCCGCGCACCGAGAGCACGGCTCTTTTCCGGTATCAAAAAACATCTCGGTATCAGGTCCGCAAGGGCCGGTTTGTCCTGCAGGTCCCCACCAATTCTCTTTTTTGCCATAAAACCAGATCCTCATAGGTCCGGGTCCATGTTCGGAAGCTCTTTTGAAACCTAGCTCTTCCCAGTATCCGGCTGACTCCTCGTCTTTTGGCGCATCATTATCACCGGCAAAACAGCTCACATTAAGTCTCTCGGGGTCAATGCCAAGACCATGCTCCTTATCGGTCAAAAACTCATAACTCATAGAGATCGCCTCTTTTTTGAAATAATCTCCAAGGCTCCAGTTCCCAAGCATCTCAAAAAAAGTGCAGTGCGTATCATCTCCGACCTCGTCAATATCATCGGTACGCAAACATTTCTGGCAGTCGACAAGTCTAGTTCCCGCAGGATGAGACTCGCCCATCAAATAAGGAACAAGAGGGTGCATTCCAGCTGTAGTGAAAAGCACGGTAGGATCGTTCTCGGGTATAAGCGAAGCGCCGGCAATCTCGCTGTGGCTATGCTTTTTAACAAAAAAATCTATATATTTACGCTTGAGTTCGGAAGCTTTCATGTGAGGGAAAAATAACGTCTATTAACGCACTGAATTTACTGGAAGAGAACTCAAGGCGCAAGTCAACGAATATGCGTTATGCGGGATTGGCGAAGTCTGTCCGCCAAAAAGTCGGCGAAACCGGTGTCCTTATCGGAATGTCGCAAACCCGCAAGAATTTCCTGGATAATGCGCTCGGGAAGCACGGGCTCGTCCGCAGATGGATCTGCGGAGCGAGCAGCCTTCCTGCACTCTATTCGAGATATTTCGGGGAATGTCATTCGGACGGCAGTGAGGGCGGTACGTTGCAAAGCCGCCAACGCGCCATCTTCGTCAGAAGTTGGAGCCAGAATATGCAAATCAACATCCATCTCCCGTAGTTCGTCTATAGTGAGTCCCAATTTGCCGGCAAGACCATAGCAAACTCGGCTAATAAACATATTGTTGTCATTAGCGCGGACCGGTAATCGAAGAGGATTCTGCCAAAGTCTCCTTAAGATACGGAGCCAGGGTACGCGAACCGTCAAAGGACATTCGTCATATAGCCTGCTTATGGCGCCTTCGATGTCGTCGGAATCACGTTCGGGTCGTCCGGAAAAAGTATTCATAATACAAGGTGTGTTTAGGATGATGCCTCTCCATGATTGCCCGAAGACGCATTTTATGTTATAATTTAAAGATAGTCAAATTGTCGATACCGGAATAATGATGATATAATCCAAAACCGATACTGCTACAGTCTACAGTCTACAGTCTACCGTGAAAACCACTCTCATAAAAATCAGCATCCCTGTGGGGGAGAACAAAGCCGAAACATTCGAGCAGATGCTTGTAAATTTGCACGAGGTTATGGATGGCGTGCCAATGGGTCTAGAGATGATCTCGGTTGATCAGCATGTCTATTTTGGGCTACGTATCCCTTCCCAGATGGAAACCGCAGTAGAAGGGCAGGTTTACGCACTGTATCCACACGCGGAAGTATTCAGTTCCGATGAGTATATAAAAGCTCCAGACACAGGAGGATTTGCAGCGGCGGAATTGTCACTTAAGAGGTCTGATATATATCCAATTTCTTCATATAAGGGGTTCGATGGTGATTCGCTCTCAAGTATTTTTTCAATTTTATCAAAAGCTGCTCAGGAAGAAGAGGTCTGGATACAGGTACTCGTCGAGCCGATGCAGGATAATTTCAGGCTGAATTTCAAAAGGAGTTGGAGCATAAAGATGAACTCAATAGCGAGGATTTTCCGCCTAAGAGATAGGCTTAAACTAAAAGGTCTCGCAAATCTGAGGCAGCAGGAGAAAGCCGCGTTCGACGCAAAAGCGGAGAAGCATACGTTCAGAGCTTCTGTCAGGATAGCTTACAAATCCAGGACACAAGCCGAGGCAGGCAATAAGCTGATTTCCTTGGTAAAAGCGTATACTCAGTTCAATACGATAGACTTCAACAGCTTCAAAGTAGCAAAACTAACCAAAGCGATGTTTGTAGATATCACTCGCAACCTCAAATACCGCACCAGCATGATGCTTAACTGCGAAGAAGTGGCGGGGCTATATCACTTCCCAAATCCGGATATCGTTCCACACATCGTGCACGTCACATCGCGCAAAGCAGAGCCGCCTCAGGATCTTCCTAAGCAAGGGCAATTAGGCCCAGGAGAGATGTCGGTTTTCGGAGCGACCAACTACCATAATCAGCAAATTAGATTCGGGATCAAGAGAGTTGATCGGCGACGTCACCTTTATGTCGTCGGTAAGTCCGGTACCGGAAAGAGTAAATTCATGGAGCTTCTGATTATTTCGGATATCCTTGCAGGTAAAGGTGTCGGTGTACTGGATCCTCACGGCGATTTGGTAGATGCTGTGATGAAATATATTCCACCCGAGAGGAAAGATGACGTTGTTCTATTCGATCCTGCGGACATGGAATTCCCGATAGCATTCAACCCGCTAGAGCAGGTCCCGCCTGAGCTGCGTCTTAGAGTTACGATAGGTTTCGTTGAGATTTTCAAGAAACTTTTTGGTGCCAACTGGACGCCTCGTCTTGAGCACGTTCTTAGATATACGACACTCGCTCTACTCGATTCACCGGGGACGACAGTGCTTTCTATCTTGAAGATGCTTTCGGACAAAAATTACCGCCAAAGAATAGTTGCGAACATCCAGGACTCAGTTATCAAAAACTTCTGGGTAAACGAGTTTGCTTCCTGGAGCGAAAAATTCGACAACGAAGCGATCATGCCGCTTCTTAACAAGGTGGGTCAATTCGTTTCCACACCTTTGATCAGACATATTATCGGACAACCGGAGAATAAGCTCAACATTCGTGAGCTTATGGACAGTCAGAAGATACTTCTGATGAAGATTTCCAAAGGCAAACTTGGAGAAGAAAACTGCGGACTCATCGGAGCCATGATGGTAACAAAGATACAGCAAGCCGCAATGGCACGCGCCGATATGTTGGAGGAGGACCGAAAAGATTTCTATCTGTACTGCGACGAGTTCCAATACTTCGCAACTGACACTTTCGCGGAAATTCTCTCTGAGGCTCGCAAATACAGGCTCAACATAACAATGGCTCATCAGTACATGGGACAGCTTTCGGACATAGTTAAGACGACAGTTTTTGGTAACGTAGGTTCGATAGTTTCTTTCCGTGTTGGAGCTGAGGACGCTGTTATCTTGGAAAAAGAGTACACGCCAAAGTTCAACGTTAGAGATATTATCAACCTTGGTGTTAGAGAGTTCTATACAAAAATGTCTGTCGACGGCCAAATCCGCGATGCGTTCTCGGGTCGCACAGTCGATGTACCCAAACCTGTCCACGATATAGCAAACGAAATCCGCGACCTATCACGCGCTAAGTACGCCAGACCGGTAGCGGAAGTCGAACACATCCTTAAAAAATGGGAGGAAGGCGCAATCGATGGAGCCGATATCAACCCTGCAGATGCAGGCGAAACGGAGTTCGCAGAGCCACTCATTTAGAGAGGTTGCGAGCCTTGATGATGTATATAAAACAAAAGAACATATGATATCCGAGCGCTATCGCCAGTCAGCAAACGACATAACGGAAGATGAGCGTCTTCCCAATGAAGTCGGCAAATCCGACATAGCCGAAACGGATTTGCATAGCGAAACAAGGATTCGAACGCGCCAAGTATTAAAGGGTGCTAAGGGGAAAGATGCACTTACACAAGGCTATAAGGGAACAATTTTATCGTGGATGGAAGCGGTCGTGCATGCCATCAGCGCAGATCCGGCAAAAGCACAAAAATTGAATAAGTTACCTTCTTCATTACGTCTCGGTGCAGCTTTCTCGGGCGTTATGTTGTTGACTATGATGATCGGTTGTGGCCAACGGCAAAAAATCGTAGACTGCTCAAAAGATGAAACGGAGTTTTTGGACAATGTTGTGGATTGGATTAACGAGCATCCGGGAGAAATACAAATCAAAATGGACGAATTATGGCCTGATCAAACGATTACGGCCAAAGATTTAATCACGACACTTAACAACTCTCAAATTGAATGTGCTGTTGGCGGAGACCCCAACGAGCCTGGACATGCAAGAGGAGACAGTATTCTCATTAGCGTTGATAGTGAATATTTCGAAGAGGCTCTGGATGCTTATCAGAGAGGAGTTTGGACTCAAAATTACAGCTTGGATGAATTGGTGCAAATTATACGAGATGACGGAGATGAAATCGGTGTTCGCATGGATGTCCTGTCTTATTACAATGCTGTTGCCATCTATGCAGATGTTTTGGCTCACGAAGCGGCACATATCGAAACAGGGGAAAGTCATTCGAAAGAGGTAATGAACTCTCATATCTCAAAAGACATGTACGAAAGAGCTGAAATTGATGAGATATATGCATGGGGAAGTGCTTCGAACTTAGCTGTTCAAGAGGAGTCTTCCGAAGCTGATAAATTCTTGCATGGCAGTGCGGAGCAACAATAGAGAGGCTAGTCTTTTTTTGCCGCCGGCGGTAAAATCCGATCATGACAGAAGATAATATTATAGAGAATTTTTGGGCTCAACTCATGGAGCTACAGCGGTCACAACCAAGATTGGGCTTAGGCACGCTCGTGAACGAAAACAGTCGCTATACGAACTTCACGGATCGCTGTAAGAACTGTTACCTCCTTACAAACGCGTGGAACAACGAAGACTGCATGCATGGGCGCTCAATATCTTTCAGTAAAGATTGTGTCGATTGTGAAAAAGTCACAAAGAGCACGCTTTGCTACGAATGTATCGACTGCATAAACTGCTACAATTGCAATTCATTGCAAGAGTGCGAAGATTGCACGGACTGCACTCTCGGATATGACCTAAAGGGGTGCAAAAACTGCTATGGATGTGTCGGACTACGGCACAAAGAGAACTGTATCTTTAATAAGCCAGTCCCTCCGAACGAATCTATTTCCCGCCAGCAAGCGATAGAGATTTTCGAAGAATTAAAAACAAAAACTCCACGCCTCTATGCCAACAATCAAAACGTAGAGAACGTAACAGGAGACTTACTGCGCAACTCGAAAAATCTTCAAAACTGTTTCATCATGGAAGGCTGCCAAGACTGCTCTCATTGCCTCGAATGTGTGGAAGTAACGGACACGCTCGACACGGAATTTTGCGAATATGGCGGCTTCAACTACGAGTGTTTAAGCGCTTGGAAACTTCGAAGCTCGAATTATTGCAGCTTCTGCTGGGAGTCTTCCGATCTCGAATATTGCGAGCATGTTTTTAGATCAAATCACTGTTTCGGTTGCGTTTTTTTGAATCATAAAGAGTACCATATTCTCAATCAGCCTTGTTCTCGAGAGGAGTATTTTAGACTGAAAAATCGGATCCTCGACAAGCTAAAAGCTGATGGCGCTTATGGGAAGAAATTTCTTCCGTCTATCTACCCATACGAAGATACGATTGCAAACGACGTATGGTCAAAGTAAAATCCTTAGCAGCCTAACCACTTAAATTATGCCAGACGAAACAAAGACATGCGAGCAGTGTACCAAGCCGTTTTTGATAATCCAGCAGGAGCAGGATTTTTATAAGAAAAAAGATCTCCCATGGCCGGCGAACTGCCCGGAATGTCGCCAAAAACGCCGTCTAAGTCTGCGCAACGAACGCAAGCTGTACAAGCGCGATTGCGACAGTTGCAAGAAGAGCATGATTACGACTTACAGACCGGATTCACCATACATCGTCTACTGCCAGGAATGTTTTTGGAAGCATATTGGTTGATAGAAAGCAGACTGTAAACTTAAGATCAACCATCATGTCCTATATTGAAAAAATGGAGGAGCTTCGCCTAAAAGTTCCACGCCCCGGTCTTACCGCTATTAGGTGCGAAAACAGCCCGTATGTTAGTTATTCGGGAAATTGCAAAAACTGTTATCTGCTGTCAGGAAGCGAGTACGACGAAGACTGTTATTACGGTTTTTGGCTGTATGACTCGAAGGATTGTGTCGACTGCGATTACTGTCAAAAATGCGAACTTTGTGCAGGATGCGTTGACTGTATCGAATGCTACAATACAAACTTTGCACAGGATTGTACGGGATCGACCGATTGCGAATATTGCTACGACTGCGGCTCCTGCAGTAACTGTTTCTTATGTGCGAATTTGAGGAGGCAGCAGTATATGATTCAAAACAAAAAATACAGCAAAGAAGAGTACGAGAAAAAAGTTGCCAAGCTAAAAGCACAGCATTCAGGAGAAGACCTCTTTGTAATGTTGGAAGAGATAAAAAAAGACAGGTTCCGCATATGCAATTACACGCTTTGAATAACGAAAATTCAAGCGGCGACTATATCTACAACTGCAAAAACACTTATGGATGCTATGACGTCAAGGATATGGAGGACTGCGCCTACTGCAACAACTCCGTGAGCCTCAAAGACTGTTTGGATATGAGCAACTCTTACTACAATTCGGAGCTTTGTTACGAAGTGATGTCAGAAATGAATCTTGTGAACTGCAATTTCTGCGTGACATGTTTCGATAGTCATAATCTTGATCATTGCGAACACGTTTACGGTTCTCATGATTGTTTTGGATGTTTTTCTTTAAAAGGAGCCGAGTACTGTATTTTTAACGAAAAATATTCGCGTGAAGAGTACGAGAAGAAGGTCGCCGAGATCAAAAAAGAGATGATGGAAAGTGGAGAATACATGCGCTTTCCTTGCCCAACTTATCCTTATGAAGACAGCAATGCGGCAATGCATTGGGCGGAAAAATAATCAGCAGTTCGAAGAATCACAAAAGCGTCGTATATGTTTTCGCAACGAGCTCAACCTGTAAAAGCGGAAATGTGACGCAACGGGGCAGGAAGTCATTTCAACTTACTCCCTACAGACCAGAGGAGATTTATTGATTATAAACTTCTCTTCTGTGTCCAATCTTCAAGACAAGTAAAACAACCAGGACTCCCAGATCTTTCTTGGAAACAATAATGCGATAATCTCCAACCCTGAAACAAAATCTATTGCCGATACCTTGTAATTGCTTGGCAAAAGAAAGTGGCTCACCTGATTTCTCAAAAAATTCCAACTTTTTCACAATGCGATGCTGGAGCTTCTTATCTAAAAACTTAAGATCCTTTTCTCCATTACTGGAGAATTGAAATTGGTATGATGTGCTCATCTAAAGATTGTATTTCTTTTTTATCTCTTTCAAGGTAAGTCCACCATTTTTCTCCCAATCTTTTTCTGCTTCTTCAAGTTCGCTAATAAACTCCTCACGACTCTGAAAAGGTCTGAGAACTATAGCGCCATCTTCTACCGTGCAAATAAACCTTTTGGCAGGCATACGATCACGCAATTTGCTGGGGATGGTCACTTGACCTCGATCCGAAACTGATAAGATTGTATCATCCATAGTTGAATGCAGTAATTCTGAATATATGATATTCCGAAAATCAGAAAAAGTCAACATGGATTGAAAGATTAAAGGTGCAAACCTAGTATGGTGCACCTACGTTAAAAAAAGATGAAAAAACTGCCTGCAAATATTATCAAACAAAAATCATCTCGCCACGAAACTCGTTGCCCCGAGCCACGCCAGGTTAAAAACGGCGCGCTGGGTTTTTGCATAGATTGGGCTTTCAATGATCATGCCCATCAGCTCATCGGGATTGAGCGAAACAATCGAAACGCGGTCGCCGAAAATATTAATCTCATATTCAAACATAAACTCCTTGGGATTTACGAAAAAAATCTCCACAAGATTGCGATCAAAACCTTTAGGGTAGTAATGATCCAGATAGGTCATGGCCTTGTCGGACACGGGGGACAGCATGCGAGTCTTGATACCTTTCTTTATTTTGCGGGCGGCGTAATCTCGGAGATACTCTCTGGTAATAATGCCTGGAAGCGCAGCGAGATTGGTGTAGCCAAGCATCTCTTTATCCGCACCGAGGGTCTCCTCGAAAATGTTTTTGATCCCAGGCAGCCCCTCGTAATATTGAATCTTCGGCTTGTAAACGAGGGAATTGGTGATCGATAAAAGCTCAGGTAAGAGCTTCTTAGCTTTTGAGTACTTCTCCTCAAGCTTGTTGACCAAAATTCGGGGACTCTCTATGGCAAAAAATTTAATTTTATTCTTCGTAAAACTGCTAACAATGCCCTTCCGCACTAAGTTGTCCAAGGTGTGGTAGCAGCTCACTCGATGAACAGAGGCTTTCTTCGCAATCGCACTAACGTATGAGTTGCCCAGCTCAAGTAGAGCCAAGTAGACTTTCGACTCCTCTTCCGTAAGGCCCAAATCTTCCAAATCCGACGGATGCATGGGTAATTGTTGTAGAAGTTTTTCTACAGATATTATACGGCTCAAGCAAGAAGAAATCAACCTGTAAATACTGAGACGTAGTGTCGGCGCGGCTACTACTGTATAGGCTAAATTACAATTTATTGTTAATATAATACCCTACACCCTATACCCTCCCTACACCATGACCACTTGTAAACAATGTACAGCTCAGTTCGAAGTTGTTCCAATGCACAAAGATTTCTTGAAAAAGGCCGACCTACCGGAGCCGAAGCTTTGCCCGCAATGTCGTATGCAGCGGAGATTCGCATTTCGCAACGAGCGGACGCTTTACCAACGCAAATGCGACCTTACGGGTAAGCAGATTATATCGATTTACGCGCCAAACTCACCTTACAAAGTCTACGACCAGCACGAATGGCATTCCGACAAGTGGGACGCGCTGGAGTATGGACGCGACTTCGATTTCGGCAGGCCTTTCTTCGAACAGATGAACGAACTGATGCTAGAAGTGCCCAAGATTTCCGTATTCGCATCAAGAAACGAAAACAGCGACTATACCAACGGCGCTCAACAAGACCGCAACTGCTATATGATTTTCGTTAGCGATCATGACGAAGACTGCTACTACTCGTACGGTATCGATAGCTGTAAGGACTGCCTGGACTGTCTGAACTGTTACAAAAGCACGCTTTGCATTGAGTGCATCGACTGCTCGGAATGTTACAACGTCGCGTATGGTGAACGCAGCCATGGATGCCGAGATAGCATGTTCTTATATGACTGCAAAGGATGCGCGAACTGTTTCGGATGCCACGGACTGAGAAACAAGGAGTATCATATTTTTAACGAAAAACACACAAAGGAAGA
>MNZJ01000003.1 GCA_001873565.1 Candidatus Peregrinibacteria bacterium CG2_30_44_17 | reverse complement strand
AAACCTCTCACTTATTCCCACACACACCTTCTTCAAAGTTAACTCCACTTCTTTCGTAAAAACCTTCCTCCTGCATTTAGCAGGACAAACCAAGTGGTACAATATCATATTCTTGTTATGGCTTTTGTAAATGTGTTCGCTCACGCGAACATCTTACACCCGTAGCAAGCTACGGGGAATTCTTTCGATTAATAGGCTGTGCTTAGATTTGAACGACCTTGACCGATTAGGCACGAGAGAGAGACTCCAAACAAAACTTATCACTTGGAGTTGAAATAAACGTCTGATAAAATTCTTATCGGACTTATTTGAAATGCCCAGGTGGTGGAATTGGTAGACACGCAGGACTTAAAATCCTGTTCCGTTTACGGAGTGCGGGTTCGATTCCCGCCCTGGGCACCATCAAGATAAGTTCCCGCATTTGCGGGGACGCATCTTGAACTTGCTCAAGGAAAGGAATAAGAACCAAAGTTCGCTGCTCCAAGGATAGCGAATAACACAACTCCGCTACATATAATTTTTTCTATTGCTGAGAGAATATCAGCAGGCTCAAAGAGCCGATGCCATGAACGAAGCAATAGAAAAAAATTAATTTGGCAGGGGCGTCAGGGCTCGAACCCGACCTTTTGGTTTTGGAGACCAACGTGCTACCACTGACACTACGCCCCTAAGATTTTGGAGGCGACGGTGGGAATCGAACCCACGAATGGCGGTTTTGCAAACCGCTGCCTTAACCACTTGGCTACGTCGCCTCGATTTTTCAAAAAGCAACGGAAAACCTATCACCTCGCAAACAAAGTTTCAAGAAGTTTTATCGACTCAAGACGTATTATAGCCAAACAACAATAAAAAGGCATGACCAACAGAGACTGTTTTGTCATATAGAAAGGCATCAAATTTGAGGCTTTTGATAACGAAGCAATATAGCAAAAGAACCTTTGGAATTTACTGCCTTTTTACTGTGGATTTTCAGGTTTACAAGACCATTGCACAGGAACCGTAGTAGCAGTATCGACACTGGAATACTGTCCTTCGCCTATACCAAAAAATGTCTCGTAGAGCGAAACAAGCTCACAATCAACAGGGTAGCCGACACCACGTTCCACACAAAAATTCATCCTCGCAGCGGCAGTAGCCCTTTCGCCTGCAATTCCAGCATCAGCCATACGAGTAGTTTGTAATTCTTTTTGGGGAACCAATTTGGGATCATACAGAATGTCACCACAAACACCCATTGTATCATCAAGCTCATAACTATTAACACTCCCACCATTATCATCAGTACAGTTCCCACTCGTCACGCATCCGCTCAAGGTTAATGCTGTAGAAACGAGCAGTGACCGCAACGAAGAGGCATAAGAAGGTTGTTCAGGCATACTGTTGATATTTAGAGATAGATAGGGAGTGGATTATACCAAAGACAAACACGCGTAACAAGTGTTTCCTATGGTGGGCCACCTGGGAAGACGCCCCGCTTAGCGGGGCTAGACCCCTGCGTCGCTCGGTCATACTGAAACTTCGTTTCATTGCGACACTCGCTATCCTCGGAGCACGAACCCTTGGGTTCTATGAATCTAGGTACTCAATCAAAATACGCTCCCGCCGTTGGCGGGATCTTATTTTGATGGTGGGCCACCTGGGAATCGAACCCAGGACCTGCGGATTAAGAGTCCGTCGCTCTAACCAACTGAGCTAGTGGCCCACAAAAAAAGCGGAAATAAATTAACACCTGAAGCCCAACCTTGCAAGTTAAAAAAAGGTTAAATGTTTGCTGTAAAAGAAACTCACAACGTACTATGAAGCAAATACCATCCCCTACTCTCTACTTCTTACTAACTACAGCCTATTATGAAAAAAACATACACATGCACAAGTTGTAACGGCAATAGCCCAGCGTGGTCTGGTCAATGCCCATCGTGTGGGGAGTGGAACACTTTGGAAGAACACATCATAGAAAAAACAACACGCAAACAAGGAAGTATCAAGCAAAGTCCTACAAAAACAACATCTATTCGCCAATTCCAACGTACATCTGAAAACCGCCTCAAGACTAACATCGAAGAACTGGACCGAGTACTTGGCGACGGATTTCTCCGTGACAGCTTCACTTTACTCACAGGAGAACCCGGAATCGGGAAATCGACTCTAACTCTTCAAATAGCACAATCAGTAGCAGAGCAAGAAAAGAAAACACTAATAATTTCAGGCGAAGAGTCTGAATATCAACTTCAAGAGAGGGCCAATCGACTTGGCACAACATCAAAGAACATACAGATAGTCAACGAATCCAATCTTGAGAAAATTCTTGCCACAATAGAAGCAGAGAAACCTGATTTCCTAATAATCGACTCGATCCAAGTCATTAGCACAGACGGTATTATGAGCACTTCGGGCTCAACCTCGCAGGTGCGATACTGCACAGAAGAGTTGCTCGGTTACTGCAAGAGGAACAACGTAACAACAATAATAGTAGGACACGTCACCAAGGACGGCACACTGGCAGGACCAAAAACTCTCGAACATCTCGTAGACGCAGTCTTGCACTTCGAAGGCGACAGATACCATGACTTGCGTATATTACGCACTTATAAGAACAGATTTGGCTCGACAAGCGAAATCGGCATCTTCAAGATGACACCAAAAGGACTCACAGAGTGCCCGAACCCATCAGCAGAAATTCTTGCTCACAGAAAAGACGACAAGGTCGGATCAATCCTAAGCATAATAGTCGAAGGCACACGCCCAATCATCGTAGAAATACAGGCACTTGTGAACCAAACCCATTTCGGATACCCGAAACGCACAACATCAGGATATGACTTAAACCGTCTTAACCTCCTAATAGCAGTACTGCAAAAACACTTCAAAACAGACCTGAGCAATTATGACGTCTACATCAACATAACAGAGGGTATACGAGTAAGAGACCCCATAACGGACCAAGCGGTCATAGAAGCCTTAATATCATCATACAGACGCCTTCCAATACCAAAGAGCCGCATTGCAGTAGGAGAGATGAGCCTAACTGGCGAAATCATCGAGAACAAGCGCCTTTCCGACATAACAAAACAAGTCGAGAAGATGGGACTTAAATAGTACGCCAAAGAATTGACACACTTCGCATCTTCTGTTTTAATATGCTTCTTCGGCAATAAAACTTTCAATACATAATCACGACCATAATACACATGGGCAAAAAACCATCAACTCAAGAACGTTTCGAGGAATTCGCGAGAAACGAAAACGCAAAAGCAGTCAGAGGCACTTTGTTTAGAAGGGCACTTGGAGACACCGGAAGTACCGATGTTGCAGCGACCAGGCAAACATTAAGAGATCTGCTAAGCGACGCGTTACTGCCTGCTATACAAGATATAATGGAGATAGATCCAGACAAGATTGACTCATTAAGACAAGCAATACAAGAAACAGCAGATCGAGCCATGAACGCAGCGGACGATATCGTAACAAAAGAGGATCCGAATACTATTTCCATGCTAGATGCCACAACTCTGGGACGCACAACGGATCAGGAGATAGATCAGTTTTTAAGAAGCCTTAAGAGAGATCCATCAAACGAGAAACATGCGGAGTTTATAATACAAATCATGCAAGAAGCGATTGATTATTTCGATAGAAATGTAGGGAGAAGTAGTCAAACAGTACATGCGAATCTTAGAAAAAGATCAATGGATGGAGTCCACACTTTATTCAAAGTAGCGGCCGGACAAGACAGGAAATTACTTGTACCTCAAGCATGCGGATTATTGCGTATAATGGCAGTAATAAATTTCATCAAAACAGATCCGAAATTGTCATTGATTCCAAACGCGAATCGAGCACTGGATGATTTTGCAAACAAACATATCAAAACTAAAACAAAAGGACATGGATTCATATTCCAAACCGGACATCCTGGAGACGAAGCGGTCAACTTAGTGGAGTACACCACTCGTCCGAAGACACAAGACAGCACTGTTACAAAACTACTGATAAAACCCAGTAACAGAGCAAATGAAGTCACGGATCACATAGGCGGACGATTTATAACACGCACAGCACTTGATGTATTAAGACTCATACACAAGATGTTCTTTCACGGTAATGCACCTTTGCCGTCAATCAATATCGATGTCGGCGAAGGCAAAAACAAGATGATCGACGCAAAGGCGCTTGAATCCATAATCTTTGAAGGAGATACAGAAGAAGCGGAAGAGATGTTCAACCAATTATCAAGCGAAATGACACAGGATGACGATAACCCTTATTCATTTGGGGGGTACACGGCAATTCACATTACATTTGATATGCCAATAGAAACAGATGACGGAGCTATCTTGTCTTTCCCAGTGGAATTTCAATTTCTATACCTGGAAGCGCACACAAACAACGGCATCATAGCACCACATGAACAATACAAAGACGCCCAAGGCAAAGAGATGACACGAAGGGTTTTGACCAGCAATCTATCCGACGCATTTCAGGTGGCAGATTCAGGAAACAGATAAAATCACTCTTGATAACGCCTAATATCGGAAACGACCGCAGCAACTTCAGTAATAAACGCAGGCTCATTTCTCTCGCCTCGATGACTTTGCGGAGGCAAGAAAGGACAATCGGTCTCAAGCACAAACAAGCCTTCGGGCGCGGCAGCAACAACCTTGCGCAGCTCTTCGTTCTTCGGATAAGTGATAGTACCACCAAACCCGAGCTTCCAGCCTCTGGCCCACGCTTTTTCGGCGAACTCAAGAGATTCGTTAAAACAGTGCAACGTCACACGCTCCAAACCTGACTCAATGAGTAAATCATACACATCACGAGCAGAGTCTCTCGTATGGATAATAACAGGCAAACCGACCTCCTTGGCCAAAGCAAGCTGCTCGCGAAAAGCCTTCTTCTGCATATCTTCAGAATGCCTCATACGGTAATAATCAAGCCCTATCTCCCCTATCGCAACCACCTCACTTAGAGCACTTTGAACAACAAAATTGTTCGCAACTTCATCGTTCCATTGATCTGCGTCGCTCGGATGAATCCCGACAGTCGCATCAATCAGGTCATACTGCTTCGCCAAATCGATACATCTCTTAGACGACTCTGTGTCGCAACCACAACAAACAATCCTCTCAACTCCTGCATCAATTGCACGCTTAATCACTTCGTCACGATCTTCGTCAAACTGATGGAAATCAAGATGAGCATGCGTATCTATAACCATGAATTTGACAATTAAAAATTTCAGCGGTAAAGTCTTATCGAATTTATCAAAACCTCATGCAAAAAGTAAGTCAAAATTTGCCGTTCGTCTGGGCTTACTTTTATTTTACTAATTTTTAGCATAGGGTAACGACTTTATACCGCTCCGCCAACCCTCATGCTAAGAATTTATGAGGACTTTTTTTATTCCTTAAAAAACAACGAAAATGGATGAAACCATAGACGGCAATCTGTTTGCTAAAGGCCCCTTCTGAAGGTATTTTGAAAATCGCCCCACCAGTCCCTACACCCTATACCCTATACCCTATCCCCTACTAAAATGATTATCGTAATGAAAAGATACGCTCCAAGGGAGCACGCAGACCATATTATTACAGAGCTGCAAAAACAAGGTTTCGAACCGGTGCCACTATACGGCGTCGAACGTACTGTAATCGCCGTAATCGGAGACGAACGCAAACTCGACATCGGTCACTTACGTGCAATGCCAAGCGTAGGACAAGTTATGCCTGTCCTCCAACCCTATAAACTCGCATCACGAGAGAGCAAACCGGAAGCGACAATAATCGACGTCAAAGGAGTAAAAATCGGAGGCGAAGAGATCGCCATCATGGCAGGACCTTGCAGTGTCGAAAGCCAGGAACAGATGGACGTAACCGCAAGGGCGGTATCAAAAGCCGGAGCAAAAATCCTCAGAGGAGGAGCTTACAAACCCAGGACAGGGCCATACTCTTTCGAAGGACACAAAGAGGAAGGACTCAAGATGATGCGCAAAGCGGCAGACGCCAACAACATGATAATGATTACGGAGATCATGGACGCACGCCATATCGACACAGTAATGAAATACACAGACATACTTCAGATTGGCGCACGCAACATGCAGAATTTCACACTCCTCAGAGAGCTTTCCAAAATCAGGAAACCCGTAATGCTCAAACGAGGACTATGTGCAACTATGAAAGAATTCTTGCTTGCGGCGGAATACTTACTATCAGGAGGAAACGGCGAAGTGATATTATGCGAACGTGGAATCAGGACTTACGAAGACGATATGCGAAATACTCTTTCCATAGGGGCAGTAGCACGCATAAAAGAACTAAGCCATTTGCCGCTTATAGTAGACCCTAGTCACGCAACAGGTATAGCCAGCTTGGTCAAACCGGCATCCCTTGCATCGATAGCCGCAGGAGCTGACGGTCTCATAATAGAAGTCCATCCAAACCCAGAGGAAGCACTATCTGATGGAGATCAATCTATTACACCTGAAGAGTTCTCGGATTTAATTCTCAAGATGGGTCCGGTAGCTGCAGCAGTCGGAAGAACAGTTAATACTAATTAAATGAAAGTCACAGTCCAAATAAAAACAGGTTTACTTAAAGATCTCAAACAAGTTTTAAAACAACTTGGCAGAAATTGGTACTGTATCATCACGGATGAGAATGTTTACAAACATTACGGAAAAGATCTACCTGACGATATAGACGTCATAGTCAAACCGGCAGGAGAAGACCTAAAGAAGCTCAAAAATATCGAAATAGCAGCAGAAAGACTTGCTAATCTAGGTCTTGACCGCGGAAGCTGTCTCATTGCTCTGGGCGGAGGCGTAATAGGAGATTTCACAGGATTCCTTGCCTCTGTTTACATGAGAGGGATTCCATACATCCAAATGCCAACTACACTGCTATCGATGGTCGACTCAAGTATCGGCGGCAAAACAGGAGTCAACCTTCCAAACGGGAAAAACCTCGTAGGCACATTTTTGCAGCCTATAACCACACTAATTGACCCTGAATTCCTGAATACCCTACCCAAGAAAGAGCTCCTAAACGGCGTAGCGGAATCAATCAAACATGCATGCATCAGAGATCCAAAGCTATTCGATTTCCTCAAGAAAAATCGCAAGAAAATCCTTGCAAAAGACACCGCCATCTTGAACAAATTAATTACTCAGTCGTCGGCGGTCAAAATCGCCATAGTAGAAAAAGACGAGAAAGAAAAAGGCTTACGCATGCTACTTAACTACGGTCACACGATCGGCCATGCCATAGAGCAAGCATCAAATTACAAGATAAGTCATGGCGAAGCTGTCTCCATAGGGATGCATCAAGTCAACCTCCTCTCCAAAGCCAAAAATACAGAGGAAATCGCAGAACTACTTAAACTGTACGGTTTGCCAACACAGATTCCACGAAACATCAGCAGAGAGAAAGTAAAAGAACTCATAGCGCGCGACAAAAAAAACATAAGCGGAAAGACAACATTCGTCATAGTCAATGAAATCGGGAAAGCACAAACAACAAACAAGCTGAAGTATGACTAATAAGATCAACGTACCATCATCTAAGAGTTACATGAACAGAGCATTGATTCTTGCGGCTTTACGGGAAGGAGAAACGAGGCTACTTAACATTCTGGACTGTGATGATAGCCGTAATCTCATAAATGCACTACGAGAACTAGGGGTACTTATTGAACAAAAAAATAGCACAGAAATCGTAATTCAAGGCTCTGGAGGCCGCTTTGCAAAGCCTTCGAAAACGCTAGACATCGGACTGGCAGGAACAGCCATGCGATTTTTGACACCCATACTGGCGACTCAACCATTTACGTCGATCATTACAGGGAACAAAAGAATGCAAGAAAGACCAATGAAAGACTTAATAGAAGCTCTTACTTCTATTGGCTTTGACATAGAATCAAATGACTACTGCCCTCCACTGATAGTCCACGGAGATCCAAGCATAAAACCACAAAAGATAGAAATCTCATCGGAAATAAGCAGTCAATACATATCGGCAATCATGCTCGCCTCTCCCCTACTCGGCAATCCGGAGATTATCATCACAAGACAGACAGTATCAGAGCCTTACATAGAGATGACGAAGAGCATGATAGAGAATTTCGCGAGTCCATACGCAATCGAAACCGACGCATCCAGCGCAAGTTACTTCTTTGCACTGGGAGCACTGGGATTTGACGTCAAAGTACTCAATCTAACCCGTAAAAGCCTGCAAGCAGACATACTAGCCCTGGATTATATGGCAAAGATGGGATGCAGGGTCATAGAAGACCAAGAAGGAATACAAGTGATAGGTCCCAAAGAGCTAAAACCACTTGGCAATGTTGATCTAAAGGAGCTCCCTGATTCGGCAATGACACTGGCAACATTATGCTGCTTCGCTAATGGGCAAAGCACTCTAACCGGCCTACACAACCTAAGATACAAAGAAACTGACAGGCTCGCTGCACTTTCAAAAGAGCTATCAAAGACAGGAGCAAAAGTTCGAGAAGCCGAAGACGGACTCATAATCCACGGCAGAAATGATCTGCACGGAGCCACAATCGAAACTTATGACGACCATCGCATGGCAATGTGCGCCGCAGTCCTAAAATCACGCATACCTGAGATAGAGATCGCAGGTCCACAGTGCGTATCAAAAACTTACAAGAACTTCTGGGAAGATTTTCAAAAAGCCACCTCATAGATGAAAAGCTCACTCACGCTCATTACAGTCATTCAGACAATATACAAGTTCATAATGAACTCAGTGGCTTTTTATTGGGCAATATATTTTGCAAGCATAGGATTATCAGGCTCGCAAATAGGATTACTATTCGCAGTCGTTACGATCACAGGACTATTCGTAACACTGCCAACCGGACTCAGCAACGACAGAATGACATCAAAACGCATCATTCAAATCGGACTCATGCTTCTCATCATAGAGATGGCACTGCTAAGCCAAACGCAACACTTTCCATTCATATTAATACTGTTTTTCATAGGAGGACTGGGAGGCAATCTACATGGTATCTCGATAGACAGCTTGTTTTACAAAACATCAGGCGAAGAAAGCCCCACGCACAGAATCAAGACATATGTAAGCTACTCTCTGCTAGGAGCAGGCCTAGGAGCTATATTCAGTGGCAATCTGCTCGGCTATATGGATTTCCAAAAATACTTAATCGTCATATGCGGCATGCTGGTGACCCTACTTATCTTATCTACCTTCCTTCCAAATACCGAGACATGGAAATTCGACACAAAAACTTACGGCAAAGACATATGCAGGCCACACGTTTTGCTTTTCATGGCAATCATATTCTCATTTGCAATACACATGGGATCCGAATTCACCTCATATGGACCATTCCTCAAAGAAGTACTAGGACTCTCATTCCCTCAAATGGGGCTGTACATCGGATCAGCTATAGTGTTCATGTTCATATCTGTCAGAATCGCCAACAGGATGATAGAAAATGGAGTAAAAATGCGAAAAATAGTGACAATCGGACTACTTATGTCGGCAGTAGGATATTTAGTCATGCTATATCCACTAGTCGCTATATCGTTCATAGGAAGAGCAGTACACGAAGCAGGAGACGCATTCATGTTCGTATTCCTCTATACAGGGGTTTCCCAATTCTTCAAGAAAGAAAGAATAGGCGGCAATTCCGGACTAATAACGCTCACTCAAACATCAGCAATGGCACTAAGTTCGTTTGTGTTTGGCCCACTGGGAGAAGCTTACGGACATCAGATACCAATTATCATAGGAGCTATCACGACATTATTAGCAATAATTTTACTAAAAGCATATGAACATTATATTAACAGGTATGAGGGGTAGCGGAAAAAGCACACTCGGGAAACTCATAGCAACGAAACTGGGACGCGAGTTTGTTGACCTGGATAGCTACATCGAACGATTAGCGAACAAAAAAATTGCACAACTAGTCGACGAACACGGATGGTCGCATTTCCGAGATCTCGAATCACAGGCTGCCGAAGAAATCAGCAAAAAAAACAACCTCGTAATCGCAACCGGCGGAGGGACTTTTATAGACCATGAGAACGCAAAGAAATTAAAAAGCACTGGATTCGTCATACTCCTAACGGCAACCATAGAAAAACTCGAAGAACGGATTGCATTCGACAAAAATCGCCCACCACTAACAAACCTTAAGAGCCTCAAGGAAGAACTCGAGACTCTTTGGAGCGAACGAAAAGATATTTACCTTGCAAATGCAGACCTAACTTACGACAACAGCATTGATCTAGACCCAACTTCAAAAGCTGATGAGATTATTGAGAGAGTACCCGCGCCAAACCTCCACTAAGCCCTTTCTCGCCGAGTACAAACACTCTATCCCCTGCCCCACCATGTACGGTATCAACTTCTGAGCCGTCTTCTTTGCGGAAAGTAGTAACCTTAGTACTAACTATACGATCAGGCATGACGACTTCGATATCAGTACCAACTTCAAGACGATTCTTGATGTTTACCAAGTATTCACCGGGAGCGACCTCTTCTCCAATAATGCCAATAAATTTCGCCTTAGCTATAGAAGAGTTAGCCTCGTAACGCATTGAATACTCTTTCAAGTCACCAAACAAAAATCCGGGAGTATAACCTCGAGAAGATATCTTATAAGCCTCTTCCATCAACGACTCGTCAAAAGGTTTACCAGCAGCTATATCATTAAGAGCCTGCTTATAGAGACGCACAACACAAGCAGCATAGTATACTGTCTTACTGCGACCTTCGATTTTAAGTCCATCTACACCTGCATCAATAAGCTCTTTCAAGTAAGGAAGAAGGCACATATCACGCGAATTCATCAGGTATGTACCATGCTCGTCCTCTGTAATTGGCATATATTCTCCGGGTCGCAAGCTCTCTTCTGCCACAAGATTTTTCTCATTCAAATCCTCCAGAACGCCTAGATTATTCGGCTCTTCGAGCAGTTTATATTTAAACCTGCAAGAATGCGCACAAGCTCCTTGGTTTGGGTCTCGATACGTCATGTAATTCGAAATCAAACATCGCCCACTATAAGCCATACATATAGCTCCGTGGACAAACACCTCGATCTCGACTGTAGGAACTCTCTTCTTGATCTCACGAATGTCATCAATATGCAGCTCTCTGGAGAGAATGACACGCTTAACGCCTTGCTTATGCCAAAACTCAACACTCTTCCAGTTGACATTATTGGCTTGAACGGAAAGATGGATCCTAGCATCGGGCCAGACTTCTTTTATTATCGAAATAACACCAGCATCAGCGGCAATAATGGCATGAGGCTTAACCTCATCACGAAGCCACTCTATGTGCTTGTAAATCCCAGCTATTTTGTTGTTACGCGGATAGATATTTACAGCAATATTAAGCTTCTTGCCTATCTTATCTGCATAAGCCTTACCTTTTAGGATCTCTTCTTGTTGCATCTTAGACGTCTTAGACCTGAGTGAAAAAGCGGACGTGCCAACATAGACCTCATCGGCGCCATAAGTGAAAGCATAGCGCAGCTTCTGAAAGTCGCCACCAGGGGCGACCAGTACAGGTAAATTCATATTGTTTAGATTTATTCCAAGTAAATCGAAAGAAAGACTACCAAAAGAAATCTGAAAAAGCTATAATTCAAACAGGAAAGTAAAAAATCTAACTTCAGGAAAACTCATGGCAACTCCGAAATACAAAAAATATGTCGAAGAAATGTTTCAGACGCATCAGGAGAAAATGATGAAATTCATGCTACTCAACCAAGATTACGGACAAGATAAGAGGAAACACAAATCACTATTTGATAATGAGGGGAAAGAGATTCAACACATAGTAGAAGATTGGACATCAAAACTATGTAATCAGATGGAAAAAGGTCAAAACAACGCATATTCAGCCAAGCTTGCAGATAAATTTTTAGCCGAGGTTCAAAAATACTTCCCTTACTACCATGAAATCGGAATCACGATCCGTTAAATTTTTAGTCATAGGATCTGGCGCAGCAGGACTGAACTTCGCCATCACAGCATCTCAATATGGGGAAGTCCTTTTGATTACAAAGAAAAAAATCTCAGACAGCGCAACGGAGATGGCACAAGGCGGAGTAGCAGCAGTCACAAGCAAAAAAGACAGCGTAGGCAAGCACATAGAAGACACTCTCAAAGCCGGCCACTACACGAACAAGAAGTCTGCCGTAAAGTATATAATAGAAAAAGGCCCTGCGGTCATAAGACACCTCGCTTCGATCGGAGTGAATTTTGACAAAACTCTACACAGAGAGGGTGGCCACAGCGAAAGACGTATCAGTCATGTCGGCGACCACACCGGAGATGCAATAGAAAAAGCACTCATAAAGCAAGTGCGCAAAATCAAAAACATCCACATCCTTGAGCACACACGCGCCACAAAATTAACCAAGAAAAATGGCAAGATCACAGGCTGCCACGCAATTTGTGAACAAAAAAATTGCACACTGCGAATCGCCGCAAAAGCGACTATTCTCGCCACAGGCGGCATAGGGAGGAAATTCCAAGCAACAACAAACCCGGAAGTCTCAACAGGAGATGGCATAGACATGTCCAAAGCTGTAGGCGCCAAACTCATGGACATGAAATACATCCAGTTTCACCCTACAGCTCTAAGTGCGCCGGGAAAACCAACATTTCTACTAACAGAGGCCCTCAGAGGCGAAGGAGCACGCATAATCGACGAGAACGGTGCCAGATTCATAGACGAACTCGCACCAAGAGACATCGTTTGCTCCGCAATCAACAAGAAACGGAATTCAGGACACAAAGTATTCCTAGACTTCACTCACAAAGACAAGGCAAAAACCAAAGCAACTTTTTCCCACGTATACAGTACTCTAAAAAAATACGGGTTCGATCTTACAAAAGAACCGATACCAATAGAACCAGCAGCTCATTACCTATGCGGAGGAATTGCAACAGATATTTGCGGCAGAACATCTTTGCCGGGACTATACGCTTACGGAGAAACAGCAAGAACAGGTCTCCACGGAGCTAACAGACTGGCATCCAACTCGCTTTTGGAGGCTATAGCAACTACAATGGATATGCCGAAAGAACTAAGGACTCTCTGAAATCATAATAAACATATCTATGGCTACAAAATTCGAGCTACAACAAGACGAGAATCTGCTTCGGGAAGAGATGGTAAGCTACATCAAAAGCAAATTGCACGTGCAGTTCGGACAGATGTATCTGACCACCAAGCGATTGGTTTGGTCAAAGAATCCGAATATATTTTTCGGATTAATAGGCATGCTGTTTCAAGCATTAAGAGGAGGAGTGGTATTCGACATACCATTAAACGACATTGCAAGTTACGAAAATGCTCAATACGGCCTAAACAAAAAAGTATTAGGCATCAAGCTCAGGGACGGCACAGACCTGAAATTCGCACTATCATCCAAATACGAAGAGTGGGAACAAGCCTTCAAATCCGCAGGAAAATAAAGTGAAGCCGTTTGAGAGAATTCAAACAATAAAACGGATATATGATTTGTCGATCAAACATCTGCAGCGCTACACATTTATTGAGCGCGTACATGCTAGCGCGAAATAATGAGTAAGCGAAGCCGTTTGAGAGACAAATCATATATCCGTCGTCACCCTCTCATCCTCATCGCCTGATCCTCGAGAGTAAGCTTATCGATGATCTCTTCGATATAACCATCCATAATCTTTGGCAAATTACTGAAATTAGCCTTAATACGATGATCGGTAACCCTGTCTTGAGGGAAATTGTAAGTTCTGATTTTATCGCTACGATCTCCGCTACCTATTTGCGCCAGACGCGCCTCTCCAAGCTCTTTGGAACGCTTCTCTTCTTCGGCAGCATATAGACGTGACCTTAGAATACTCATAGCCTTAATCTTATTCTTGAGCTGAGACTTTTCATCCTGACACGAGACGACAACACCTGTAGGCATATGGGTAATCCTAACAGCGGAATCGGTAGTATTAACGCTTTGACCACCACAACCCTGTGCACGGAAGACATCAATACGCAAATCTTCGTCTTTTACCTCAATATCGACCTCCTCGGCTTCAGGCAGGACAACGACTGAAGCAGCGGAAGTATGCACCCTCCCCTGGCTCTCAGTAGCAGGTATACGTTGAACACGATGAACACCACTCTCATATTTCATTCTGCCGTAAGCGCCATCTCCATCAATTTTGAAGGTAGCCTCTTTGATACCATGATCGCTCTCGTTTTTCGAAAGCAGTTCAATCTTAAATCCGTCACGTTCAGCAAATTTCATATACATACGCATGAGCTCCTCACCAAAAATCGAAGCTTCCTCTCCTCCGGCACCAGCTCTAATCTCCATAATACAATTTTTGGAATCGTTAGGATCCTTAGGCAAAAGCTCAACTCTTAGATCATCCTCCAAGCCGACAATACGCTCCTTGGCCAACTTAAGTTCCTCCTTTATCATTTCACGCATCTCTTCATCAGCCTCAGATTCAAGCATCTCTTCTGAATCTTCAATGATCTTACAAACCTCTTTGAACTCACGGAACAAGGCAACTACGGCGGAAAGCTCCTTCCTCCTGCGAGCCAATTTTGTATATTCCACCTGATTAGAAATCACGTTAGGATCAGCAAGCTTGCCCTCTATCTCAATAGATTGATCTTCAATGCCTTGCAATTTCGACTTTTGTGCTTCGTCTATCATAGTGATGTAATTATAAAGTTACGATCGAGTCCTGACAAATCCTGTTTGATCTCAAGGTTAGAATTCGGAAAAAATCGAATTACAAGCTCCCTCAAAGCTTCCGCTTGAAGAAACCCAAACTCGCCAAGAATATACCTAGGTGCCATCCCATACTCCAATATTTGGGCAAACATTCTTTCATAAAGCCTAAGACCATCACTTCCACCATAGAGCGCGACATCAGGCTCATATTTAGCAACATCATCAGCGACAAAATCGAATTTCTCAATCCCAATGTAAGGCAAATTCGCAACAATGATGTCGAAACTCCTGTCTTTTACAGGTCCAAGTAAGTCGCCACATATAACATCAATCTTGCAACCAAGGTTAGAAGCATTCTTAAGTGCAACATCACAAGCATCCTGACTCACATCGACCGCACACACAGCTAAGACATCTGACGATTTAGCAAGCGAACACGCTACAGCACCACACCCTGTCCCAACATCAACAACTTGAACACTTTTTTTACTCGCAAAACGATCTAGCCGGCTAAGTCTAAGGACTTCTTCGACCAAGAATTCTGTCTCAGGACGTGGTATTAGGACGCGATTATCAACCAGAAAATTCAAACCATAGAACTCCTTACAGCCGACTATATAAGCCAATGGCTCGCCAGCAGCAAGCCTGATCCATAAATCATGGAACTTCTTCATATCATCAACGGATACGTCGTCATCGCTATGCGCAATAACCCACTCCTTACCTTTGCCGAGTATATAAGCCAAAAGAAGCTCCGCTTCAAGAAGCTTCTTATCATTCTTAGCCTTACTGAGAACATCAAAAATACGCATAACATCAGCTGCTACTGAATAATAACTTATTCCTAATGGCTAATAATGCTTCTTCTTAGCTCTCTCAGTTCTGTAACGATCGCTTACAACAGCGTATTCTCTCTGTTGTATCTTGCTCTTATCTTTAGCTCTGAATCTACGTTTCTTAGATTCCATAAGAACACGACTCTTCGAGACAACTTTGTTGAAAATATTAACAAGTCTATCGTTAGAAACCTTCTTATTGTTTTTATGCTTCTGTACACCAATCATAGTAAACTAGCCTCCTTTCTATTCATATTAAGTTTTATAAAAAACAGAGCAAGTCTACTGAAATAACCTCGAATGTCAACAAAATCGCTAAAACTTCTTAAGCGCTTTCTTGAAGAATTTCATCACATCCATCGACAAAGCATAAACATTACCCTCGATGACACGAAAGATAGCACAATCGAACTCATCGTCATCATGTATATCCTCTTGGAGAACCCAATGATCACCTTCCATCTTTTGAAAGATATAAGTAGCAACACCTGAAGCTTTCTCATTAAGGAGGCTAATCGTCTTCCGAAACTCCTTCAAAGTTGCAACAAACAGGTCTTCCGAAGGCTCTAAAACACTTTCGAAAGAGAGTTCATCATCATCATTTATGTTACAAAAGATATCCATTACATGATTTTTATATCCTATAATTATACCATTAAAGAAGCCCCGCTTCAAGCGGGGCTTCTTAGAGAATCATAATCAAGGCGACTTAATACCTATTCCGTGAAGTAAAACCCAACCAGCGTCCACTCATCATCAACCTCAACAAAATACACTTCTAAAGGGTAATAGTATCCATCCGTATCATACCAATCACCCGTCAAAGTCTGAATTGTGTAACCATCTTCGGTGCTATACTCAAACCCACTAGATTGGAAATCAAGATAACTGGCAAGTTCAGCCGTTTCGGAAAGAACCACAAAATCATCATAAGATGTATACTCTTTGAACATATCACCTGTAGAGTCGTACGCCCCTTCCATATCGCCATCTGCAATCATTTGAAAAAAGCTACGAGCAAGATCTGGCGTTTCCCCTAGTCCGAAACAACCCGCAAGAGGCAATAGACTCGCAATGAGAATGACTACAAACCCTGATTTTAAAATTCTATTCATACTGGAGACAGTGTTAAAAAATATTTATTTTTTCAAAGTAGCAATGTGCGAAGGACTTGGGCAACTAAATATCCAGATTTCTTACTCTTTTTGCATGAGTCTGGATAAACTTCTTCCTAGGAGCAACTTCGGACCCCATAAGAGTATCAAAAACCTTGTCAGCCCTCTCAGCATCGTCAATAGTCACTCGAAGCATGCTGCGTCTGTCAGGATCCATCGTTGTCTCCCAAAGCTGATCAGGGTTCATCTCACCAAGACCTTTGTATCTCTGCACAGATATTTTCTTATCCGAGTCAAGACTTTTCATGAATTCTTCCTTCTCTTCATCGTGATAAGCATAAGCCGTCTTACTGCCTTGAGTAATTTTGTACAAAGGAGGTTGAGCTATATGCAAATGCCCACCTTCTATCAGAGGCTTGAAATAACGGAAGAATAATGTAAGTAGCAGAGTCCTGATATGAGCTCCATCCACGTCAGCATCTGTCATAATAACAATTTTATTGTAACGGAGCTTCGTCAAATCAAAAGTCTCGCTCACGCCGACACCAATAGCGATTATAAGAGCTTTAATTTCATTATTAGCTAGGATTTTATCCAATCTAGCCTGCTCTACATTAAGGATTTTACCTCTAAGCGGTAAAATAGCCTGGAACTCGCGATTACGACCTTGTTTTGCGCTACCACCGGCACTATCACCCTCAACTATGAAGAGCTCTGAGATAGAAGCATCTCTGGTAGAACAGTCGGCTAATTTACCGGGAAGAGTCATACCTTCCAAGGCGCCTTTCCTAATAACAGTGTCACGAGCAGCGCGAGCAGCCAAACGAGCTCTTGCGGCAAGGGCGCATTTGCCAACAACTCCGCGTCCTTCAGCAGGATGCTCCTCCAAGAACTGCATAAAAGCCTCACCAAAAACTGTCTCAACGGCAGTTCTCATCTCAGCATTACCAAGCTTACTCTTTGTCTGTCCTTCGAACTGTGGATCAGCCAGCTTAACAGAGATAATTGCAGTAAGGCCTTCGCGAACGTCATCAGAAGTGAGATTGTCGTCTTTTTCCTTAAGAAGATCGTTCTTGCGAGCATAAGAGTTAACAACTCTGGTCAATGCTGATCTAAAACCAGTCAAATGCATACCACCCTCGGTAGTATGAATATTGTTAGCAAAAGTATAAACAGTCTCCTGAAAAGCCTGAGTATACTGCAAAGCAACCTCAATAGAGCCTTCAGGGACTTCTCTTTCTATATAAACTATCTCATTACCTATCGCCTCCTTATTCTTGTTTATATGCCTAACATAAGATTTAATTCCACCTTCGAAATGGAATTCATATTTTTTATCATCTCTTTCGTCAACGACTTTAATAGTCACACCCTTCGTCAAATAAGCCTGTTGCCTCAGTCTGTTCATCACAATATCCCACTTGAAGTCAACCAACTCGAAGATTTCCGGATCAGGCGTAAATGTAATCTTAGTACCTGTGCGATCAGTTTTCCCGATAACCTTAAGCTCACATAGGGCATCACCCCTGCTATATTCTTGGAAATAAACTTTCCCATCACGATAAATCTCAGCTTTCAAGCTGGTCGAAAGAGCATTAACAACAGAGACTCCGACTCCATGTAGACCACCTGAGACTTTATAACCTCCACCTTCTCCAAACTTACCTCCTGCATGCAAGACAGTAAGTACGGTCTCCAAGGCGGATTTACCGGTACGAGAGTGTTTATCAACAGGGATACCACGACCATCATCATCAACCGACAAGGAACCATCGGCATGGATTACAACAACGATATTCTCACAATGCCCACCCATAGCTTCGTCAATAGCATTATCAACGATCTCCCAAATCAGGTGGTGCAACCCCGCAATATCAGTAGTACCGATGTACATTCCGGGACGCTTACGTACAGCCTGAAGCCCCTCCAACACGGTGATATTATCGGCACTATATCCTTTATTATCAGCCATATGTGTATTTATGTTTAAAAAAAATAGACCTGCGCCATTCTAGCACAGTAGCTAAAAAAACAAAAAGCTAGTTAGATAAAGAATCTTTGACAAGACTTTCGAGCTCGAAAGTCTTGTATTCACCATCAATAGAAACTCCATCAACGCTCACGTATGTAACTATGTCTTCGCCAGCCCACACGACAAAGTCAACTTGGGAACCGGCCAAATCTACTCCTTCCAGAGAGAATAAATCTCCCTCTACATCAACAGACACAACATTTGCATCAGAAATTTTTATACCAAACTCACCCAAATAATCTACGAGAAGAGAAATTGCAACCTCCTCGGAATAACTCCAGTCACTCGGATTATCACCAGTGCTACTCTCAGTTTCAATATCGCTGCTGTTGCCGAAGTCAGTGAGTCCGAATAATACTTCACCCAAACTATTCAAATGAACACCGGTCGTAAAACTGATACCTTCAGCCTGCAGATCGTAGATAAGCTCACTCTCCCTGTCATATTTCGCCGAAAATGAGATGCCGGAAACCTCGCCTCCTTGTATTTCAAAAAGCCTATAACCGCTGTCTCCAACAGATACAATAGCCGTGTAAGAGACTCCGGCAGCATCAAAAGATGCATAGACAAGCTTTTTCGCCTCACTAAGAGTCAACTCACCATCTTCGGAAGATCCGAGGTGCAGGCTTTGCAAATAAGACTTGAGCTCCTCTATATCCTGCTCCTTTTTCAAGAATTCAGAAAACTTCTCATCAAAACTACCACCTAAACTGGAATATTCGACAGAGTTAATAAACTGAGTCACCAGCCACCCTTCATCAATCTCAGACTCAAAATACGAAAGTATTGCAGCCTCTGAAGTTATTTCATCCATAAGAGCTTCCGCGTCATCAAGAAGCAGAATCATCAGATCAGTAGCATCATCAACATCTATACCGTTAACGGCAAGCAAAGACTCAAGCTGATTCACTACCTTGATTTTGCTAGAAACAAAAGCCTGCCTCTCTTCGTCCAAGTCAGACCCGGAAATAGCGACTCGGAAAATAGCCTGCTCAAATTCACCAAGAAGAGAAAAATAAGTAGCATCATAGAAACCATCTTCCTGAAGCAAAAGAACAGACAAAAGCTCCCTCTCTTCACTAATATCTGTACGGAACTGACTCAAATCCGTCACAGACATACCCAAGAAATCCCACCATCCCCTCTCATACTCAGCAAAAGCCTGCTTAGCTGAAGCAACATCACCATTTCCAACCAGATCATACATCTCGGCAAGCATCTGGCTTAAAACAATAATATTGCCTTCATCCGTATTTCCATAAAGAAGATTGCGCAAATAACTTTTAACTGGATATAGATCATCGCCATAAAGTGAATTATTCAAAACAACGTTCAAATAATTAAGATATGACGCGTATTCATCAGAAATGATACTACCTTGTTCCAGAAGCACCAACTTCTCCAAAGCATCGTCTTGCTCACCCTTAACACTCAGATACAAAGCTTGGTTAAGATAAGTAAGCGTATCTTGTTCAGCCCATTCCTGCTTCTTTGCATCAGAAAAAGTCAAATATTCGCGCAAAAATGACACTATTCCATCAACAAAAGAGTAACCATCGGAATCACTCATATAAGATCCATAATGCTGCCTAACCAAAGATTCAAAGTCGGACAATAAATTCCTATACCTTGAGTCGTCTTCTGCAGCATAACCACCCCAGAAAGCAAGCGACTGATCGTCAGTAATACTATAGAAAGGATACTCTTTGACCAATTTGGCATAACGCAGCCCAGAGACTACAGAAGAGACTGTCCCATCTTCCAGCTGGACATAATACCCTTCTGGCAATGAATAACTGTTCAGGGAATTATTCTCGCCGTCCAGAAAATGAACACTTAAATGATGCCTGTATGAATAAGCGAAAACATCGCTATCAACTTTGCCTATATAGTAATAACCATCAATATTCCTAAACATAAAATCACCGGCAATAACCATAACATCAAGAACGCCGCCCATATTAGCGACCCACACACCACCATCGACAAGATTTAGTGACACTGTATAAAAACCATCCTCTTCTGAAATCTCCAAGACATCGAATGAACTACCGGAGACAAAACGCATCACATCAACACCATCAAAAGTTATTTCAAGATCATCACCGGCAACATCATAACTCTGAGTGGAAAATTTTTCCCCATTGCTCATAGTGGCCTCAGTTTTCAGCTCAGTATCGACATCTATAGCCCTCAAGAACGTAACCCAAAAGAACAAGACGAATAAAAATCCAGCAACAACAAAGAACATTAAAAATCTGACAAGTAGTGACCAATTAAAACTGCGCCCAGGGACCTGAGGAGACAAATCGTCAGCCATACATTTATATTTTTATTTTATTCTCTGGCGAATTATAACACCGAAGAAGCATAGTACATAAATTTTTTTGTGCTTCATTGCAGAAAAAGCCCGAATAATATATAAGCCTTAAGCACACTAACTACAAAACAACATGAAAAAAACAATATCCATATTAGTCCTCGGCGCACTATTATTGATGCCTATTCAAGCATTAGCTAGCTTCGAAGACGTACCGGAAGAAAGCGAATATTATGATGCTATCTATTATCTCGAAAACACCGGAGCCATCGTATCAGGCACCAACTTTAACCCAGAAGAATCTGTCACAAAAGCTGCATTTTTCAAGATGCTTCTTGCAAATTCAGGATTTCAGCCAGAAGAGGATCAAATAAATTATTTCGGCGACCTTACCGGAGACGAATGGTACGCACCTTACGCCAACAAAGCAGCAGAACTTGGACTCATAGACACGTCAGGAGAACATCCGGAATTTAACGGAGGAAACAGCCTCACAAAAGCAGAAGCGGCAAAATTCATATTAAGATGGGGAGGAATCGCATCGGCACTATATATAGATGAAGAGGAGTGGAACCTTGATTACAACGACATTTCTCCGACTCACATTTACGCCCCATATGTCAAAAAAGTTGTCGATCTTGGGATCATAGCGCCTGAAAACACGAAGTATTTCGGTACGTACAAGAAATTATCACGAGGCCAAGCAGCTCTCGCTATATACAATATGGAAGCTTACACTCTGACAGACGCATACATGGAGATAGTAGCAAGCCAAATAAGAGATGACTTGGATGTACCTCTAATCCTGATTCTTGAGGATGTATACAACAGGCTGACTTCCGAGTACTACAGCTCAGAAGACATATACGGCGAAGACCTTATATACGAAGCGATCAAAGGAATGACCGAAGCCGCGGGAGATCAGTACACAGTATTCATGGACCCAACCGAGTCAGAATCTTTTTACAACAATCTTAGTGGCGAGATGAAAGGTATAGGAGCATATGTGCACCAAAACGACGCCGGAACAATACTGATAACAGGTTTTGTCGACGACAGCCCTGCTGCATCATCAAATTTACAAGTCAACGATATAATAGTTAAGGTCAATGGAGCAGAGATAGAAGGAATGGATTTGGAAACAGTTATCGGCCTAATCAAAGGAGAAGATGGAACTGACGTAGATATAACAATCAGCAGAACGGAAAACGGCAAAACGAGATATTCGACATATACAATCACAAGAGCGGACTTTGTAATTCCATACATAACAACCGAAGTCCTGGAAGATAATATCCTGTATTACAACCTGCTAAGCTTCGGCGAGAATACCGGCGATGAATTCGCAGAACTAACAAAGGAGGTACTGGAAAGTAGCGACATTTCAGGCATAATCCTAGACCTGAGAAACAATGGCGGAGGATACGTAAATACTACAGCCCAGATACTGGATCACTTCTTGCCTCATGGAAGCATAGAGTTCATGATATCCGGCACAAACATCAATACAATGTACATATCCAATGGACCCGGAGAACTCATGGACTACCCTACCGTAATCCTGATTAACGGATACAGCGCATCGGCATCAGAGATCACAGCATCATCATTACAAGCTTATGGATATGCAACAATTATGGGGACACAGTCTTTTGGAAAAGGTAGCGCACAAGACATCTACAACTACTACGACGGATCTTCATTAAAAATCACGACTTCTCATTGGCAAACTCCGACATGGAAAGACCTTAACGGTATTGGAGTAACACCTGATATCATGACGGAAGATGATCCAACTACAGAAGAAGACGAAGCCTTGGAAGACGCCATCAACGAGATCATGACTATGATGGATTAGACCTCAAGTTTATTTCGCATCCCATTGATAAAAGACTGAGCAAAGGCCGTCCCCATATGGGCATAAGCGGGATCTTTATTAATGCTGCTACCTATATACGCTATCAAACGCATCAACTGATCACGAGTTAACCCAGTGCTTATTAATAGCATCCACTGCTGGCTTGTTTGCAAATCTGCATTCACAAGATATCGGTTCACAATATGGCGATACATAGCCCCTCCATCACTAGCGATAAGTTCCTGACGCACTTGAGAAATAGCACCATGGACTCTGTCTTCAGAGCATTCCACCAGTTCAAGATCAAGCTCAGACAGATCATCATCATCATCAGATTGTCCTCGGACTTCAGGCATAGGGTTGAAATATGGAATTAGGAAGCGGATTCTATCACAACGAAACTTCCTTAACAAAATTATCTTTGGTCCAAGCCTTCTCAATGCGGTATTGATGCTCAAGCCCTCTGGAGACCATCTCGTTTTTAACAACTCCACCTTTGTGTGGATGCCTATGTTGCCTTTTTAACGGAGAACAAAAACCATGAGCGTAATGAACAATTTCATGGGCCAAAACACCCTCAACAACCTGAGTTGGAATAAGCGAATCTCTGAAAAGACCGTTAAGCAGTATTATCGACTTCTTCTTATCACGAGTCATCCGAATAGAACCAAGTCTTGTCCTAGCTTTACGCGAGAACTTCACCTCGATTTGATTAGCCCTTCTCACATCAAAAAAATACTTCTCCCACATCTCATCAAACAAATTTTCGAGCCATTTATTATCACGCATGGCTCATATTAAATATGCGAAAGAACCAAATTGCAACCGCTTAAGATACGGGAGGCTCAGGTGTAACTTCAGCTGGCTGGGTATTCTCTGATTGCGGAGAAACTATCTCCGAACTAACAGGCCGCATAACTGGCTGATCCGTAGGGACTGCAACACTACTACCTACTACTAACTCTTGACTATCACTCTCTACCATCTGTGTCTTGTTATCTGCTGTCTGCATCACGTCCTGACTCTCGATTCTAGCTTCGGCGACCTCTTTGGTCTGCTCTAAATTACCGAGAAGCTGGCTCGTATTGTCGAATGTATAATCCGCACTCTCAACGTTTTGAGTATCACCCTCTGCTGGCTGTGTCTTGTCATCTGCTGTCTGTGTCTTGTCATCTGCTGTCTGTGCCTTGTCATCTGCATTCTGCTCCTTTTCAGCATTTTCAAAAATGCGCTCACTCCTACCCTTGAGAATCTCTTCGGGATTTGTAGTAATAATCTTGTCTTCGGTATAAGAGGCTATGATTTGGAGCGCCACATGCTTAAGTCCCGCAAAGAAGAGCCCTTGACCGACTCCACTATTGAGAAGCATGTACTTTTCTCCTTCTGTTAGATTGAAAACTTTTTGTAGCATCTCCATCGCAGTCGGAGACTGTTTTAAGAGAATCTGCATAGACGAGTTCGTAATGATCGGCTTGCCGAAATCACTCCTCATAAAATCCTCAACGTCCTGAGTAATCGTAGAGACGCCCAAATAATACTTACGAGCTCTCTTAACAAGCCCGAATAAGAACTTGGCACTATCATCATGCTGCATCATAGACCATGCCTCGTCAATCACGAGAATCCTCTTTTTAAGCTCGCTTCTTACTCTATTCCATATATAACTCAAAATAATATACATAGCGATCGGCCTAAGCTGATCTTCAAGGTCGCGTACCGAGAAAACCACAAGACCTTTGTCTAGATTCACATTGGTAGGCTTGTTGAAAACACCGGAGTAAGTACCTGTAGTGAATTTCTGAATTCTTTGAGCCATATCCTCAGCTCCGTCCATTGAAGAGAGAACCGCATGGAAATCCTCCATAGTAGGCGGATTGAACTGTGAAGGATTAGGTGTATCCATCGTGATACCTTTTGTCGCATATACGTCAATCAAAGCTCTATCCAAAATACCTTCTTGGGTAGGAGTCATGTCGCCCATCATAAGCTTCATCAAACCTGTTAGATCGATAATAGCTGATCTAAGAAGGTCTCCAGGCTTAAGCTCGGCCTGATCTACAGGCGCGGGCAGATCAAAAGGATTAATTCTTTTGTCAGAGTTCAAAGACACTCTCAAATAACTACCACCAACAGATTCAGCAAGTGACTCATACTCATTCTCAGGATCTATAACAATCACATCGACACCCATCATCAGGTATCTGAGTACCTCAAGTTTAATAGCATAAGATTTACCGGCACCAGACTTGGCAAAAACGACAGAGTTGGCATTCTCAAGGGAGAACCTGTCAAAAACAACAAGACTCTCGTTATGCCTATTAAGACCGTAAAGAATACCGTCATTCGACGTTAATTCGGAACTGATGAACGGGAATGTACTGGAAAGCGGAGATGTATTCATATTCGAATTAACCTGCAGCTCATCCAAACAGATAGGTATTGTAGAATTAAAAGCGTACTCCTGTTGAAGATTAGCCTTCTTAGTGAGAATTAACTTGCCTCCAAGTAGACTTTCAAGCTGCTTTGTAATTTTCTGGAGCTTCTTCATGTCATCGGAATATATAGTCATATACATCCCAAACTGGAAGAACTTCTCTTGTCCGCGTTGAAGTTCTGTACGGAGTTGTTCAGCATCTTCGAGAGCTGTCTCAAGAGCAGGATCACTTACATTTCCCTTCTCACGATTCATACGGAGTGAAGCTTGGAACTGCGCAACTTTTCTCTTAAGAGTACGCATAATCTGAGCGGATCCAACAGGATATATGAACTGCGAAACATCCATCGTAACCTCAAAATTCACTATCGGCGAAAGCCAGTTCGTTTCGAGATAACGAGGATAAGCATATACATAATAACTCTGCGCATAAAGCCCCTCGACATTGATATGATCATAAAACACTTCATAAGAAGCGGGGGCGATAATATCCCTGATAGAGGTCAAACCTTCATTGTAAAGTTTCTCTGTTTCCAATATCTCTTTGCGCTCTTCTGCAGTGAGAGGTTGCTCCTTCCCATCTGCTGTCTGTGTATTGCTACCTGCTATCTGAGCCTTGCCATCCGCTGTTTTTTTACCAAACAAACCTTTGATATTGTCTAGAATTGAAGGTTTTGCAGCAGGTTTTTGCTGCACCAGAGCAGTCTTGCCGGGCGTCACCTGGACAATATTAGCCGTCGCGTCGACTTTTTGAAGTTCGCTTACAGAAGCCACATCTGCTGTCTGCGTCTTGCTATCTACCGTCTGCACCTTGCTGTCTGTGTCCGTCTGATTTGGCATTTATATCAAATTTATATCTGATAATTATACCAAAAAAGCCGAAAAGAATCAATGCTTAAGCAGTCAAGATATACGCCGCGCTAATTCACATCAACAGAGAATGGATCGGAAGATACAACAGCAATCGTGTAATCACTGGGAGAATCGCCTTCTGTTTTGCTGACAGATTCGACAGTCCTATACCTCTGCGCCTGATGATCGTAATACACAACCTTGTTTCTGCCTTGCTGTTTAGCTCCATACATAGCTCGATCAGCATAGTTAATAGCTGTATCAGGCTCATGAGGCACGGCATCTCCGGAACAATGAAAAACACCAACCGAAACGGTGACAGGAGGTAATCCTTCTTGGATACTAGACCCCTCCTCCTCAACATGAGATCTGAACCTTTCCGCAATCAACAGCGACTCTTCCTCGGAGACATTGGATAGAGTAACAACAATCTCCTCACCGCCGCGACGGGACACAACATCACCGTCGCGAGATAACATGGATATGATTCTCGCGCAATGCTTCAAAACAGCATCTCCGGAAGCATGACCATGCTCGTCATTGAAACGCTTAAAATGATCAATATCCAAGAAAATCACTGCACAACCTTTGTTGTCTAAAATATCGGATGCCCTCTGCCCTCCTGAAGCCAATCTGGCTTCCATGAAGATCCTTCTGTTATAGATTTCAGCACCATGCCTATTCAGCAAACCTGTGAGCTGATCAGTCATCGAGAGGTCTCTACTCTCTTCGGCAACTTTCTTCTGCAACCTGGCTGCCACTAAATCGGCGAACCACTGATGGAACTTCCTAGCCACATCCGTCTTAAGCAGATCTCCGGTGTCGGCAACATTTCGCTCAATACCCAAAACACTTGATACGCCAGCCAATCTGCTTCGGAAATCCTCACCGACCTCAGTAACATCAATTTTGGCATAATCGGAAAGGAACCTCACCAATATGTCAATAAGCCTCTCAACAAACTTACGAGCTTCAGTCTCATCATAGTACTGTTCCAAATAACCCTCGAAACAACCGATAAGCACACCAAGATTACGCAGTAGCGTAGCAGCCCTATCACTATCAAATGAGTCACCGGCATCCCTAAGCGTAATCATAGCACTAAGCTCATCAGACAACGTATGGATCATGCGATGCATTACGGCAGGCTTCAAGACACCACTCTCAAACGGCAATAATTGCTCCTCAACACCACCAGCAAAAACATCTTGCAGTAATCTATCTGACGCATCACTCTTAAGATCCATAAAACGAGCCATAGCATCCCGCATAACATCAGGCCGAAGCGGTAGACGCATATGATCTACAGGCCCCTCATTATCATTATCTAAACCCATGTTTAATATATTATAATTTGCAGAAATCAATTCTAACATCTTGAAGCGAATTGTCAACACCCGAATCACACAAAAACACATATATTCACTTCCCCTTCCCACACAAACGGTTTTCTGATAAATTAACGGTTGTGAAAATATAAAGTTAATCTTGAAATATGGCACCGAAAAAGAAAAACGATGAAAACAACAAAGAAATCAAAAAGAAATCAGCACCTAAAAAACCTGGAACTGAAGAGAAAAAACAAAGCAAAGCTCCTAAAAAGATAGAAGATACTAAGAGCAAAGACATAGAAATCAATGAACAAGAAACTGATAACGACGAGGAACCAGCGCTGTTTGACGCAGAAGAAGAAAAACCGAGCGCAGATGAAGGCGATGATGGAGGCACCCCATCGCAGATGGAGATGTTATCAGGCTCACTCCGCAACATTTCAGATGAAATGGAGGAGTGCTACCTGGATTATGCGATGAGCGTCATCGTATCCCGCGCCCTGCCGGACGTACGAGATGGTCTCAAGCCGGTACACAGACGTATTTTATACTCAATGCACGAACTTGGACTAAGACCTACTTCATCCTTCCGGAAATCAGCTACTGTCGTAGGTGACGTACTTGGTAAATATCATCCACATGGAGACAGCGCCGTATACGACTCCATGGTACGTTTGGCACAAGATTTCTCGATGAGATACATGCTTGTACGCGGACAGGGTAACTTTGGATCAATTGATGGAGATAGTGCTGCAGCCATGCGTTATACAGAGGCAAAAATGGAGAAGATGGCAGAAGAGTTACTCGCAGATATAGAGAAAGAGACAATACCTTGGGCTCCAAACTATGATGGAAAACTCAAGGAACCAAAAGTTCTGCCAACAAGAGTGCCACAACTTCTGCTCAACGGAACCATGGGTATAGCCGTAGGTATGGCGACAAATATACCTCCACACAACCTTGGGGAGGTCATAGACGCGACAATCCATCTATCAAACAACCCCGAGTGCACAATCGACGATATAATGGAGTTTATAAAAGGACCTGACTTCCCTACCGCAGGCATGATTTATGATACAGAGGCGATCAAAGCGATGTACACAAATGGACGCGGAGGCATAGTGATGAGAGCTAAGGCCGATATCGAAGAGAAAAAAGGAGGCAGATTCCAAATCATCATTACCGAGATCCCTTACCAAGTGAACAAAGCAACTCTTGTCACAAAGATTGCTGATTTGGTCAGAGACAAGAAGATAAAAGGCATTACAGACATACGTGACGAATCAAACAGAGAGGGAATTCGTGTATCAATAGAACTGAAAAAAGATTCATACCCAAAAAAGATACTCAACCAGCTGTACAAATTAACTCCGATGCAGACAAGCTTCAACATGAACATGATCGCATTGGTAGACGGCATACAGCCAAGACTATTGAACCTTAAACAGGTACTCGAATACTTCATAGCACATCGCAAAGATGTCATCACAAACAGGACTATATACGAACTCAAAATAGCGAAAGCACGAGCTCACATATTGGAAGGGCTAACTATCGCCCTAGACAACATTGACGCAGTCATCGAGACCATCAGGAAATCGCCTACAAAGGAGGATGCACATGCTGCTTTGATGAAGAAATTCAAGCTATCCGAACTCCAGTCAAGCGCTATTCTGGAAATGAGACTGCAGACTTTAGCAGGACTCGAAAGAAAAAAGATAGAGGATGAATACAAAGCAAAATTAGCACTAATAGAGGAGCTGGAAGGCATACTTGCTGACACGGAGAAAGTCATCAAAATCATGAAAGACGAGCTTGCGGAAATCAAAGAAAAATACGCTGACGAACGAAGAACAGAGGTCATTCCTCATGCAGTAGGACAAATATCTCAAAAAGATACAATTCCTAATGCACCGATGGTAATAAGTCTCACGAAAGAGAACTACATCAAGAGACTACCTCCATCTTCATTCAAGGTACAAAAACGTGGAGGCAAAGGAGTAATAGGGATGTCGACCAAAGAAGAAGACGAAATAGCAATCATTAAGGCGGCAATGAACCACGACGACATCATGTTTTTCACAAGCAAAGGTCGCGTATTCAAACTGCCTGTATACGAATTGCCACAAGCCGCCAGACAAGCAAAAGGCACTCCTATCGTCAACTTGTTACAATTGGGCGAAGGAGAAGACATAACTTCTATCCTAACAGCCGACGAAGAACGAACAGGAAAATATCTGATTATGGCTACGCACAAAGGAACGATCAAGAAAACACCTATCGAAGACTTTAAGAACATCAGAAAAACAGGACTCATAGCAATCAAACTCAGAGAAGACGACAGCCTTGAATGGGTACGCCAAACAAACCCTGGAGACAGGGTCGTCATCGTCACTCATGAAGGCAAGTGTATTAAATTCGACGAAGCCGACGCAAGAGCTATGGGACGCGCATCCATGGGAGTGCGAGGCATAAGAGTAAAGCCAGGTGACTACTGTGTACAAATGGACGTTGTTAAGAGTGACGAAGAAGATCTCTTGGTAGTTATGGGTAACGGCCTTGGCAAAAGGACATCTCTGGTCAATTACAGGTTCCAATCCAGAGGAGGTTCGGGAGTAAAAACTGCCAACATAACTCAAAAGACAGGCAAAGTTTTGGGTGCAAGCGTGATAAAAGAAGGTACAGATGCAGATTTAATCATCATATCAAGACAAGGCCAAATAATAAGAATGCCACTTAATGGTATCCCTTCTAGAGGACGTGCCACACAAGGAGTGTATTTAATGAGACTGAAAGGAGACGACCAAGTAGCCTCAATCTCAGTTATAGAGAAGGTGAAAACAGATGAAGACGTGGACGAGAGTGCCGAGACATCCGAAGAACAGACTGTTGAGGCGAATCAATTGCCGGTTTAAACAACATTAAAAAACAAAAAAATGGCAAAATTCAAAGCATCTTTCAGTATGTGCATGCTAGCTTTGCTAACATCACTATTACTCCCGTTAAACGCTATAGCCGCAGGCAGTGATCTATACCTGTCAGATAGCAGTGCCTATTTTTCTACAGAGTATTTTGTAGAAAATATTCCCGTCATGATCTACGCCACAGCAGGAAACGATTCTAATGCGGATCTGCTTGGAACAATTCAATTCTGGAATAACACAACAGGAACACAGATTTCGTCAGACCAACCGATCTCCGTGCTAGCAGGAGCAACAGACACAGTTTTTGTGAGCTGGACACCTCCGGCAGGGACTCAACAAATATCTATTACTGTATATCCATGGGACTATACAGGCGATGATAGCAGCAACAATACTATATACAGAACCGTCACAGTAGACTATGACACCGATGGAGATGGCGTCGGCAATAACGCCGATACCGATGATGACAATGATGGGACCCCAGATTACGAAGACGCCTTCCCTCTTAATAGCGGGGAATGGATCGACACCGATGGAGATGGCGTCGGCAATAACGCCGATACCGATGATGACAATGATAGCACTCTAGATACTGAGGACGAAATGCCAACCGATTACAACGAGACATTGGATACAGATGGAGACGGCGTCGGAGACAATGCCGATTCCGATGATGATGGCGACGGCATTCCTGACTCGGAAGAAGTTTATACCGATCCTCTCGACGAAGACTCGGACCATGACGGCATATCGGACTCCGAAGACGCCTTCCCGTTAGACAGTGAAGAATGGGCCGATTATGACAACGATGGAGTGGGCAACAATGCCGATCCAGATGATGACAATGATGGACTTAATGACGACGAAGATCAGTACGCCACTAACAAAGGACCAATTATAAGAATAGACAAAGGATTCCCCATCCACTTAACAGGTCAAACCATAACAATAGATGCGACAAATTCGTACGATGAGGATGGTCAAATCGGAGAGTTTGAATGGAGAGAGGGCGAGGAGACAATCAGCACGGAAGGGATATACGAAATGACCTCACTGGAAAGCGGCAAAAGGACACTGACTCTAACAGTTGCTGACGACCAGGGAGAAACAAGAACAGCAGAAGTAGATATCAGAGTATATTCAAAGGGGTTCATTATATCCCTCGGACTGTTTATCATAATCTTACTTTGTCTTGCATTCTATATAATTTCTAGGTATAGTCCTCGAGCAAAACAGGCCAAACCGATCAGGACAGAGGTAGTAAAAGCGGTAAAAGCTACTAAGAAGGCACCAGCTAAAAAGAAGAAAAAGGCCTAAGCATTGCAACCCTACAAAACCCTATTCCTATTATGAAGAAAAACGACACACATCCTAAATACAACGAGGAAGCAACTATAACCTGTTCATGCGGAGCCAAATTTATCGTTGGATCCACTAAGGAAGGATTGGAAACAGAGCTTTGCTCGAAATGTCATCCATTCTACACAGGACAACAGAAGCTCGTAGACACAACAGGTCGTGTAGACAAATTCAAGAAGAAACAGGAAGCGGCGCAAAAGAAACAGGAAGCGGCGCAAAAGAAAGAACCTAAGAAGCGCAAGAAGACCATGGAAGAGCGTTTCAACGAGAAGATTTCCAATCAGTTGGCAAAAGAAGAAGAGTAAAACACAACACTTATAGCCGAACTACAGAAGACCTGCCATTGCGGCAGGTCTTTTTATATCTTAGAATGAAAGCAGCAATAACCTACTTAAGATTATGGCTGGAAACACTTTCGGACAACTTTTTAGAATCACGACTTGGGGTGAATCACACGGCCCTGCTATTGGAGTTGTTATAGACGGATGCCCTGCAGGACTACAAATAGACGAAAAATTCATCCAAAAAGAGCTAGATCGTAGAAAACCGGACAGTAGCAGCAAAATGAGTACAAAGCGCAAAGAAGAGGACAAAGCCTGCATATTATCAGGAGTCTTCGAAGGAAAAACGATAGGTACTCCGATAGCAATGGAAATATGGAACAAAGACGCCAAGTCGGAAGATTACGACCCGAAGCTGATAAGACCGGGTCATGCTGACCAAACTTATCAAGACAAATATGGCCACAGGGATTATCGAGGTGGCGGACGAGCTTCTGGACGAGAAACAGCATCACGCGTCATGGCAGGAGCAATAGCAAAACTGCTTTTAAAAGAAGTATCGCCAAAAACAAAAATCACTTCGACTTACGACTACAAGACACCGGCAAAGAAAGATTCCTCTGGAGGACACATCGAAATAACGATTAAGAACCCTCCAAAGAACTTGGGGGAACCTGTATTCGACAAACTGGAGGCAGACCTTGCAAAAGCCATCATGTCGATAGGTGCAACAAAAGCGTTCGAGATAGACCTTGGATTCGAAGAAGCGGAAGCCAGCGGCAGCGAAAACAACAAGCGCAAGAAAGGCACATTAGGTGGCATTTCAACAGGCAACGAAATAAGGATAAAAATAGCAATCAAACCGACACCATCGGTTGGCATCAAAGGACGACACGACATATGTATCGTCCCAAGAGTAACACCGGTAGCAGAAGCAATGGTAGCAATCGTAATAGCAGATCACTTTTTAAGAAACAGAACTTCTAGATGTTCGAATTTGTAATACACGGCAGGCAAGAAGGTAGCAGGGCACGCACAGGTACTTTGAAAACTCCTCATGGAGAGATTAACACTCCTGTTTTCATGCCTGTTGGCACAAAAGCTACTGTAAAAACAATGACTCCACAGAATTTAACAGATGTTGGAGCCGAAATCATTTTGGCAAACACATATCATTTAATGCTAAGACCGGGAGAGAAACTGATAAAAAAAATGGGCGGCATTCACAAGTGGTCGGGATGGAGCCATCCAATACTCACAGACTCGGGAGGATTCCAGATCTTTTCACTAAAAGATATGACCAAGGTCACCGACGAAGGAGCGGAGTTCAAATGCTATCTGGACGGATCTAAGCATTTCATTACTCCAGAGAAAGCGATAGAGATACAAACCGACATAGGAGCAGATATAATCATGGCTTTTGATGAATGCGCACCGGGCAAATCGACCAAATCTTATGCGAAAGAAGCGATGGAAAGAACACATAAGTGGGCAATCAGATGCAAATCCGCACACGAGAATCTAAAAAGCCGGAGGAAAAACGCACAAGCCTTATTCCCTATCATACAGGGAGTGACATACGACGATTTGCGCACAGAGTCAGCCAAATTTATTACAGATTTGGATTTACCGGGCACAGCGATAGGCGGACTAAGCGTCGGAGAACCAAAAGAGACAATGCACAGAATACTGGAGACCGTAATCCCTCACACCAATGAGGACAAACCAAGATATTTAATGGGCGTTGGCACGCCGGAAGACCTACTGGAAGCGGTAGACAGAGGAATCGACATGTTCGAC